>MEGM01000119.1 GCA_001725505.1 Rubrivivax sp. SCN 70-15 | reverse complement strand
GGCAGGCTTGTCCCGGGGGCTTCAACACCGCCGTCGTCGTGCTCACGCCCTGGCGACCGCGAATGGGCCCTGCGCCCGCGGGGACCACCACCGCCCTGCGAGTCCGTCGGTGGCGTGCCTCGAGGGGGCGGCCCTCGGGGGTGGCAGGAGACGGTGGTCCGGGGGTGCGGGCGCAAGGCCCATTCGCGGTCGCCGCTCCCCGTGGCACGGGAAGAAGGCGTTGACGAGGTCACCGTGGTGGACCCAGGCCGGTCGCCCGCGAGCGTGGACCGGAGAACGCACCCCCGGGCCACCGGCTCACGCTGAAACTTGCGCAAGCGAGACGCGGCCGAGCCCGAGAACGGCCGCAGCGGGCCGGCTCTCAGCCGGCCCAGCCGAGCGCGCCGATCACCGCGCCGGCGGCGATCGGCCAGATCGGGCTGATCCGGGTGCGCAGCATCACGATCACGGTGAGCGCAACGAGCAGGATCGCGCCGGCATGGTGGCGCGCCGGGTCGGTAAGCACCCAGCCGGTCGCGAGCAGCAGGCCGATCGTCAGCGGCGCCATCCCGGCGGTGAAGGCGCGCACGCCGATCGAGTCACGCCGCGCATTGCCCCAGCGCGTCGCGGCCAGCGCGAGCGTCGTCGACGGCAGCAGCGTGCCGACCATCGTCGCGAACATGCCGGCCAGCCCGCCGACGTTCCAGCCGAGGACGGCAACGAAGAGCACGTTCGGCCCCGGTGCCGCCTGCGCGAGCGCGACCGAGGTCGTGAACTGCGCGTCGCTGAGCCAGTGGCGTTCGCTGACGACGAAGCGGTGCATGTCGGGCGCGGTCGTGATCGCGCCGCCGACCGCCAGCAGCGACAGCAGCAGGAAGTGCAGGAACAGCGCGACCAGCCCTGGCGCGCCGATGCCGACCGGCCCCCAGAGCATCGAACGCAGGTGCAGGTTCATCGCTCGCGCAGCCGGGTCCAGGCGATGCCCATCGCGAGCGCGCCCAGGCCGAGCACGACCCACACCAGCGGCCAGTGCAGCAGCCCGATCGCGACCCAGGTCACGGTAGCGAACGCCGCCGACAGCGGCAGCCCCATCGGGTTCTTCTTCAGCGTCGGCACGACCTTCAGCGCGGTCGCGATCACGAGCCCGGCGGCCACCGCGCCCATGCCGCGCAGCGCGCCGGCGACGAAGGGCACCGTGGACAGCCGCGCGTAGATCGTCGCCAGCGACAGCACGATCGCGAGCGGCGCGAGCAGCAGCCCCGCGAGCGCGGCCATCGCGCCGCGCCAGCCGAAGAAGCCGTCGCCGATCATCAGTGCGAGGTTGATCACGTTCGGCCCCGGCAGCACCTGGGCGATCGAGAGGTGCTCGACGAACTGCTCGCGCGTGAGCCAGCGTTCGCGCTCGACGAGCTCGCGCTGCGTCACCGCGAGCACGCCGCCGAAACCCTGCAGCGCCATCCGGTGGAAGACGCGGAACAGGTCGCGCGGCGCGCCCGGGCGCAGCGTCGGGTCAGACATGGACGGGCGCGCGCATGCGCGGGGCGAGCAGGGCGCTGAGCGCGATCGCGGCGAGCATCCAGCCGGTGGCGGCCAGGTTCAGGTTGCCCCAGCCGCCCACCGCGAGGAGGGCGCCGCCGCCGGCCGCGCCGACCGCCTGGCCGAGGTACATCGCCGAGGTGTTCAGCGCCATCAGTGCCGACGCCAACGCCGGCGCCGCGCCGCCCAGCCTCGCCTGCTGGGCCGAGTTCGACGCGAAGCAGCCCAGCGCCCAGGGCGTGACGAGCAATGCCATCGCCGGCACGCTCGCGGCGAGCGGCCAGGCGAGCAGCGACGCGGCCATCGCGCCGAGCGTGACGGTGGCGCAGCACGCTGCGCCCCAGCGGTCGATCAGCCGCTGCAGCAGCAGGTTGCCGAGCAGGCCGAAGGCGCCGAACCAGAGGAACAGGAAGCTCACGCCGGCGGCATCGGCGCCGAGCACCTGGCGGTAGTAGGGCGCGAAGTAGGAGAACAGCGTGAACTGGCCGGCGGCGCTGAGCGCGGTGACGCCGACCACGCCCATCAGCAGCGGGTGCGTCAGCGTGCCGCGCCAGTCCTGGCGCGACAGCGCCGCAGGGCGGATGCCGTCCGGCAGCGCGCGCCAGACCGCGAGCGCTGCCGCGGCGCTGAGCAGCGCGACGACGCCGAAGGCCACGGCCCAGCCGAAGGTCTCGCCGATCCACGCGTGCATCGGCATCCCGATCACCGACGACAGCGACCAGCCGAGGAAGATGAAGGTGATCGCGCGAGATGAAGGTGATCGCGCGTCCGCGCTCGGCGGGGGCGGCCAGCGTCGCCATCGCGGCCGCCGCCTGCGGCGTGAACACCGCGGCGCCGAGCACGGTCGCGGCGCGCACCGGCAGCAGCCAGGCGTAGCCGGGTGCGAGCGCACTCAGCGCGTGGCCGAGCGCGTACCAGACCAGCGCCGCGGTGAGCAGCCGGCGCCGGTCCAAGCCGGACACGGCGGCGGCGAGCAGCGGCGCGCCGACGGCCATCACGACGGCGGCCACCGTGATCAGCTGGCCGCCCGCCGCGACCGACACGTGAAGCGAACGGACGAGATCGTTGAGCGCGCCGGCGGTGACCATCACGCCGCAGCCGATCGCGAAGTTGCCGGCCAGCAGCGCCCAGCCGGCCGCGCGCGTGCTCACCGCAGCACCTTCAGCGCCTCGGGGTTGACGATGTTCGTCGGCTGCTTGTTGACGAAGTTGACGACGTTCTCGAACGCCGCGCCGAAGTACATCTCGTAGCTGTCCTGCTCGACGTAGCCGATGTGCGGCGTGCAGACCGCATTCTCCAGGCGCAGAAGTGGGTGGCCCTGCAGGATCGGCTCGCTCTCGAAGACGTCGACGGCCGCCATCCCGGGCCGGCCCTTGTTCAGCGCCGAGACGAGCGCACCTTCGTCGACCAGCTCGGCACGCGAGGTGTTGACGAAGAGCGCGGTCGGCTTCATGCGCAGCAGGTCGTCGAGGTGGACGATCGCGCGCGTCGCATCGTTGAGCCGCAGGTGCAGGCTGATCACGTCGCATTGCTCGAAGAACTCGGCCTGCGACGACGCCGCGAGGTAGCCGTCGGCGACCGCGCGCGCGCGCGACGCCTCGCGTCCCCAGACCAGCACCTTCATGCCGAACGCGCGGCCGTAGCCGGCGACGAGCGCACCGATGCGGCCGTAGCCCCAGATGCCGAGCGTCTTGCGCTCGAGCACCATGCCGATGCCGAAGTTCGGCGGCATCGACGCCGACTTCAGCCCCGACTGCTGCCACGCGCCATGCTTCAGGTTGCCGATGTACTGCGGCAGCCGGCGCATCGACGCCATGATCAGCGCCCAGGTCAGCTCGGCCGGCGCCACCGGCGAACCGGTGCCCTCGGCGACCGCGATGCCCAGCCGCGTGCAGGCCTCGACGTCGACATGCGAGCCGACCTTGCCGGTCTGCGAGATCAGCTTCAGCTTGGGCAGCTTCTCGAGCAGCGCGCGCGGGAACTGCGTGCGCTCGCGGATCAGCACCAGCAC
Source organism: Rubrivivax sp. SCN 70-15 (assembly GCA_001725505.1). Classification (GTDB taxonomy): domain Bacteria; phylum Pseudomonadota; class Gammaproteobacteria; order Burkholderiales; family Burkholderiaceae_C; genus Rubrivivax. The sequence continues at coordinate 29,327 of MEGM01000119.1, read as the reverse complement.
CTCGGCGTCGCGCAGCCGCACCGACAGCTGGCCGATGCCCTTCACCGTGTTCGTGAAGACCTTCGCGTTGAGCGGCTCCAGCAGCGCCGCGCAACGCAGCTTGCGCACCGCGTCCTGGTAGTCGTCGAGGATGATGATGTTCATGGTCGGTGCCCGGCATTCTGCCGCGTCCTGCAGCGCTTGGCCGCCGGCGCTAGCATCCGGGCCGGTTCAACTGTTACCGAAAGACAATCCATGAGCGTCTCGATGCACACCGCCAGCGTGCCGGTCTTCGCCCGGATGCTGGGCAACATGCTGAAGTGGCTGGACAAGGCCGAAGCCCATGCGCAGGCGCGAAAGTTCGATCCGAACAACTACCTCGCGCTGCGCCTGGCGCCGGACATGCTGCCCTTCGTCAAGCAGATCCAGATCGCGAGCGACGGCGCCAAGGGCTGCGTCGCGCGGCTCGCCGGCCAGGACGTGCCGAAATGGGACGACACCGAGGTCACGCTGGACGAGCTGCGCGCGCGCATCCGCAGGACCCTCGACTACGTGCAGTCGGTGCCGGCCGGACAGGTCGACGGCAGCGAGCAGCGCGAGATCGTGCTCGCGATGCGTCAGGGCGAGGTCCGCTTCAGCGGCCAGGACTACCTGCTGCACTTCGTGCTGCCCAACTTCTACTTTCACGCGACCACCGCCTACGCACTGCTGCGGCACGCCGGGGTCGAACTGGGCAAGCGCGACTACCTGGGCGCTTAGCGCTCCGCGACGCGCTCGGCCGGCCTGTGCGCGGCGACGCGCAGGTGCGGTGCCGCGTGGCGCTTCGCGACCCGCCGTACCGGCGCCGTGTGGCGCTTGGCGACGATCTTCGTCGGATGCGCGCTGCGCCGCACCGCGACATGCCGGGTGCTCGGCGGCAGCATCACGAAGATCGTCTGCCCGGGCCGGAAGCGCGCATGCGGAGCGACCCGGTTCCATTCGGCCACCTGCGCGGTGGCGACGTGGTAGCGGCGCGCGACGGCAACCACGCTGTCGCCGTGCTTGCCGGCGCGCAGTGCGACGCGGCGCAGCGGCGGCCGGTCCGGCGCGAGCACCATCGTCGCGTTGTCGGCGACATGCGCGTCGACGTCCTCGCTGTCGTGCGCGCTGCGCGGCACGAGCAGCGTCGAGCCGACCTTTACCAGCATGCGCGCCGGGATCAGGTTCACCTCGCGCAGCTCGGACTCGGACATGCCGACGCGGCGCGCGGCGTCGGCCGGCTTGAGCGTCTTCGGAGCGACCCAGGCGGTCCAGGTCGCGAGCGGCCCCTTGTGCCGCGCCAGCTCGCGCAAGAACTGGTTCGCGTTGTCGTAGGGCAGCAGGATCTGCGGCGTGCCCGCGGCCAGGATCACCGGCTTGTTCATCTGCGGGTTCAGGGCCTGGAAATCGTGCAGCGGCATGCCGGCGAGGCGCGCGGCGAGCGCGACGTCGATGTCGCGCTCGATCGCGACGCTCTGGAAGAACGGGTGGTTGGGCAGCGGCGGCAGCGTGATCGCGAACTGGTCCGGGTGCTCGATGATGTTCTTCACCGCCTGCAGCTTGGGGTAGTAGTCGCGCGTCTCCTCGGGCATGCGCAGGCTCTCGTAGTCGGTCGGCAGACCGTGGCGCCGGTTGTAGGCCAGCGCACGCTGCACGTTGCCCTGGCCCCAGTTGTAGGCCGCGAGCGCGAGCTGCCAGTCGCCGAGCTGGTCGTGCAGCTGCTGCAGGTAGTCGAGCGCCGCGCGCGTCGACGCGAGCACGTCGCGGCGGTCGTCGCGGAAGACGTTCTGCGTCAGGTCGAAATCGCGCCCGGTGCCGGGCGTGAACTGCCACATGCCGACCGCGCGCGCAGAGGACTTCGCCTGCGGGTTGAATGCGCTCTCGATGAAGGGCAGCAGCGCGAGCTCGACCGGCATGCCGCGGCGCTGGACTTCCTCGACGATGTGGAACAGGTAGCGCCCGCCGCGGTCGGTCATGCGCTGCACGTAGTCGGGGCGCGACGAATACCACTGCTCCCACTTGCGCACGCGCTCGTTGTCCATGTCGGGCAGCGCGAAGGCGCTGCGCACCCGGGCCCAGAGGTCGGTGCGGGCGGGGTCGGGCGTCGGGTCGGTCAGGCTGCGCACCGGGACGCTCAGCGGCGGCGGCAGGGCGGCGGGTTCGGCCTCGGCCTGGGCCTGCGGCGGCGCGACCGCGGGCGCAGCGCTCAGGTCCACCGGTGGCGCCGCGGCCGGCGTGGTGGCGACCTGCCCCGCGGGAAGGCTCGCACAGCCCGCGAAAGCGGCCATCGTCAGCACCGTGGCAAGGGCGCACAGGCGCCGGACGAAAGGCTGGACAGTCGTCATCGGTAGTGGTTCTTCCATTCGCGCAAGGCGGCAAGGGTGGCGACCGCATCGCGGCCCGTGGCGTCGTGCCGGCCGTCGTGCGACCGCGCGGCGGCGGCGACTTCCGGAACGGAGCAGCGCAGGAAAGGGTTGACGCGGCGCTCGAGGGCCAGCGACGACGGCAGCGTCGGCCGGCCGGCCTCGCGCAGTCGGCGGCAGGTCTCGGCGTAGGCAGCAATGTCGGCATTGCCGGGCTCGACCGCGGCCGCGAAGCGCAGGTTGGACAGTGTGTACTCGTGCGTGCAGCAGACCTGCGTGTCGCCGGGCAGCGCGTTCAGCCGCGCGAGCGAATCGGCCATCTGCGCCGGCGTGCCCTCGAACAGCCGGCCGCAGCCGGCCGAGAACAAGGTGTCGCCGCAGAACAGGATAGGCGCTGCCGCGCCGCCGCGCTGCGCATACGCGATGTGACCGGCGGTGTGGCCGGGGACGTCGATGACCTCGAAGTCCAGCCCGAGCACGTCGACGTGCTCGCCGCCGGCCAGCGGCGTGAAAGGGCGCGGGATGGCCTCGCGCGCCGGCCCGTAGACGGGGCCCTTCAGCAGCGCGCGCAAGGCGTCGACGCCGCCGACATGGTCCGGGTGATGGTGGGTCACTAGAATCGCCGCGAGCACGAGGTCATCGTGCTCGAGTGCGGCTTGCACCGGTGCCGCGTCCCCCGGATCCACCACCACGGCGCGTCGGCCGTCGTGAAGCATCCAGATGTAGTTGTCGGAGAAGGCGGGTAGGGCGACCAGTTTCATCATGACCAGGGACGAGTCGATTATAGAGTTGGGATCCTGGCTGCAGACCGCGCCCGGCCGTGTGTTGCTCGAATGGGAACAGGACCGGCTCGACCATGCGGTCGCCGACGCCTTCGGCTTCCACGCGCTGCAGCTCGGCCTGCCCGAACTCGAGGGCCTGCGCGCGAACCGGATGCCGCACCGTTGGGTCGCGTGTGACGCGCTCGTCGGCCACGAGGTGCTGCCGCTGCCGCCGCCGAGCGACGAGCTGATCGCGAGCCAGCTCACCGATGCGCCGATCGCGCTGTATTGCGAGTTCGACGCCTTGCCTTTCCCGGAGAACAGCATCGACCTCGTCGTGCTGCCGCATTCGCTCGAGCTGGCACGCGACCCGCACCGCACGCTGCGCGAAGTCGACCGCGTGCTCGTGCCCGAGGGCCGGGTCGTCATCGCGGGCTTCAACCCGGCCAGCCTGTGGGGCCTGCGCCAGCGCGCGGGGCGCGCGCGGCGCGGCATGGGCTTCGGCCGCGACGCGCCGCTGTACCTGCCGCGCGCGGGCGAGTTCATCGGCTACTGGCGGCTGCGCGACTGGCTGCACCTGCTCGGCTTCGAGGTCGAGGGCGGGCGCTTCGGCTGCTACCGGCCGCCGCTGATGTCGCCGACCTGGCTCGAGCGCTTCGGCTGGATGGACCGCGTCGGCGACCGCTGGTGGCCGGTGCTCGGCGCGGTCTATTTCCTGGTCGCGGTCAAGCGCGTGCGCGGCATGCACCGGGTCGGGCTGGTCCGGCACGACAGGCGCAAGCTGAAGGCAGCGCCGGTCGTGATCGCCAACCGCGAGCCGGCCGAACTGGAGTGTTGATGCCCGAGGTGGTGATCTATACCGATGGCGCCTGCAAGGGCAACCCCGGTCCGGGAGGCTGGGGCGCCTGGCTCAAGAGCGGCGAGCACGAGAAGGAGCTCTGGGGTGGCGAGCCGCTGACGACGAACAACCGGATGGAGCTGACGGCCGTGATCGAGGCGCTGGCATCGCTGAAGAAGCGCTGCCACGTGACGCTCTACACTGACAGCGAGTACGTGCGCAACGGCATCACGAGCTGGATCCACGGCTGGAAGGCGCGCGGCTGGAAGACCGCCGACCGCAAGCCGGTCAAGAACATCGAGCTCTGGCAGCGACTGGACGCGCTGGCCGCGACCCACGACGTGACCTGGCGCTGGGTCAAGGGCCATGCCGGCGACCCCGGCAACGAACGCGCCGATCTGCTCGCGAATCGCGGCGTCAGCGGCAGTTCGGGCCGATGACTTCCCCGCCCGGCGGACGCCGGAGATCCGGCTTCGCCGGTCTTCCGGCGTCGCTCCCCTCGAGGGGGAGCGACGAAGGCGCTTCGGGGGTGGCTCGGCTAGCCGCCGATGTAGTGCATCTCGACCCGGCGCGCGCCGTCGGACGGGCTGGCCTGGAGCGCGCTGCGCAGCTCGGAGTAGCGGTCGTCGCGATCGGTCCAGATCAGGCCGATCGCGCCCGCGATCTGCTCGTCCGAGAAGCCACCGCGCAGCAGCGCGCGCAGGTCGTGGCCCTTCGATGCGAACAGGCACAGGAAGAGCTTGCCTTCGGTGGACAGGCGGGCGCGGTTGCAGTCGCGGCAGACAGAAGGCCTGCGTGACGCTGCTGATGACGCCGATCTCGCCGCCGCCGTCGCGGTAGCGCCAGCGCTGCGCGGTCTCGCCGCTGGCGTTGGGCTGCAGCGGCTCGAGCGCGAACGCGGCCGACAGGCGCTCGACGACCTGCGCCGACGGCAGCACCTCGTCCATGCGCCAGCCGTTCGTCGCGCCGACGTCCATGTACTCGATGAAGCGCAGGATCACCGCCGGCCCGTAGGCGTCACGCACGTGGCGCGCCAGCGGCACGATCTCATGGTCGTTCGTTCCGCGCTTGACGACCATGTTGATCTTGATCGGCGCGAGCCCCGCGCGCAGCGCCGCATCGATGCCGCGCAGCACGTCGGCGACCGGGAAGTCGACGTCGTTCATGCGCCGGAAGATCGCGTCGTCGAGCGCGTCCAGGCTCACCGTGACGCGGCGCAGTCCGGCGCGATGCAGCGCCTCGGCCTTGCGTTCGAGCAGCGAGCCGTTCGTCGTCAGCGTGATGTCGAGCGGCTCGCCGTCGGCGGTGCGCAGCGTCGCGAGCTGCTCGATCAGGCCTTCGAGATGGCGGCGCAGCAGCGGCTCGCCGCCGGTCAGCCGCAGCTTGGTGACGCCATGCGCGACGAACAGCCGCGCGACGCGCGTGATCTCCTCGAAGCTGAGCAGCGAGCTCTGCGGCAGGAAGGTGTACTGCCTGTCGAAGACTTCCTTGGGCATGCAGTAGCTGCAGCGGAAGTTGCAACGATCGGTGACCGAGATGCGCAGGTCGTGCAGCGGCCGGCCGTGGCGGTCGACGAGCAGGCCGTCGGGCGCGGGCGGGGCGTCGGGGATGCGCGGCACCTGCGCGGCGTAGCGCAGGTCGACCAGTGGAATGTGGTTCTCGCCCATGCGGCGATTGTGCCGCCTGCGCCCGGGGGCGCCGGGGTCAGGGGCTTGCCGGCGCCGCCTCGGTGAGCCGCGTCGCGGTGGCGCCCACGGCTTCCTGCACCGCGCGCCGGGCGCCGTTGAAGCGCTTGAGCCAGTACGCGCTGTCCATGTCGTCGACGCGGACCTCGCTGCCGCGGTGCGGCGCGTGGATGAACTTGCCGTCGCCGACGTAGATGCCCACGTGCGAGAACGCGCGTCGCATCGTGTTGAAGAAGACCAAGTCGCCGGGCTTGAGCTCGTTGCGAGCGACCTTGATCAGCTCCTTGTCGCGCGCCTGCTCGTTTGCGCGGCGCGGCAGCACCAGGCCCAGGCTCATCTCGAACACATGGCGCGTGAAGCCGCTGCAGTCGAAGCCCTCGCTCGCCGACTCGCCGCCCCAGCGGTAGGGCACGCCGATGAAGTTCATCGCCGACAGGACCAGGTCCGAGGCCTTGTCGCGCACCTGGCGCGCGAAGGCCTGCGCGTCGCCGGCACCGTCGGCCGGCAGCAGGCCCTTGCGTTGCAGCAGCTGGAGCACGGGGTCCGGCGCCGAGGCCGGCGCCGCGGCCGCCGGCACGGCGTCGGGCGCGGCCCAGGCGGCCGACGCCGCGGCGAGCAGCAGCATCGCGCAAGCGTCGCGCAAGTTTTGTCGATAGGATCCCATGGCGCGGCGCAGCATAGGTGCGAGGCGCTGCGCTGTCAATGAAGCATTGCCGCGAGGAGACGATCTTGTTCAAGGCCCTGTTGCTGGAGAAGGACGATGCCGGCTTTCGTGCCGGGATGACCGAACTGGACGAAGCGCGGCTTCCCGGGTGGGACCGCGCCGACGTGCTCGTGCAGCCCGAGTACTCGACGCTGAACTACAAGGACGCGCTGGCGCTGACGAACCGCTCGCCGGTGGTGCGCGTCTGGCCGATGGTGCCGGGCATCGACGGCGCCGGCGTCGTGCTCGAGAGCCGCCACCCCGACTGGCGCGCCGGCGACCGCTTCGTGCACAACGGCTGGGGCGTCGGCGAGACCCACTGGGGCTGCCTGGCCGAGCGCGCACGGCTCAAGGGCGACTGGCTCGTCCGGCTGCCGGCCGCCTTCACGGCGCGCCAGGCGATGGCGATCGGCACCGCCGGCTACACCGCGATGCTGTGCGTGCTGGCGCTCGAGCGCCATGGCCTGCAGCCCGGTGACGGCGAGGTGCTGGTGACCGGCGCCACCGGCGGCGTCGGCAGCGTCGCGATCGCGCTCCTGGCCCGGCTCGGCCACCGCGTCGTCGCCGCCAGCGGCAAGACGCAGGAGGCGGACTACCTGACCGGCCTGGGCGCGGCCGCGGTGATCGACCGTGCCGAACTCGGCGCGCCCGGCAAGCCGCTGCAGAAGGAGCGCTGGGCCGCGGTGGTCGACGCGCTGGGCAGCCACACGCTGGTGAACGCGCTCGCGCAGACGCGCTACGGCGGCGTCGTCGCCGCCTGCGGGCTGGCCCAGGGCATGGACCTGCCGGGTTCGGTGGCGCCGTTCATTCTGCGCGGCATCACGCTGGCCGGCATCGACAGCGTGATGGCGCCGCGCGCGCTGCGCCAGCAGGCCTGGGACCGGCTCGCGCGCGACCTCGATCCGGCGGCGCTCGAGCGCATCGCGGTCGAGATCCCGCTCGAACAGGCGGTCGCGCGTGCGCAGGACTTGATGGACGGCAAGCTGCGCGGCCGGCTCGTCGTGCACATTGGCGCAGGAGGTCCGAGATGAACCCTGCTGCCCCGACCCGCTACGCCGACGTCTACCGCCGCTCGCTCGCCGACCGCGACGCCTTCTGGGCCGAGCAGGCGGCGCTGATCGACTGGCAGGCGCCTTTCACCCAGGTCTGCGACACGAGCCGGCCGCCGTTCGCGCGCTGGTTCGTCGGCGGCCGTACCAACCTGTGCCACAACGCGGTCGACCGCCATCTCGCCGCGCGCGGCGAGCAGAACGCGCTGATCTTCGTCTCGACCGAGACCGACCAGGAGCGCGTCTACAGCTACCGCGAACTGCACGCCGAGGTGCAGCGCATGGCGGCGACGCTGAAGAGCCTGGGCGTGAAGCAGGGTGACCGCGTGCTCGTCTACATGCCGATGGTTCCCGAGGCGGTGTTCGCGATGCTCGCCTGCGTGCGCATCGGCGCGCTGCACTCGGTGGTCTTCGGTGGCTTCGCCAGCCACAGCCTGGCGAGCCGGATCGACGACGCCGAGCCGGTGGTCGTCGTCAGCGCCGACGCGGGCAGCCGCAGCGGCAAGGTCGTGCCCTACAAGCCGCTGCTCGACGAGGCGATCCGCCTGGCCGCGCACAAGCCGGCCAAGGTGCTGATGGTCGACCGCGGGCTGGCGCCGTTCGAGCGCGTCGCCGAGCGCGACGAGGACTACGCGGTCTGGCGCGACGGCCATGCGGACACGCCGGTGCCCTGCACCTGGGTCGAGTCCGACCACCCGAGCTACACGCTCTACACCAGCGGCACGACCGGGCGGCCCAAGGGCGTGCAGCGCGACACCGGCGGCTACGCGGTGGCGCTGGCGGCGAGCATGAAGCACATCTTCTGCGGCGAACCCGGCGAGACCTATTTCTCCACCAGCGACATCGGCTGGGTCGTCGGCCACAGCTACATCGTCTACGGCCCGCTGATCCACGGCATGGCGACGATCCTGTACGAGGGCCTGCCGACCCGGCCCGACGCCGCGATCTGGTGGCACCTGGTCGAGAAGTACAAGGTCACCGCGATGTTCTCGGCGCCGACCGCGGTGCGCGTGCTGAAGAAGCAGGACCCGGCCGCGCTGACGCGGCACGACCTGTCGTCGCTGCGAGCGCTGTTCCTCGCCGGCGAGCCGCTCGACGAGCCGACCGCGAGCTGGATCGCCCGGGCGATCGGCAAGCCCGTCGTCGACAACTACTGGCAGACCGAGACCGGCTGGCCGATCCTGACCCTGGCCAACGGCATCGAGAAGGCGCCGAGCAAGTTCGGCAGCCCGGGCGTGCCGATGTACGGCTACGACGTCAAGCTGGTCGACGAGACGACCGGGCAGGCCCTGACCGGTGCGCACCAGAAGGGCGTGCTGATGATCGAAGGCCCGCTGCCGCCGGGCTGCATGCAGACCGTCTGGCGCGACGACGCGCGCTTCGTCGAGACCTACTGGAAGAGGATCCCCGGGCCGGATCGGGCCGACGGCCGGCCGGCACCGGACCGCTGGCTGTACAACACCTTCGACTGGGGCATCCGCGACGAGGACGGCTACTACTTCATCCTCGGCCGCACCGACGACGTGATCAACGTCGCCGGCCACCGGCTCGGAACGCGCGAGATCGAGGAGAGCATTTCCGCCCACCCGAACGTGGCCGAGGTCGCGGTGGTCGGCGTCGCCGACGCGCTGAAGGGCCAGGTCGCGATGGCCTTCGCGGTACTGAAGGACGCCGCGCTCGCGGCCGATCCGGCCGCGGCGCTGAAGCTCGAGGGCGAGATCATGAAGCTCGTCGACAGCCGGCTCGGTGCCGTCGCGAGGCCGGCGCGCGTGCGCTTCGTCCAGGCGCTGCCGAAGACGCGCTCGGGCAAGCTGCTGCGCCGGGCGCTGCAGGCGGTCTGCGAGCAGCGCGACCCGGGCGACCTGACGACGATCGAGGATCCGGCGACGCTGCAGCAGATCAAGGCGCTGCTCGGCTGACGCCGCGGGCGGCGGCCGGTCGCGGGCCGGCCGCCGTTCGTGCCGCGGCCGGTGCGACTCGTCGCACCGGAACCCAGCCGACGCAGCGGCTGCGTACCATGCGCGCTTTCGTCGCGAGGAATCACGCATGTTCGACCTGCCACGCCGGCGCCTTGGGGCGCTGACCCTTGCCCTGTTCGTCGGTGCCGCCGCCTGGCTGCCCGCCGGCGCCGAGACCAAGCCGCGCATCGAGAAGGCGGCCGACCTGCCGCGCTTCAGCTATCCCGTCAGCGGCCGGCTCGACGAGATCCTGCGTTCGCCCGAACGCTTCGCGCCGCTCGCGGCGGCGATCCGGCGCGACACGCTGACCGTGCTCGACGGCTACGACATCCCCGACAAGGCGACCCGGCGCGGCCTGATCACGACGCTGGCGCTGCTCGACTTCCTGGACGGGCGCTACGCCGATGCAGCGCGGCGCGCGGCCAGCCTGCGCGAACTCGAGGACAAGCCGGCGGACAAGCTGCTCTCGGGCGTGCGCCTCGAGGTGATGAGTCGTGCGGCGCAGGCCGACGGCCTGAACACGCCCGCCTACCGCAAGGCGGTGGCCGAGGGCATCACGAAGGCGATCGACGCGATGCCCTACCCGGTGATCGCGAACGACATCAAGGAGACCAAGGCCGGCGCCGAGCTGATCGGCGAGGCGCTCGTGCTCGGTCGCCCGCGCGAGGTCTGGCAGCCTATCGTCGACGCGAACGGTGCGCTCAGCTCGGACTTCGCGCCCGGTCTCGTCGGTGTCCGGTTCGCGCTCGTCGCGACGCTGCCGCTGAAGGCAACGCTGGTCGACACCTACGGCCGCTACCTGGCCGCGCACCAGGTCGTCAAGCCCGACATCTGGGCCGCGCGCGACGTGGCGCTGCCGAGCGGCAAGCCCTACACGCCGGTGCGCATCGCGGTCTGGGACAGCGGCGTCGACACCCGGCTCTACGGCGACCGCGTCGTGCGCGATGCGAAAGGCGAACCGGCGCTGATCGCGTTCGACAAGTACAGCCGCCCGGCGGCGGGCGAGCTGATGCCGCTGCCGCCGGCGCTGCGCGACAAGCTGCCGCAGATGAAGGCGCGCACGAAGGGATTCTCGGACCTGCAGTCGAACATCGACAGCCCCGAGGCGAGCGCGGTCAAGCAGTACCTGTCCACGCTGCCGGCCGACCGGTACAAGTCGGCGATCGAGGAGATCGGCCTGGCCGGCAACTACGAGCACGGCACGCACGTGGCCGGCATCGCGCTCGCCGGCAACCCTTACGCGCGCCTGGTCGTCGGCCGGATCGAGTTCGGCTGGACGCTCAAGCCCGACCCCTGCCCGAGCGAGGAACAGGCCAAGGCCGACGCGAAGGCCTCGCAGGCCTACGTCGACTTCTTCAAGCGCGAGCAGGTGCGCGTCGTCAACATGAGCTGGGGCGGCAGCGTCAAGGGCGTCGAGAGCGACCTCGAGCAATGCGGCATCGGCAAGACGCCGGACGAGCGCAAGGCGCTCGCGCGCAAGTACTTCGAGATCGGCGCGAAGGCGCTGAAGGACGCCTTCGCCGGCGCGCCCGGCATCCTGTTCGTCACCGCGGCCGGCAACAGCGACTCGGACGCCAGCTTCGTCGAGGACATCCCGGCCGGCATCGTGCTGCCCAACCTGCTCACCGTGGGCGCGGTCGACCAGGCCGGTGACGAGGCGCCGTTCACGAGCTACGGGCCGACCGTCAAGGTCCACGCCGACGGCTACCAGGTCGAGAGCTACCTGCCCGGGGGCGACCGGGTCGCGCTGTCGGGCACCTCGATGGCCTCGCCGCAGGTCGCCAACCTGGCGGCCAAGATCCTGGCCGTGAACCCGACGCTGACGCCGACGCAAGTCATCGCGCTGATCGTCGACACCGCGGATGCCAGCGCCGACGGCCGGCGTCACCTGATCGACCCGAAGAAGGCGCTCGCCGCGGCCGGGATGAAGTGACCCCGCGCCGGGACGCCCCCGTTCGGTGGGGTGTGCGGCCTTCCGCCGGGCGATGGTGCCGGCGCCTTTCGCGATCCACAGTGGCTGCCATCACGAACGACGGAGGCAGCGATGGACGGGAACACGACGAACCCGATGCGGCGGCGGTTGCTGGGCGGGATGGCGGCGCTGGCCTGGGCACCAGGCTGGGGATGGGCGCGGCCGTCGGCGCCTTCGGTGATGCTGGCGCGCGACGCGGCGGCCGACATCGACCCGGCCGGGTTCCTGGTGAGCGAGAAGTACGACGGCGTGCGCGCCGTCTGGGACGGCCACACGCTGCGCTTTCGCAGCGGCCTGCCGGTGCCGGCGCCGGCCTGGTTCACGCGCCGGCTGCCACCGCTGGCGCTGGACGGTGAACTCTGGCTCGCCCGCGGCCGCTTCGAGGCGCTGTCGGGCATCGTGCGCAAGGCCGTGCCGGTGGATGCCGACTGGCGCTCGCTGCGCTACCAGCTGTTCGACCTGCCGGGCCAGGGCGGGCGCTTCGCCGAGCGCGCACGGCGCATCGAGGCGATCGCGCGCGAGCGGGCCTGGCCGCAGCTGGTGGCCGTGCCGCAGCAGCGCGTCGCTAGCCGCGCCGAGCTGCAGCGCCGGCTCGACGAGATCGTCGCCGGTGGAGGCGAAGGGTTGATGCTGCACCGCGCCGACGCGCCGTGGCGCGCCGGCCGCAACGCGGACCTGCTCAAGCTCAAGCCGCTGCACGACGCCGAGGCGGTGGTCGTCGGTCATCTCGCCGGCCATGGCCGCCACGCCGGGCGGCTCGGCGCGCTGCGCGTGCGGCTGGGAGACGGCCGCGACATGCTGATCGGCACCGGCTTCAGCGACGCTGAACGCACGGCCCCGCCGCCGATCGGCGCGACGGTGACCTTCACCTACCGCGGCACCACGGCCGCGGGCGTGCCACGCTTCGCGAGCTACCTGCGCCTGCGCGAGCCCTGAGCGCGGGTCAGAGCACCTCGCTCGCGAAGTCCGCCAGCCGCGAGCGCTCGCCACGCGCGAGCATCACGTGGCCGCCGTGCGGCCAGCCCTTGAAGCGGTCGACGGCGTAGGTCAGGCCCGAGCTGCCCTCGGTGAGGTAGGGCGTGTCGATCTGCGCCAGGTTGCCCAGGCAGACGATCTTGGTCCCCGGGCCGGCGCGAGTGATCAGCGTCTTCATCTGCTTGGGCGTCAGGTTCTGCGCCTCGTCGATGAGGACGAACTTGTTCAGGAAGGTGCGCCCGCGCATGAAGTTCAGGCTCTTGACCTTGATCTTGCTGCGCACGAGGTCGTTCGTCGCGGCGCGGCCCCACTCGCCGGCGCTGCTGTCGCTGCGGGACAGCACCTCGAGGTTGTCGTCGAGCGCGCCCATCCACGGGCCCATCTTTTCCTCTTCGTTGCCGGGCAGGAAGCCGATGTCGTCGCCGACCGGCACCGTCACCCGGGTGACGATGATCTCGGTGTAGCGGCGGTCGTCGAGCACCTGGCTCAGACCGGCGGCCAGCGTCATCAGCGTCTTGCCGGTGCCGGCGGTGCCGGTCAGCGTGATGAAGTCGCACTCCGGGTCCATCAGCAGGTTGAGCGCAAAGTTCTGCTCGCGGTTGCGCGCCGTCACGCCCCAGACCGCGTTCTTGCCGTGGGTGTAGTCGCGCAGCGTCTTCAGCACCGCGGTCTTGCCGGTGATCTCGGCCACGCGCGCGTAGAGCGGGGCCGCGCCGGGCGCCTCGAGATACACGAACTGGTTGATCAGCAGCGACGGCACGAGCGGGCCGCTGATGCGGTAGTAGGTGTGGCCGGCCTGCTGCCAGCTCTCCATCGTCTTGCCGTGGCGCTCCCAGAAGTCGGCGGGCAGCGGCAGCACGCCGGTGTAGAGCAGGTCCGTGTCCTCGAGCGTCTTGTCGTTCAGGTAGTCCTCGGCCGGCAGGCCCAGGGCGCGTGCCTTGACGCGCATGTTGATGTCCTTGGACACCAGCACCACCTCGCGCGGGGTCGCGGAGTTCTGCTGCTGCTCGCGCAGGCTCTGCACGACACCCAGGATCTGGTTGTCCGCCTTGCCCTGCGGCAGGCCGGCGGGCAGGTTGATCGCGAGCAACTGGGTCTGGAAGAAGAGCTTGCCGCCGGCCTCGCGGTGGCCGGTCTTGGCCAGCGGGATGCCGACCTTCGGGTCCAGGCTGCCGTCGTCCTTGGTGAACGAGGCCAGCGCGTCGAGGTCGCGGCTGACCTGGCGCGCGTTGCGCGCGACCTCGCTCATGCCCTTCTTGTGGCCGTCGAGCTCTTCCAGCGTGATCATCGGCAGGAAGATGTCGTGTTCCTCGAAGCGGAACAGGCTCATCGGGTCGTGCATCAGCACGTTGGTGTCGAGCACGAACAGCTTGGCCGGGCCGCTGTGGCGCGGCGCGCGCGCACGCGGCCTGGTGGCCGGCGTCGGGGCCGGAACCGGTGCTGCCGGCACGGGGGGGCGCGGCGCAGGCCGGGCCGCGACGGCCGTCGCTTCGCGCTGCAGCGCCAGCGGTGCCGGCTCGGCCGGGGCCTTCAGGCTGCGCTTCTCGGCCTTCGGGGCGGCCTGCGATTCGAAATCGTGGCCACTCAGCAGAGCGGCTTTCCTGGAGGGCGGCTTGGGCAGGGGCATGGGGCGGGGTGTCGGTCGGAAAAAGACAAAAGCCGCACAGGCGGCTGTGCGGCTTTCAGGGGGTGGTCGGGGTCGGCACGTCGGGCGCGCCGCCGGAGGGAACTTCGTTCGATCTCAGGCCGCCTTCTTCAGCGCCTTGACGGCCTTCAGCACTTCGTCGACATGGCCGGCGACCTTGATGCCGCGCCACTCGGCGCGCATCACGCCTTCGGCGTCGATCAAGAAGGTGCTGCGCTCGATGCCCTTGACCTTCTTGCCGTACATGATCTTGTTCTTGACGACGCCGAACATGTGGCAGAGCTTCTCTTCGGTGTCGGCGATCAGTTCGAAGGGCAGCTCGAGGTTCTGCTTGAACTTCTCGTGCGACGCCATGTTGTCGCGCGAGACGCCGAAGACCACGGCGCCGGCCTTGAGGAAGTCCTTGTGGCGGTCGCGGAACTGCATCGCTTCGGTCGTGCAGCCGGGCGTGGCGTCCTTCGGGTAGAAGTACAGCACCACGGCATGACCCAGATGGGATTGGGGCGTGAACTTCACGCCACCGGTGGCGAGGGCTTCGAATTCCGGGAGGGCTTTGTTGAGGACAGGCGTCATGGATGGTTTTCTCGGCAAAGCGGCGTGCCGAAGCCGGCGCAACGCGAGATTATAAATCGACCGCCCTACGGGGCGTCGGCGTCGAGCAGCAATGCCGCGAGCACCGAGCGCCGCTCGCTGGCCAGCACGTTGTAGGTGCGGCAGGCGGCCGCCGTGTCGTCTCGACGCCGATGCGGCGCTCGATCAGCGCGCGCAGCAGAGAAGGGTGCACGAAGCGCAGCCGGCGGCCGCTGCCGAAGATCACGACCTCGGGCGCGAGCGCGACGATGCGCTCGAAATGGTCGGCGTTCAGCGCCTCGAACCGAGGCACCGGCCAGTGCAGCACCTCGCCGCTCCAGGGCACGAGCACGCTGCTGTCGTGCATCGTCGTGCCGACCCACACGCGGCCCGGTTCCTGGCGCGAGATCATGTTCGCGCCGGCAAGGCTGTCGGGCTGGAATTTCATGCGTGGATAATTCTATTTCCTCTGCCGGAGTGCCCGTCCGTGAAGCCCATCGTCAAATCCAGCAAGCTCGCCAACGTCTGCTACGACATCCGTGGACCGGTGCTCGACAAGGCGCGCCAGATGGAGGAGGAGGGGCACAAGATCATCAAGCTCAACATCGGCAACCTGGCCGTGTTCGGGCTCGAGCCGCCCGACGAGATCGTGCAGGACATGATCCGCAACCTGCCGCACGCGGCCGGCTACACCGACAGCAAGGGCTTGTTCGCGCCGCGCAAGTCGGTCGTCCATTACACGCAGGAGAAGGGGATCGCCGGCGTCACCGTCGACGACGTCTACCTCGGCAACGGCGCGTCCGAGCTCATCGTGATGAGCCTGAACGCGCTGCTCGACAACGGCGACGAGGTGCTGGTGCCGGCGCCCGACTACCCGCTGTGGACGGCCGCGGTCTCGCTGTCGGGCGGGCGCCCGGTGCATTACCTCTGCGACGAGGGCGCCGACTGGCTGCCGGACCTCGACGACATCCGGCGCAAGATCACGCCGAACACGCGCGCGATCGTCGTCATCAACCCGAACAACCCGACCGGCGCGCTCTACCCGGACGACCTGCTGCGCGGCATCGTCGAGATCGCGCGCCAGCACCAGCTGATCGTCTTTGCCGACGAGATCTACGACAAGACGCTGTACGACGACAACACGCACACGAGCATCGCGTCGCTGGCCGACGATCTGCTCTTCGTCACCTTCAACGGCCTGTCCAAGAACTACCGCAGCTGCGGCTACCGTGCCGGCTGGATGACGGTCTCGGGCGACAAACGCGATGCGAAGGACTACATCGAGGGCCTGAACATGCTCGCGTCGATGCGCCTGTGCTCGAACACGCCGGGCCAGCTCGCGATCCAGACCGCGCTCGGCGGCTACCAGAGCATCAAGGACCTGGTCGCGCCGGGCGGGCGCCTGTGCCGGCAGCGCGACCTCGCGCACGCGCTGCTGACGCAGATCCCCGGCGTCAGCGTCGTCAAGCCGAAGGCGGCGCTGTACATGTTCCCGCGCCTGGACCCGAAGCTGTACCCGATCCAGGACGACCAGCAGTTCGCCTACGAGCTGCTCGCCGAGGAGAAGGTGCTGATCGTCCAGGGCAGCGGCTTCAACTGGCCGGCGCCGGACCATTTCCGCCTCGTCTTCCTGCCGAACTCGGACGACCTGACCGAGGCCATCGGCCGCATCGAGCGCTTCCTCTCGCATTACCGCAAGCGTCACTCCGTCTGAATCCCCCATGAACACAAGAAGCGCTCCGGCGCCGGCCGATCCCGCCGCGCGACGCGATGTCGAAGCCGGTCCGATCCAGGTCGGCCTGCTCGGCATCGGCACCGTCGGCCGCGGCACCTTCGAGGTGCTGCGCCGCAACCAGGACGAGATCCGGCGCCGCGCCGGCCGCGGCATCGCGATCACGATGGTGGCCGACCTCGACGCGGCGCGCGCGCGCGCCATCGTCGGCGACCACGCCCGCGTCGTCGCCGATGCGCGCGAGGTGATCGCGAACCCGGCGATCGAGATCGTCGTCGAGCTGATCGGGGGCTACGGCATCGCGCGCCAGCTGGTGCTGGAGGCGATCGCCGCCGGCAAGCATGTCGTCACCGCGAACAAGGCGCTGCTCGCGGTGCACGGCACCGAGATCTTCCAGGCCGCGCGCGACCAGGGCGTGATCGTCGCGTTCGAGGCCGCGGTCGCGGGTGGCATCCCGATCATCAAGGCCTTGCGCGAGGGGCTGACGGCGAACCGCATCGGGTGGATCGCCGGCATCATCAACGGCACGACGAATTTCATCCTCTCCGAGATGCGCAGCAAGGGGCTGGACTTCGCGACCGCGCTCGCGCAGGCGCAGGCGCTGGGCTACGCCGAGGCCGACCCGACCTTCGACATCGAGGGCGTCGACGCCGCGCACAAGGCCACGATCATGAGCGCGATCGCGTTCGGCGTGCCGATGCAGTTCGACCGTGCCCATGTCGAAGGCATCGCTGCGCTGCAGGCGGCCGACATCCGCTACGCCGAGCAGCTCGGCTACCGGATCAAGCTGCTCGGCATCACGAAGCGCCGCGACGACCTGCGCAGCGCCGCCAACCCGGCGGGCGGCATCGAGCTGCGCGTGCACCCGACGCTGATCCCGGCGACGCGGCTGATCGCCAACGTCGAAGGGGCGATGAACGCCGTCGTCGTGCATGGCGACGCGGTCGGCACCACGCTGTACTACGGCAAGGGCGCCGGCGCCGAGCCGACCGCCAGCGCCGTGATCGCCGACCTCGTCGACATCACCCGGCTCGCGAGCGCCGACCCCGACCACCGCGTGCCGCACCTGGCCTTCCAGCCCGGCGAGCTGCAGGACACGCCGATCCTGCCGATCGACGAGGTCGTCACCTCGTTCTACCTGCGGCTGCAGGTCGCCGACGAGAAGGGCGTGCTCGCGCGCATCACCGGGATCCTGGCCGACAACGACATCTCGATCGATGCCGTGCTGCAGCGTCCCGGCACCGAAGGCGACGGCCTCGGGGCCCCCGCCGCGGGCGAGGGCAAGACCGACCTGATCATCCTCACGCACGACACCGTCGAAGGACGGATGAACGCGGCGCTGGCGCAGATGCAGGCGCTGCCGACGGTGCTGGCGCCGATCGTCCGCATCCGCAAGGAGGAGTTGAATTGACCCCCCCCCGTAGCGCCTTCGGCGCTCCCTCTCGAGGGGGCCGAGCAGCGACGAGAAGCAGTCCCTGCGGACTGTTTCTCGCGGGCGCCGCCAGTGGTTCGGCGAAGCCGGTTCCACGGTGGCCGCTTGCCTGCCGCGAGGAGATCGGCGCGTGAAGTACCTCAGCACCCGCGGCGACCGGACGGAGCGCGGCTTCTCGGACATCCTGCTCGAAGGCCTGGCGCCCGACGGCGGGCTGTACCTGCCGACGCATTACCCGAAGGTCGATGCCGCCACGCTGCAGCGCTGGCGCGGGCTGTCCTACGCGGAGCTGGCGTTCGAGATCCTGTCGCTCTACATCGACGACATCCCGGGCGCCGACCTGAAGCGCCTGGTCGACGCCACCTACACCGAGGCGGTCTTCGGCACCCGGGCGATCACGCCGCTGAAGCCGCTCGAGCGCGGGGTCTGCCTCGAAGCGCTGTCGAACGGCCCGACGCTGGCGTTCAAGGACATGGCGATGCAGCTGCTCGGCAACCTGTTCGAGTACGAACTGGGCCGGCGCGGCGAGACGCTGAACATCCTGGGCGCGACCTCGGGCGACACCGGCAGCGCGGCCGAGTACGCGATGCGCGGCAAGCGCGGGCTGCGCGTCTTCATGCTCAGCCCGCATGGCCGGATGAGCCCGTTCCAGCAGGCGCAGATGTTCAGCCTGCAGGACGCGAACATCCACAACCTCGCGGTCGAGGGCGTGTTCGACGACTGCCAGGACATCGTCAAGGCGGTCAGCAACGACATCGAGTTCAAGCGCCGGCACCGCATCGGCACCGTCAACTCGATCAACTGGGCGCGGCTGCTGGCCCAGGTGGTCTACTACTTCGCCGGCTACTTCCAGGCAAGCGCCTCCAACGGCGAACGCGTCAGCTTCGCCGTCCCGTCGGGCAATTTCGGCAACATCTGCGCCGGCCACGTCGCACGCATGATGGGGCTGCCGATCCAGCGCCTCGTGCTCGCGACGAACGAGAACGACGTGCTCGACGAATTCTTCCGCACCGGCCGCTACCGCGCGCGCACGAGCGCGGTCGAGACCTCGAGCCCGTCGATGGACATCAGCCGGGCGAGCAACTTCGAGCGCTTCGTGTTCGACCTGCTCGGCCGCGACGCCGTGCGCACGCGCGAACTGTTCGGCGAGTGCCTGGCGCGCGACGGCGGCTTCGGCGTGAGCCCCGACGAACTCGCGCGCACGGCCGACTTCGGCTTCGTCTCCGGCCGCAGCACGCATGCCGACCGGCTGGCGACGATCCGCGACACCTGGCAGCGCTTCGGCCTGATGATCGACACCCATACCGCCGACGGGCTCAAGGTCGCGCGCGAGCACCTCGATCCCGGCGTGCCGATGATCGTCCTGGAGACCGCGCTGCCGGCCAAGTTCGCGCAGACGATCCGCGAGGCGCTCGGTCCGGACGCGCCGCCGCCGCCGCTGCCGGCGGCATTGCGCGGCATCGAGTCGCTGCCGCGCCGCTTCACCGTCGTCGCGGCCGACGCGGCCGAGGTCAAGCGATTCATCGAGGCACACACCGCATGAAAGACACCCGCCCGCTGCTCAGCCTGGACGACGCGCTGGCCCGCCTCGTCGAAGGCGCGGCACCGCACCGCATCCGGCAGACCGAGTCGGTCTCGACCTTCGACGGCCTCGGCCGAGTGCTTGCCGCCGACGTGCTGTCGGCGCTGCACGTGCCGCCCGAGGACAACACTTCGATGGACGGCTACGCGCTGCGCAGCAGCGACGTGCCGTCCGCCGGCACCGTGCTGCCGGTGTCGCAGCGCATCCCGGCGGGCGTCGTCGGCTCCGAACTGGAGCCGGGCACCGCGGCGCGTGTCTTCACCGGCGCCCAGGTGCCGGCCGGTGCCGACGCGGTGGTGATGCAGGAGCAGTGCGAAGCCGTTCCCGGAGACGGGCTGGGTGCGGTGCGCGTCAACACCGTGCCGGCGTTCGGCCAGTGGATTCGCCGCCGTGGCGAGGACGTGCACCAGGGTGCGATCGTGCTGCACCAGGGCGCGCGGATGACGCCGCAGGCGCTGGGGATGGCGGCCTCGGTCGGGGCGGCCACGCTCGCCGTCGTGCGCCGGCCGCGCGTGGCGCTGTTCTCCACCGGCGACGAGCTGATGATGCCCGGCGAGCCGCTCAAGCCCGGCGCGATCTACAACTCGAACCGCTTCACGCTGCGCGCGCTGTTCCAGGCCGCGGGCTGCGGGGTCACCGACCTGGGCATCGTTCCCGACCGCCTCGACGCGACGCGCGCCGCGCTGCGCGAGGCGGCGGCCGGGCACGACCTGATCGTCACCTGCGGCGGCGTCTCGGCCGGCGACGAGGACCACCTGAAGCCGGCGGCGCAGGCCGAAGGCACGCTGGAGCATTGGCAGATCGCGATCAAGCCGGGCAAGCCGCTCGCGTTCGGCACGATCCGCCGCCCGGGCGACGGCGGCTCGGCGTTGCTGATCGGGCTGCCGGGCAACCCGGTGTCGAGCTTCGTGACTTATCTGCTGTGCGTGACCACCGTCCTGCGCGCGATGCAGGGCTCGGCATCGGCGTTGCCGGCGGCGCTGCCGCTGCGCGCCGACTTCGACTGGCCGCGCCCCGACAAGCGGCGCGAGTTCCTGCGCGTGCGCCTGAACGAGCGCGGTGGGCTCGACCTGTTCGCGAACCAGAGCTCGGGCGTGCTGACCTCGGTCGTCTGGGCCGACGGCTTGGTGGACAACCCGGCGGGCCAGGCCATCCGCGCCGGCGACACGGTACGCTTCCTGCCGACGTCCGAACTGATCAACCGCTGATGAAGATCCAGTTGCGCTACTTCGCCGCGCTGCGCGAGGCGCTCGGCCCGGCAGAGACGCTGGAGCTGCCCGCCGGCACGACGCTGGGCGCGCTGCGCGACCGCCTGCTCGAGCGCGGCGGCCGCCACGCCGAGGTGCTGGCGCGAACGCGCGCCGTGCGCTGCGCGCTGAACCAGGTGATGAGCGACGAGGCCACGGTCATCGAGGACGGTGCGGAGGTCGCCTTCTTCCCGCCCGTGACCGGCGGCTGAGCCCCATGTCCCGCGTCGCGATCCAGAGCGCCGACTTCGACCTCTCGACCGAGGTCGCCGCGCTGCGCGCCGGCGACGCCGGGGTCGGCGCGGTTGCGAGCTTCATCGGCACCGTGCGCGACCGCCACGGCGCCGGGCCCGGCGAGGTGCGCGAGATGGAGCTCGAGCATTACCCGGGCATGACCGAGCGCGCGATCGAGGCGATGATCGACGCCGCGATGCAGCGCTTCGACATCCGTGCCGCGCGCGTGATCCACCGTGTCGGCCGGCTGCTGCCGCAGGACCAGATCGTGCTCGTCGCGGTCTCGTCGGCGCACCGTGGTCAGGCCTTCCAGGCCTGCGAGTTCCTGATGGACTACCTGAAGACGCAGGCGCCGTTCTGGAAGAAGGAGCTCACGCCCGAGGGGGCGCGCTGGGTCGACGCGCGCGTCGCCGACGACGACGCGCTGCGCCGCTGGGGCATCGCAGCGGACAACTCGACGCCCGGCGGCTGATGGACACGACCGCGCTGCGCAGCGCGCTCGGCCGCTTCGCCACCGGTGTCACGATCGTCAGCTGCGTCGATGCGCGCGGCGAGCGCGTCGGCCTGACCGCGAACTCGTTCCAGTCGCTGTCGCTGTCGCCGCCGCTGGTGCTGTGGTCGCTGCGCCGCATCAGCCCGAGCCTGGCGGCCTTCCAGCAGGCGCGGCATTTCGCCGTCAACGTGCTCGGCGAGGCGCAGGTCGACCTGTCGCGCCGCTTCGCGACGCGGCGCGATGCCAAGTTCGACGAAGGGCTGTGGGCGCCCGGCGCAACCGGCGCGCCGGTGCTGTCCGGCTGCGCCGCGGTGTTCGAGTGCGAGGCCCACTCGCACCAGACCGCAGGCGACCACGAGCTCTTCATCGGCCGCGTGCTGTCGATGAGCGAGGCGCCGGTGCCGCCGCTCGTGTTCCAGGGCGGGCATTACCACCTGCTCGGGGAGATCCTGTGAGCCGATCTCACGTCCGTCCCGGCCTCGGCGGCGCGAGCGGCCGGCGTGACGCGGCGGAGAGGTCGAGATGAAGATCGAGGCGAAGTGGATCGCGATGTTCGAGCAGGTGTTCGGCCTGTGCGGCGTGAAGCCGGGCGACGTCTGTGCCGTGCTGTCGGAGCACGCCACCCGGCCCGAGCTGCCGCAGCTCGCCGAACTGGCGCTGGCGCGGCTCGGGGCGCGGCCTTTCCATCTGGTGCTGCCGGGGCGGCCGCTGGCGGCGCCGGTGCCGGTGCGCTCGACCGGCGCGTCGGATGCGATCGGCGGCCTCGAGCCGGTGGTCGCTGCGCTCGCCGGCACCACGTTCTTCGCCGACTGCACGGTCGAGGGGCTGATGCACGCGCCCGAGCTGGCGCGCATCCTGGCCGGCGGTGCGCGCGGCCTGTACGTCAGCCACGAGCACCCCGAGATCCTCGAACGCTGCCTGCCGCGGGCCGAGGACGAAGCGCCGGTGCGCGACGCGATGCGCCGGCTGAAGGCGGCGCGCGAGCTGCGCGTCACGTCGGCGGCCGGCACCGACCTGCGCGTCGCGCTCGCCGGCGCTCGCGTCGGCGGCGTCTGGGGCTTCACGACGCGGCCGGGCAGCTTCTCGCACTGGCCCGGCGGTCTGGTGCTGGCCTTCCCCGCCGCCGGCAGCGTCAACGGCAGGCTGGTGCTGGACCGCGGCGACGTCAACCTGACCTTCAAGAGCTACCTGCAGGACCCGGTGACGCTGCGCATCGAGAACGACCATGCCGTCGGCGTCGAAGGCGACGGCGTCGACGCCGAGATGATGCGCGGCCACTTCGAGGCCTGGGGCGATCCGGCGGCGTATGCCGTCTCGCACCTCGGCTGGGGCCTGAACCGGCGCGCGCGCTGGGACTCGATGGCCTTCTACGACAAGGGCGACTTCAACGGCACCGAGCTGCGCGCCTTCGCCGGCAACTTCCTCTACTCGACCGGCGCGAACGAGGTCGCCGGCCGCCACACGCTGGGCCATTTCGACCTGCCGCTGCGCGGCTGCAGCGTGGCCTTGGACGGGCAGTTGGTGGTCGATGCGGGGAGGCTGCCGTGACGGCCTTCGTCGAACAGGGCCAGGGCGAGCTCGCCGTGCTGCTGCTGCACGGCATCGGTGGCGGAAAGTCGATCTGGGCCGGGACGGTGCCGGTGCTGGCGGCTACGGCGAGTCGCCGGGGCTGCCGACGCTGGCGGCCATGGTCGACGCCGTGCGCTCGCTCGTCGCGCGCCTGGGCGCCACGCGCACCGTGCTCGTCGGCCACAGTATGGGCGGCATGGTGGCGCAGGAACTGGTCGCGCTGCACCCCGGTTGCGTGCAAGGGCTGGTGCTGGCCTGCACCTCGGCATCGTTCGGCAAGGCCGACGGCGAGTGGCAATCGAGGTTCGTCGCCGAGCGGCTGGCGCCGCTGGACGCGGGCCTGGGCATGGCCGGCATGGCGCGGCAGCTGGTGCCGGCGATGGTGGCGCCCGGCGCGAGCGACGCGGCGCGCGAGGCAGCCATCGCCGTGATGGTGCGCGTGCCAGAAGCAAGCTACCGCGTCGCGCTGAAATCCATCGCCGGGTTCGACCGCCGGGCCGCGCTGGCCTCGATCGCGGTGCCGACGCTGTGCCTCGCCGCCGAGCACGACCGGACCGCGCCGCCCGAGGTGATGCAGCGCATGGCGCAGCGCATCCCGGGCGGCGAATATCAGTGCCTGGCCGACGCCGGCCACATCGCCAACATCGAGCAGCCGGCCGCGTTCCAGGCCGCCTTGCTGTCGTTCCTGAAGCGCCGTTTCGACACCGGAGGCTGACGTCCATGCACATCGCCGGCAACACCGCCTGGCTCACGCCGCTGCAGCGCGAGCTGATCGACACCGCAGCCCGGCTCGGGCGCGAGAAGTTCGCGCCGCGCGCGGCCGAGCACGACCGCGACGCGAGCTTCCCGTTCGACAACTACGCCGACCTGCGCGAGGCCGGCTTCCTGAAGATCTGCGTCCCGCGCGAATACGGCGGCCTGGGCGCCGACTTCGCCACCTACGTGATGGTGGCGGCCGAGATCGGGCGCCACTGCGGCGCCACGGCGCTGTCCTACAACATGCACGTCTCGTCGTGCCTGTGGTCGGGGATGATCGCCGACGCGCTGGAGATGACGGCCGAGCAGCGCGCCGACCACGAGAAGAACCGCCGGATCCACTACGCCAACATCGTCGAGCGCGGCCAGGTCTATTCGCAGCCCTTCTCCGAAGGTGGTGCCGCGGCCGCCGGCAAGGCGCCGTTCGGCACGCTGGCGCGCCCGGTGGAGGGCGGCTACCGCATCAGCGGCAAGAAGATCTTCGCGTCGCTCGCCGGCGCGGCCGACTTCTACGGCGTGCTGTGCACGCTGGACCACCCCGCGGCCACCCAGCGCGATTCGCTCTACCTCGCGGTGCCGGCCGATGCCGAGGGCGTCGAGGTCGTCGGCGACTGGGACCCGCTGGGCATGCGCGGCACCGTGAGCCGCACGCTGCTGCTGCACGAGGTCTTCGTTCCGCACAGCGCACGCCTGATGCCCGAAGGACTGTACTTCCAGGCCGCGGCGCGCTTCCCGCACATGTTCGCGACGCTCTCGCCCACCTACATGGGCATCGCGCAGGCGGCCTACGACTTCACGGTCGCCTACCTGCGCGCCGAGGTCCCGGGCATGCCGCCGGTCAAGCGCCGCATGTACCCGACCAAGCAGATCGCGGTGGCCGAGATGCGCGTCAGGCTCGAGCAGACGCGAGCCCTTTTCCTGCAGAACGCGCGCGACGCGACGGTCGACCCCGACAAGGACACGCGCATGCGCCTGTACGCCGCGCATTACACGATCATGGAGAACGCGAACGACATCGCGCGCCTCGCGATCCGCACCTGCGGTGGCCAGAGCATGCTCAAGAGCCTGCCGCTGGAGCGGCTGTACCGCGACTCGCGCTGCGGCTCGCTGATGCTGCCGTGGACGGCCGAGCTGTGCCTGGACCGGCTCGGGCGCGAATGCCTCTACGAGGCCGGCGAGCGCGACGAAGAAATATGAGCCCCCAGGCTCGCTCCGGCGGTCGCAGCCACTCGCGGGCGCCCCGCGCCCGCTCGGCGCGGCTCACGCCCCCGAGGGGGCCGAGTGCCGCGGCTCCGAGTCCGCCTGCGCGGACTCGGGCGGCACGAGGTCCGGCCGTCTCTGGCGGCCGGCGCGCTGCAACGGCCCGGCCTGGCCGGTTCCGTGCCTGGCCTTGAGGGCGTCGGCCGACATGTTCGAGCGCATCGTCCCGCCCGCGCTGGCCGACGCCGCGCTCGAGCACCTGCAGCACGACGGCGTGCAGCGTGGCGCGATCGTCGCCTGGCTCGGCCACAACAGCTGGGACCTGCTGGCCACGCTGGTGGCCTGCGAGCGCCTGGGCGCGGTGCTGCTGCCGCTGAACTGGCGCCTCGCCGCGGCCGAGCTGGCGCAGATCGTCGAGCACGCCGGCGCCGGTCACCTGATGGGCACGCCCGAGATGGAGGCGCTGGCTGGCGAGGTGCTGGCCCGGGCGGCGCTGACGCCCGGCGCGGCCACAGGCGTCGTGCCCGGCGACCTGCTGCTCGTCTACACCTCGGGCACGACCGGCCGGCCCAAGGGCGCGATGCACACGGCGGCCGGCATGCAGGCCAACGCCGTTGCCGCGATCGCTGCGCAGGGGCTGGACGCGCGCAGCCGCGTGCTGTCGGTGCTGCCGCTGTTCCACATGGGCGGTCTGTGCATCCAGACGCTGCCGGCGCTGGCCGTTGGCGGCCAGGTGCTGCTGCACCCGCGCTTCGACCCCGACCTCTGGTTCGACGCCGTGGCCTCCTGGCGGCCGACGACGACACTGCTCGTGCCGGCGGTGATGCGCGCGCTGGTCGAGCATCCGCGCTGGGCCGGGGCCGACCTGTCGTCGCTGCAGTTCGTCAACAGCGGCTCGCAGATCGTGCCGCGCTCGCTGATCGCCGCCTTCCACGCGCGCGGCGTGCCGGTGGCCCAGGTCTACGGCGCGACCGAGACCGGGCCGGTCTCGATCGTGCTGCACCCCGACGAGGCCCTCGCCCATGCCGGCCACGCGGGCCGGCCGGCGCCGGGCGTGCAGGTCCGCCTGGCGGCCGACGGCGAGATCCTGCTCAAGGGCGCGAACCTGATGCGCGGCTACCACCGCGAGGCCGGCAGCGGCTTCGACGCGCAGGGCTGGTTCCACACCGGCGACCTAGCGGTCCGGCACGAGGACGGCTGCTTCGAGGTGGTCGGCCGCTCGAAGGAGCTGATCATCTCGGGTGGCGAGAACATCCACCCGGCCGAGATCGAGAGCCTCGTCGCCGAGCGGCCCGAGGTGGCCGATTGCGCGGTGGTCGGCCTGCCCGACGCGCGCTGGGGCGAGGTGCCGGTGCTGGCCGTCGTCGAGCGGCCCGGATCGACGCTCGATCGCGCAGCGCTGCAGCGGCTGTTCGACGCGCGGCTGGCGCGCTTCAAGCATCCGCGCGAGATCGTCGTCGTCGACGTGCTGCCGAAGACGGCGCTGGGCAAGGTGCAGCGCGCCGCGTTGGCGCGGCAGTTGATCCAGCGCAATCGGCCACCGGCTTGAAAACCCGACGCTTGCGCCCATCTGCAGCGCAACCGGAGGATTTCCCTTGATGCGAGCCGAAAAGTTCACCACCGCCTTCCAGCAGGCCCTGGGCGACGCGCAGAGCGCGGCCAATGCGAACGACAACCCCTACATCGAGCCGGCACACCTGCTGGCGGCGATGCTGGCCCAGCCCGACGGCCCGAAGGCGCTGCTCGACCGCGCCGGCGCGAACACCGCCGCGCTCGCGACGGCGATGGAGACCGCGATCCGCAACCTGCCCCAGGTGCAGGGCGGCGGCCAGCCGGTCCAGCCGGGGCGTGACCTGCTCCAGCTGCTACAGGCGGCCGACAAGGAAGCCACCAAGCGCGGCGACCAGTTCATCGCGAGCGAGATGTTCCTGCTCGCACTCGCCGACGCGAAGAGCGACATCGGCGGCATCGTCCGTGGCCATGGCCTGACGCGCAAGGCGCTCGAGGCCGCGGTCGAGGCGGTGCGCGGCGGGCAGAAGGTCGATTCGGCCGAGGCCGAGGGCCAGCGCGAGGCGCTGAAGAAGTACACGCTCGACCTCACCGAGCGCGCGCGCCAGGGCAAGCTCGACCCGGTGATCGGCCGCGACGACGAGATCCGGCGCGCGATCCAGGTGCTGCAGCGGCGCAGCAAGAACAACCCGGTGCTGATCGGCGAGCCCGGCGTCGGCAAGACCGCGATCGTCGAAGGGCTGGCGCAGCGCATCGTCAACGGCGAGGTGCCAGACACGCTGAAGGACAAGCGCGTGCTCGTGCTCGACATGGCGGGGCTGCTGGCCGGTGCCAAGTACCGCGGCGAGTTCGAGGAGCGGCTCAAGGCGGTGCTCAAGGAAGTGGCGGCCGACGAAGGCCGCATCATCCTCTTCATCGACGAGCTGCACACGATGGTCGGCGCCGGCAAGGCCGAGGGCGCGATGGACGCCGGCAACATGCTCAAGCCCGCGCTCGCGCGCGGCGAGCTGCACTGCATCGGCGCGACCACGCTCGACGAATACCGCAAGTACGTCGAGAAGGATGCCGCGCTCGAGCGCCGCTTCCAGAAGGTGCTGGTCGACGAGCCCAGCGTCGAGGCCACGGTGGCGATCCTGCGCGGGCTGCAGGAGAAGTACGAGGTCCACCACGGCGTCGAGATCACCGACCCGGCGATCGTCGCCGCGGCCGAGTTGTCGCACCGCTACATCACCGACCGCTTCCTGCCCGACAAGGCGATCGACCTGATCGACGAGGCCGCGGCCAAGATCAAGATCGAGATCGACTCCAAGCCCGAGGTGATGGACAGGCTCGACCGGCGGCTGATCCAGCTGAAGATCGAGCGCGAGGCGGTCCGCAAGGAGAAGGACGAGGCGTCGATCAAGCGCATGGGGCTGATCGAGGAAGAGATCGCCAAGCTCGAGCGCGAGTACGCCGACCTGGAAGAGATCTGGAAGAGCGAGAAGGCCACCGCGCAGGGCTCGGCTCACGTCAAGGAAGAGATCGACCGCATCAAGCACCAGATCGACGAGCTCAAGCGCAAGGGCGACTTCAACAAGGTCGCCGAACTGCAGTACGGCAAGCTGCCCGAGCTCGAAGGCAGGCTCAGGGACGCGCAGGCCAAGGAGGCCGGCAAGGCCAAGGGCGGCCAGGGGCCGCAGCTGCTGCGCACGATGGTCGGCGCCGAGGAGATCGCCGAGGTCGTCTCGCGCGCCACCGGCATCCCGGTGAGCAAGCTGATGCAGGGCGAGCGCGACAAGCTGCTGCAGATGGAAGAGAAGCTGCACGAGCGCGTCGTCGGCCAGGACGAGGCCATCACCGCGGTGGCCGACGCGATCCGCCGCTCGCGCGCCGGGCTGAGCGACCCGAACCGGCCGCTGGGCAGCTTCCTGTTCCTCGGCCCCACCGGCGTGGGCAAGACCGAGCTGTGCAAGGCGCTCGCCGGCTTCCTGTTCGACAGCGAGGATCACATGATCCGCGTCGACATGTCCGAATACATGGAAAAGCACTCGGTGAGCCGCCTGATCGGCGCGCCGCCGGGCTACGTCGGCTACGACGAGGGCGGGGCGCTGACCGAAGCCGTGCGCCGCAAGCCGTATTCCGTGCTGCTGCTCGACGAGGTCGAGAGGGCGCACCCGGACGTGTTCAACGTGCTTCTGCAGGTGCTCGACGACGGCCGCCTCACCGACGGCCAGGGCCGCACCGTCGACTTCAAGAACACGGTGATCGTGATGACGAGCAACCTGGGCTCGCACCTGATCATGCAGATGAGCGGGCAGCCGAGCGAGCAGATCCGCGACGCGGTCTGGGTCGAGGTCAAGCAGCATTTCCGCCCCGAGTTCCTGAACCGGATCGACGAGACGGTGGTCTTCCACGCGCTCGACCAGAAGAACATCGAGAGCATCGCGAAGATCCAGCTCGGCCTGCTCGAGAAGCGGCTCGAGAAGCTGGAGATGAAGATCGAGGTCTCGCCGGCGGCGCTGGCCGAACTGGCCAAGGTCGGCTTCGACCCGGTGTTCGGCGCCCGGCCGCTGAAGCGCGCGATCCAGCAGCGCATCGAGAACCCGGTGAGCAAGCTGATCCTGCAGGGCAAGTTCGGCCCCAAGGCCGTGATCCCGGTCGACGTCGAGAACGGCGAGTTCTCGTTCTCCCGCGTCGTTCACTGAGGCGGGACACGGACCGTCCTGAGGACAGTTCGTGCCAGCCGAAGGTCCGGGCGCGCGGCAGGCGACCGGGCGGGACCCAGACGCGCAGGTCCGAAGGGAATTGCGCGCCCGGCTGGCTCGCATGCGAATTAGCCGGTTTCAGCCGTTCGCGGATTCGGCCGCGTTGCGCTTGCGCAAGGTTCAGCGTGAGCCGGTGGCCCGGGGGTGCGTTCTCCGGTCCACGCTCGCGGGCGAGCGACTTGTGTCTGCCGCGGT
This sequence comes from Rubrivivax sp. SCN 70-15, assembly GCA_001725505.1. Taxonomy (GTDB): domain Bacteria; phylum Pseudomonadota; class Gammaproteobacteria; order Burkholderiales; family Burkholderiaceae_C; genus Rubrivivax. The sequence continues at coordinate 118 of MEGM01000119.1, read as the reverse complement.
GACCTCGTCGACGCCTTCTTCCCGTGCCACGGAAAGTGGCGACCGCGAATAGGCCCTGCGCCCGCGGATACCCCCAGCGCCCTGCGAGTCCGTCGGTGGCGTGCCTCGAGGGGCGGAC
>MEGM01000118.1 GCA_001725505.1 Rubrivivax sp. SCN 70-15 | reverse complement strand
CTCCCCTTCGCGGAATTCCTCAGGATAAGGGAGTCTGGAATAAACCTTCCTCATCCTGAGGTGCGAGCGGAGCGAGCCTCGAAGAAAGCACGGCAAGACTAGTCTTACCGTCCGAAAACCACGCCGTCGAACAGCTTTCGCGCTGTCCTGAGGATCGCCGCCTTCAACAGATTGCCTTCACCGTCCAGCGTGGCGACCACGGTCATCTCGCCGGTCGGATGCTCGATCGAAAGCGATTTTTTGCTGCCCTCCGGCAGCACGGCCAATTCAGCCGCCGGCCCCTCCCGCAGAAGACAGGCAGTGGCGACCGAGACGGCGCCGAGCACGCCGATGGCGTCGTGGCAGCGATGCGGAATGAAGGTGCGCGTCGAGATCGCGCCGCCATTCCTGGCCTTCGAAACCATCGTCATCTTGGGCACCGTCTTGTCGGAAACGTCGCCGACAGCGAAGAGCAAACGGTCAGAGCCAAGTCGGAAATAGTCGTAGAGATCCCCGCCAATGGTGCGAGCTGGCTCCAGGTGGGCGTTCACGTCCCAGCCCTGAACGCCGAAGCGGGCCGGAGGCAGCATGGAGCGCTGCAGGCGCAAAGCCAGCTTCAAGTCCCGCTCCACCACCTGATGAGCCAGGCGAGTGGCCAGCAACTCCTCGGTGCGGCGCTGCACTTCTGCCTGGCCGGCCGAGGCGGCCAGCGCCTGCTGCAGCGCTGCCGCATCGGCCGCGTCGAGCCCGAGCAGCGCCGTGATCGGCTGGCCGAGCGCCCGTGCGTCGAGCGCGAGCAGCGTGGCACAGGCCGGGCTGGCCCATTGCAGCCTGCCTGAGGCGTCGACGCGGGCGACGGCGGTGGGGCCCAGTGCCAGCAGCTCGATCCCGAGGGCGGGGTCGAGTTCGCCGATCCGTGGGGCCGGCAGGGGCGGTGAACCGGCAGAGGTCATGCAGCGGGGCGGGCGGGCTCCAAGGTCGCAGTATGCCGCCTGCCGCCGGGCCGACAATGCGGCGACAGGAGGCATGGTGATGAGTCTTCCCGGAACGGGTTCGGCGCGCTGGCTGCTCGCGCCGGCGCATGGCGCGGTGGTCGGCATCGAGGTCGTCGTCGGGCAGGCGGTGGCGGCCGGGCAGGCGCTGCTGGTGCAGGAATCGATGAAGATGGAACTGCCGCTGGCCGCGCCCTCGGCCGGCATCGTGCGCGCGATCGCGGTCGCGGTCGGTGACGTGCCGGCCGAAGGCACGCCGCTGATCGAGTTCGAGCCTCGGGCCGGCGGCACGCCCGCGCCGGCGCCCCCCGCAGCCGACCCGGCCGTGCCACGCGCGGACCTTCGGGCCGTGCTCGACCGGCACGCGCTCACCGCGGACGAAGCGCGCCCCGATGCGCTGGCGCGCCGCCACGCCAGCGGCCGGCGCAGCGCGCGCGAGAACCTGGCCGAGCTGCTCGACGCGGGCAGCTTCACCGAGTACGGCGCGCTCGCGGTCGCCGCGCAACGCAGCCGGCGCAGCCTGGCCGAGCTGCAGCGCCAGACCCCGGCCGACGGCCTGGTCACCGGCACCGGCACCGTGGGCGGCCGGCCGGTGGCGGTGATGGCCTACGACTACACCGTGCTCGCCGGCACGCAAGGCGTGTTCAACCACCGCAAGAGCGACCGACTGCTCGAGATCGCCGCCGCGCAAAGGCTTCCGGTCGTGCTGTTCGCCGAGGGCGGCGGTGGCCGGCCCGGCGACGTCGACTGGCTCGAGCACCTGGGGGTGGCGGGCCTGGACTGCACGACCTTCGGCCGCTTTGCCGCGCTGTCGGGCCAGGTGCCGCTGATCGGCGTCGTCGCCGGGCGCTGCTTCGCCGGCAACGCGGCGCTGCTCGGCTGCTGCGACCTGATCGTCGCGGTCGAGGGCAGCAGCATCGGCATGGGCGGCCCGGCGATGATCGAAGGTGGCGGCCTGGGCCGCGTCGATGCCGACGCGGTCGGGCCGGTCGAGGTGCTCGCCGGCAACGGCGTGATCGACCTGCGCGTGCCCGACGAGGCGGCCGCAGTCGTGCTGGCCAAGCGCCTGCTCGCGCTGCGCGACGCGGCCCCCGACGCCGGCGCGGGCGGCGACGCGCTCGCGCTGCGCCACGCGCTGCCCGAGAACCGCAATGCGCTCTACGACCCACGCCGCATCGTCGAGACGGTGATGGACGCCGGCAGCGTGATCGAGCTGCGGCGCGATTTCGGCATCGGCCTCGTGACCGCGTTTGCGCGCCTCGCCGGGCGCGCCGTCGCGGTCGCCGCGAGCCAGCCGCGCCACCTCGGCGGTGCGCTCGACGCGCCGGCCTGCGACAAGCTCGCGCGCTTCATGCAGCTTGCCGACAGCTACGGCCTGCCGCTCGTCAGCTTCGTCGACACGCCGGGCTTCATGGTCGGCCCGGCCTCGGAGGCGACGGCAATGGTGCGCCACGCGGCGCGCCTGTTCGTCACCGCCGCGGCGCTGCGCGTGCCGGTGGCCAGCGTCGTGCTTCGGCGCGGCTACGGGCTGGGCGCGATGGCGCTCACCGCGGGCCACTTCCACGCCCCGGTCGCGACCTGCGCCTGGCCGAGCGGCGAGTTCGGCGCGATGGGGCTCGAAGGCTCGGTGCGGCTGGGCTTCCGCAAGGAGCTCGAGGCCGCGCCGCCGGGCGAGCGCGACGCGCTGTTCGAACGCCTGCTCGCGCAGGCCGTCGAGCGCGGCCACGCGCTGAACATGGCCAGCCACCTGGAGATCGACGACGTCATCGACCCGGCGCAGACGCGGGCGTGGCTGCAGCGCGTGCTGGCGTCGACCGACGGCCGCGCGCTGCCGCCGCGGCGGGCGTTCGTCGATCCGTGGTGAGGCGGCGCGATGTCGCAGCCTGTCGATGTCCAGCGCGATGACGCCGCCGAGAGCGGACCCTTGCCGTCCGACCGAAGCTCCGCCCGGGCGATCTTCGCGATCTTCCTGCGCCTGGGGTTGAGCTCGTTCGGCGGGCCGCTCGCGCACCTGGGCTACTTCCGCACCGAGTTCGTCGAGCGCCGGCGCTGGATGGACGAGCGCGGCTATGCCGACCTGGTGGCGCTGTGCCAGTTCCTGCCCGGGCCGGCGAGCAGCCAGGTCGGGATCGCGATCGGCCTCGCGCGCGGCGGTTGGTGGGGTTCGCTCGCCGCCTGGGCCGGCTTCACGCTGCCGTCGGCGCTGGCGCTGATCGTCTTCGCGCTCGGCGTCGCGCAGCACCCGGGCTGGGCCGACGGCGGCGTGCTGCACGGGCTGAAGGTCGTCGCGGTGGCGGTGGTGGCGCAGGCGGTCTGGGGCATGGCGCGCTCGCTGTGCCCGGACCGCGCGCGTGCCGCACTCGCGGTCGCGGCCGCGCTGCTCGTGCTGCTGCTGCCGACCGCGGTGGCGCAGATCGGCGCCATCGTCGCCGGCGGGCTGCTCGGCCGGGCCCTGCTGCGCCTGCCCGCGCCGCCGGCGGCGGTGCACCGCGCGTCGGGTGTCTCGCACGGCGTGGCGATCGCGGCGCTGGCGCTGTTCGCGTTGCTGCTGTTCGGGCTGCCGCTGCTGGCGGCGGCGAACGCGTCGCCGGCGCTGGCGACACTGGCCGCCTTCTACCGCAGTGGCGCGCTCGTGTTCGGTGGTGGCCACGTGGTGCTGCCGCTGCTGCAGTCGGCGGTGGTGCCGGGCGGGGCGGTGAACAACGCGCAGTTCCTCGCCGGCTATGGGGCCGCGCAAGCGGTGCCCGGGCCCTTGTTCAGCTTCGCCGCCTACCTGGGCGCGGTGATGCGCCCCGCGGTGGCCGGGCTGGGCGGCTGGAGCGGCGGCCTGGCCTGTCTGATGGCGATCTACCTGCCGGCCTGGCTGCTCGTCGTCGGCGCGCTGCCGTTCTGGGAGCGGCTGCGCGGGCGCCCGGCGCTGCAGTCGGCGCTGGCCGGCGTCAACGCCAGCGTCGTCGGCATCCTGCTCGCCGCGCTCTACGACCCGGTCTGGACGAGCGCGATCCTTGCCCGCGCCGACTTCGCGCTCGCGCTCGCCGCCTGCGCGTTGCTGGTGGTGGCGCGCGTGTCGCCGCTGCTCGTGGCCTTGCTCGCGGCAGCGGCGGGCTGGGCGATGTCGGCGCTCTGAGGCCCACTCGCGATCGATCGTCGAGCGAGGCCCTGTGTCGGCTCGCGGCCCGGAGCGTCCCTTGGCCGCTCCGGGCCAGGGCCGTATCGCACGGCTCCCCCCAACCCCCTCCGCGGGGGGGCACCTGCATGACCGTCGGGCCGGCCTCGCGGCCGGCGCGTCGCTCGCGGGACGAGTCAGTCCTGGTACGCGCTCAGCGGCGGGCAACTGCAGATCAGGTGGCGGTCGCCGTAGACGTTGTCGACGCGGCCGACCGGCGCCCAGTATTTCTGCCGCCTCAGCCCCGGCACCGGGAACGCCGCCTGCTCGCGCGTGTAGGCATGCGGCCAGTCGGCCTCGAGCAGGGCCTGGGCGGTGTGCGGCGCGTTCTTCAGCGGGTTGTCGTCCTTGGGCCAACCGCCACGATCCGGTCCGGCCTCGACCTTCGCGATCTCGGCGCGGATCGCGATCATCGCGTCGCAGAAGCGGTCCAGCTCGGCCAGCGGCTCGCTCTCGGTGGGCTCGACCATCAGCGTGCCGGCGACCGGGAAGCTCAGTGTCGGAGCGTGGAAGCCGTAGTCGATGAGCCGCTTGGCGACGTCCTCGGCGCCGATACCGCTCGTCTCCTTGAGCGGGCGCAGGTCGAGGATGCATTCGTGCGCGACGCCGCCGCCGCGGATGCCCTCGATGTTGCCGCTGAAGTGGATGTCGTAGTGATCGGCCAGCCGCGCCGCGACGTAGTTGGCCGAGAGGATCGCGGTCTCGGTGGCGTGGGTCAGCCCTTCGGCGCCCATCATGCGCACGTACATCCAGCTGATCGGCAGGACGCCGGCGTTGCCCAGCGGCGCGGCCGAGACCGCGCCCACCGGCGACGCGACGCCGGTGGCGGTCGCGTGGCCGGGCAGGAAGGGCACAAGGTCCTCGACGACGCAGACCGGGCCGACGCCAGGCCCGCCGCCGCCGTGCGGGATGCAGAAGGTCTTGTGCAGGTTCAGGTGGCTCACGTCGCCGCCGAACTCGCCCGGCGCGGCGACGCCGACGAGCGCGTTCATGTTCGCGCCGTCGACGTAGACGCGCCCACCATGCGCGTGCACCAGCGCGCACAGCTCCTTGACCCGGGCCTCGAACACGCCGTAGGTGCTGGGGTAGGTGATCATCACCGCGGCGAGGTTCGCGCCGTGCTGTTCGCACTTGGCGCGCAGGTCGTCGAGGTCGACGTTGCCCATCGCGTCGCACTTGACGACGACGACGCTCATGCCCGCCATCTGCGCGCTCGCCGGGTTCGTGCCGTGGGCCGATTCGGGGATCAGGCAGACCGTGCGGTGCGCCTCGCCGCGCGACGCATGCCAGGCACGGATCGCGAGCAGCCCGGCGTATTCGCCCTGCGAGCCGGCGTTGGGCTGCAGGCTGACGCCGGCGTAGCCGGTGGCCTGCGCGAGCCAGGCGCAGAGCTGGTCGTTCAGCGCCTGGCAGCCGGCGAGCTGGTCCGCCGGTGCGAACGGGTGCAGGTTCGCGAACTCGGGCCAGGTGACGGGGATCATCTCGCTCGTCGCGTTCAGCTTCATCGTGCACGAGCCGAGCGGGATCATGCTGCGGTCGAGCGCGAGGTCCTTGTCGGCCAGGCTGCGGATGTAGCGCAGCATCTCGGTCTCGCTGTGATGGCGGTTGAACACCGGATGCGTGAGGAAGGTGCTGGTGCGGCGCAGCGCCTCGGGGATCAGCGGCGCTATGCCCTTCTCGAACGCTGCGACCTCGGGCAGCGCCTGCCCCGGCGTGGCGAACCAGGACCAGAGCGCGGCGAGGTCCTCGCGCGTCGTCGTCTCGTCGAGCGCGACGCTCAGCATCGTCGGCGCGATGCGGCGCAGGTTCGCGCCGCCGTGCAGCGCCGCGGCCAGGATCGCCTCGGTGCGCGCGCCGGTGTCGACGGTGATCGTGTCGAAGGCCTGCGCGGTCGTGACCTTCAGCCCCAGCCCGGTGAGACCCTGGGCCAGGATCGCGGTGTACGACGCGACGCGCTGCGCGATGCGCCTGAGCCCGGCCGGGCCGTGGTAGACCGCGTACATGCTGGCCATCACCGCGAGCAGCACCTGCGCGGTGCAGATGTTGCTCGTCGCCTTCTCGCGCCGGATGTGCTGTTCGCGCGTCTGCAGCGCGAGCCGGTAGGCAGGGTGGCCGTGCACGTCGACGCTGACGCCGACGAGTCGGCCGGGCATCGAGCGCTTCCACTCGTCGCGGCAGGCGAGGTAGGCCGCGTGCGGGCCGCCGGCGGCCATCGGCACGCCGAGGCGCTGCGTGCTGCCGACGACGATGTCGGCACCGAACTCCCCCGGCGGCACGAGCAGCGTCAGCGCGAGCAGGTCGGCCGCGACGATGAAGGCCGCACCCTTCGCGTGCGCCTTCTCGACCCACGGGCGCAGGTCGTGGAGGTGGCCGTCGGTGGCCGGGTACTGCGTCACGACGGCGAAGTGCTCGTGCTCGTCCATCAGCGCCGGCGCGAAGCCGACGAGCACCTTCAGCCCCAGCGGCGCGGCGCGCGTGCGCAGGACCTCGATCGTCTGTGGATGGCAGTCGGCGGCGACGATGACGGTGTCGGACCGGCTCTTCACGCTGCGCCGGGCGAGCGTCATCGCCTCGGCCGCGGCGGTGGCCTCGTCGAGCATCGAGGCGTTCGCGATCGGCATCCCGGTGAGGTCGCAGACCATGGTCTGGAAGTTCACCAGCGCTTCCATCCGGCCCTGCGAGATCTCGGCCTGATAAGGCGTGTAGGCGGTGTACCAGGCCGGGTTCTCGAGGACGTTGCGCAGGATGACGCCGGGCACGTGCGTGCCGTGGTAGCCCTGGCCGATGAAGCTCTTGCGCACCTTGTTCCTCGCCGCGAGCGCCTTCAGCTCGGCCAGGGCCTGGGCCTCGGTGACGGCGGCAGGCAGTGCCATCGGGCGCGAGCGGGCGATCGCGCGCGGCACGACGGCGTCGATGAGCGCGCGGCGCGTGAGGCCGGGACGATCGGCGCCGATCACCGACAGCATGCGCTGCTCGTCGTCGTCGCGCGGCCCGACGTGGCGGGCGGTGAACTCGGCGGCGTTTTCCAGCTCGCCGAGCGGCTTCAGGGCAGACATCAGCATGGCGGACCTTGGCGTGACTTCAGAGCGTCTTCAGCAGCGCGTCGTAGGCGGGCGGGTCCATCAGCTGGTCGAACTCGGCCATGGCGCCGACGCGGACCTTGAAGAACCAGCCGTTGCCCATCGGGTCGGTGTTCGCGAGCGCCGGCTCGGCCTTCAGCGCCTCGTTGACCTCGACGATCTCGCCCGAGACCGGCATGTAGAGATCGGCCGCGGCCTTGACCGATTCGACGACGCCGGCGACCTCGCCCTTCTTCAAGGTGCGCCCGACCTCGGGCAGCTCGACGAAGACCACGTCGCCGAGCGCGTCCTGCGCGTGCGGCGTGATGCCGACGACTGCGGCCTCGTGGTCTTCGATGTTGATCCACTCGTGGTCGGTGGTGAACTTGGTGGTCATTTCGTGGGCTCCTGGTTCGGCCGCGGGTCAGCCGCGGAAGTAGCGGTGGGGGTTGAAGGGCATGGGCGTCACGCGCATCGGCAGGCGCTTGCCGCGCACCTCGGCGTAGACCTCGTGCTGGGGCTGGGCGTGGTCGACGGGCAGGTAGGCCATCGCGATCGGCCGATCGACGCTGGGCGCGAGCGTGCCGCTGGTCACCTGGCCGAGCTTGCGGCCGTGGGCGTCGACGATCGGCGTGCCTTCGCGCACCGGCACGCGCTCCAGGCCGACCAGGCCGACGCGCTTGCACGGCGCGCCGCCCGCGAGGTGGCCCTCGATCGTGGCCGCGCCCGGGTAGCCGCCGGCGCGCGCGCCGCCCGGGCGGCGCACCTTCTGGATCGCCCAGCTCAGGCCGGCCTCGACCGGGCTCGTGCGCTCGTCGATGTCGTGGCCGTACAGGCACAGCCCGGCTTCCAGGCGCAGCGTGTCGCGCGCGCCCAGGCCGGCGGGCTCGACCTCGGGTTGCGCGAGCAGCGCCTCGGCGAGCGCCGCGGCGTCGGCGACGGGCACCGAGATCTCGAAGCCGTCCTCGCCGGTGTAGCCCGAGCGGGTGACGAAGCAGGGTGCGCCGGCGAGGTCGAACTCGGCGCCGCTCATGAACACCAGCTGCGCCACCGCGGCGTTGAGCCGAGCCAGCGCGACGGCCGCCTGCGGCCCCTGCAGCGCGAGCAGCGCGCGCTCGGGCATCGTCACCACGCTGCAGCGGTGGCCGATGTTCGTGACGAGGTGGCGCACGTCGGCGTCCTTGCACGCCGCGTTGACGACGACGAAAAGGTCGCCGAAGGCGGAGCCCGGCTGCGGCCGCGTGATCATCAGGTCGTCGAGCAGGCCACCACTGGCGTTGGTGAAGAACGCGTAGCGCTGGCGGCCGGCGCCGAGGTCGACCACGTCCACCGGCACCAGGGTTTCGAGCGCGGCGGCGGCATCGGTGCCGACCAGGCGCAGCTGTCCCATGTGCGAGACGTCGAACAGCGCCGCCGCCCTGCGGCAATGCCGGTGCTCGGCGATCACGCCGGCGCGGTACTGGACCGGCATCGAATAGCCGGCGAAGGGCACCATGCGCGCGCCCAGGCGCAGGTGCAGGGCGTGCAGGGGGGTCTGGAGCAGTTCGGTCACGGGCGGACTCCTTCGAGGGCTTGGCGGTCGACCTCCACTCGCGTGGCGATCGCTGCCCTCGCTGTCCGCTTTACCTGAGAGATTCGGCGCTGCCCTCGTTCCGCGTGCGGATCGGCAGGCCTTGCCCCTTCGGTGGGCTGCCGCCGGGGCAGCCTCTCTCCAGTGAGGAAGGAAGTCAGTCCTTTTGCCTGAGCGTTCGAGACTTGCTCTGCGCCTTCGGCGGCCTCCTCGCGGCAGGCTCTCTCCTGACGGTCGGCAGTGTAGCAGCGCCGTCGCGGGTTCCGGCGTCTGGCGCGCGCGGGCATGATGCGCGCCTTTGAACCCAGGAGAGGCCGGATGACGGATGCCGCCGAATCGATGTCGCGCCTGCTGCGCGCGCACCGGTCGATCCGCCGGTTCGAGGACCGGCCGGTCGATGCGGCGCTGCTCGACCGCGTGCTCGTCGAGGCGCTGGCGGGCTCGTCGTCGAGCGGCAACCTGAACATGATCTCGGTCGTGCGCACGCGCGACCCCGGGCGCAAGCGCCGCCTGTACCAGCTGCACTTCGAGCAGCCGATGGTGCTGCAGGCGCCGCTCGTGCTGACGTTCTGCGCCGACAGCCACCGCACGCGGCAGTGGCTGGCGCAGCGTGACGCGCGGCCGGGCTTCGCCGACTTCATCAGCTGGCACGTCGCCGGCTACGACGCGATCATCCTCGCGCAGACGACCGCGCTCGCGCTCGAGAGCCATGGCCTGGGCATCTGCTACATGGGCACGACGCTGCATTCGATGGGCGCGATCGCCGAGTTCCTCGAACTGCCCGAGAACTGCCTGCCGGTGACGAGCCTGGTCGTCGGCTGGCCGGCCGAGGCGCCGGCGCCGCGTGACCGGCTGCCGCCGGCGGCCTGGATCCACGACGAGCGCTACCGGCGTCCGGCGCCCGAGGACATCGACGCGATGTTCGGCGAGCGCGAGCAGCGCGGCTGGGAGCGCTACCGCGCGATGGGACCCGAGGTGGTGCAGCGCATGGAAGAACTCGGCATCACCTCGCTCGCGCAGTTCTACACGAGCAGGATCAAGTACGACCCGGACCGCTTCGCCGAGGATTCGGTCGCGCTGCGCGCGCTGCTCGAGGCGCGCGGCTTCCTCGGCTGACGATGGTCGCGGCGGCGGCCGGCCGCACGCTTCAGGCGGGCCGGCGCCGGCGCTGCAGCGCGACGACCAGCCCGAGCAGCAAGAGCGCGGGGACGAACATCCATTCCTTGGCCGGGCGCGCGCTTTCGACCTCGACCGAGGTGATGCGGAATCCGGACTCGATGCCGAGCTTGGCCGCGCGGCTGCCGAAGCCCACCGACAGCACCTGCAGCGCATCGCCCTGAGGCAGCACGCGCAGGCCGGTGCGCGCGAGCCGTTCGCGCGCCGGCGCGGCGTCGCCCAGCGGCAGCAGCACGCCGCGCGAGACCGGGTCGCCCTCGATCGTCTCGCCCTCGACCCACAGGCGCTGCAGCGCGCCGGCCGGTGCGCGATCGGCGATCGCGATCAGCTCGGCGGCCGGCGCGCGCTGGAACGGCGGGTAGAGCCGGTCCCACCAGTAGCCGGGGCGGAAGAGGGTGAAGGTGACGAGCAGCAGCGCGGCCGCCTCGTACCAGCGGTTGCGCACGATGAACCAGCCCTGCGTGGCGGCGGCGAACATCAGGTTCGCGAGCACGGCGCTCGTGATCGTCAGCAGCAGCTGCCAGACGCTGGTGATGCCGATCAGCAGCAGCTGGGTGTTGAAGATGAACATGAACGGCAGCACCGCGGTGCGCAGGCTGTAGCCGAAGGCCACGACGCCGGTGCGGATCGGGTCGCAGCGCGCGATGCCCGCAGCCGCATAGGCCGCCAGGCCGACCGGCGGCGTCACGTCTGCCATCAGCCCGAAGTAGAAGACGAACATGTGGACCGCGATCAGCGGCACCAGCAGCCCGGACTGCGAGCCGAGCTCGACGACGACCGGCGCCATCAGCGTCGAGACGACGATGTAGTTCGCGGTCGTCGGCAGGCCCATGCCGAGGATCAGCGAGACCATCGCCACCATCAGCAGCATCACGACCAGGTTGCCGCCGGAGACGGCCTCGACGAGCTCGGTCATGATCAGCCCGACACCGGTCAGCGTGACGGTGCCGACGATGATGCCGGCTGCGGCGGTGGCGACGCCGATGCCGATCATGTTGCGCGCGCCGGTGACCAGTCCGTGGTACAGGTCGGCCGCGCCGCGCGCGAGCGTGCCCCGGTGCGGCTGGCCGCGGAACCAGGCCGACAGCGGGCGCTGCGTGAGCAGGATGAACATCAGGAACACGGTGGCCCAGAACGCCGACAGCGCCGGCGACAGCTCCTCGACCATCAGGTTCCAGATCAGCGCGACCACCGGCAGCAGGAAGTGCAGCCCGGACTTCAGCGTCGGGCCGGCCTCGGGCAGCACCTCCATCGGACGGTTCGGGTCGTCCATGGTCAGCTCGGGCTGGCGCGACGAGAAGCGCAGCAGCCCGAGGTAGGCGACGAGCATCAGCACGACGATGATCGGCGTGGCGGCGCCACCGGCCACGGTCTTGAGCCAGCCCAGCCCGTAGACCACCGCCGCGGCGAGCACGATGAAGCCCGACACCGTGAGCCCGAACGACAGCAGCCGCTGGCGCCAGGGCGTGACGTGCGCGCGCGGGATGCCGCGGATGTCGGCCTTCATCGCCTCGAGGTGGACGATGTAGAAGAGCGCGATGTAGGAGATCACCGCCGGCAGGATCGCGTGCCGGATCACCTGCGTGTACGGGATGCCGACGTACTCGACCATCAGGAACGCGGCGGCGCCCATCACCGGCGGCATGATCTGGCCGTCGATGCCGGCGGCGGCCTCGATCGCGGCGGCCTTCTCGGGCCGGTAGCCGACGCGCTTCATCAGCGGGATCGTGAAGGTGCCGCAGGTCACGACGTTGGCAATCGACGAGCCCGAGATCAGCCCGGTCGCGGCCGACGCGACGACCGCCGCCTTCGCCGGACCGCCGCGCAGGTGGCCGAGCAGGCTGATCGCCGACTTGATGAAGTAGTTGCCCGCGCCCGCGGTCTCGAGCAGCGAGCCGAAGAGCACGAACAGGAAGATGAAGCTGTTCGAGACCCCGAGCGCGACGCCGAACACGCCCTCGGTCGACAGCCACAGGTGCGACATCCCCTTCGCCAGCGACGCGCCCTTGTGCGCGATCATGTCCGGCATGTAGGGGCCGAGGAAGATGTAGGCGATGAAGAGCAGCGCCATCACGACCATCGGCAGCCCGAGTGCGCGCCGTGCCGCTTCGAGGAGCAGCGCCAGGCCGGCCACCGAGGCGACGAGGTCGAACGCGATCGGCGCGCCGGGGCGGTCGGCCAGCGCTGCGTAGAACCACGCCAGGTAGCCGCCGCAGAAGGCGCCGGCGAGCGCGAGCAGCCAGTCCTGCAGCGGGATGCGCCCGCGCGGCGACGACTTCAGCGCCGGGTAGGCCAGGTAGGCGAGGAAGAGCGCGAACGCAAGGTGGATCGAGCGCGAGACGGTGTCGTTGAAGACGCCGAAGCCGAACGCGAAGGGCAGCGGCGACGCGATCCAGAGCTGGAACAGCGACCACGCGAGCGCGACTGCGATCAGCGTGCGCCGCGCCCAGCCGGTCGGCTCGCGGCCGCCGAGGTCGGTCTCGGCGACGAGCCGGGCGAGGTCGACCTCGCCCGGCCCGGTGGCGGGCACGGCGCTCACGGCGACGGGGCTTGCGCGGTCGGGGTGGCGGCCGGGCGGGGGCTCAAATCCAGCCCTTTTCCCTGTAGTACTTCAGCGCGCCCGGATGCAGCGGCGCGGACAGGCCGTCCTTGATCATCGCCTTCGGGTCCAGGTGGGCGAAGGCCGGGTGCAGTTTCTTGAAGTCGTCGAAGTTCTCGAACACCGACTTCACCAGCTCGTAGACCACCGCGTCGGGAACTTTGGCCGAGGTCACCAGCGTGGCCAGCACGCCGTAGGTGCGCGTGGGCTGCGGGTTGTTCGCGTACAGACCGCCGGGGATCTCGGCGTAGGCGTAATAGGGCGCGCTCTTGACCAGCTTGTCGATGCCCGGGCCGGTCAGCGAGACGAGCTTCGCGCCGCAGGTCGTGGTCGGGTCCTGGATGTTCGCCGACGGGTGGCCGACGCCGTAGAAGAAGCCATCGATCTTGTTGTCGCACAGCGCCGCGCCGTGCTCGTCGGCCTTCAGCTCGGAGGCGAGCGAGAAGTCGCCCATCTTCATGCCGATCGCGCCGAGCATCTCCTCGAGCGACGCGCGCGTGCCCGAGCCGGGGTTGCCGACGTTGAAACGCTTGCCCTTGAAATCCTCGAACTTCGTGATGTTCGCTTCCTTGCGCGCGACCACGGTGAACGGCTCGGGGTGGAGCGAGAACACCGCGCGCAGGTCGCCGAACGCGCCGTCCTTCGCGAACACCTTGTCGCCCTTGACGGCGTGGTACTGCCAGTCGGACTGGGTGACACCGAAGTCGAGCTCGCCCCCGCGGATCGTGTTGATGTTGTAGACCGAGCCGCCGGTCGACTCGACCGAGCAGCGGATCCCGGTCTTCGCGCGGTCCTTGTTCATGAGCCTGCAGATCGCACCGCCGGCGGCGTAGTAGACGCCGGTGACGCCGCCGGTGCCGATGGTGACGAACTTGGTCTGGGCGCTCGCGGTCGGGATCGCGGCCGCCAGGGCGAGCGCGGCCAGGGCCAGCGGCAAACGGGTGATGTTCATGTTTCTCTCCTTCTCCACGGTGAATGTTCGTCGTCAGGCGGGCAGCTCGGCCTCGATGGCGCGGCCGAGCTTGTCCACCAGCTCTTCGAGGTGGGCGATGGTGCAGGTGAACGGCGGCGCCAGCAATACGTGATCGCCCTGCTCACCGTCTGACGTCCCGCCGGACGGGTAGCAAAGCAAGCCCCGTTCCATCGCGCCGGCCTTGATCCGTGCATGCGTGCGACGTGCCGGCGGCAGCGGCGCCTTCGTCGCGCGGTCGGCGACGAGCTCGATGCCGACGAACAGCCCGCGGCCGCGGATGTCGCCCACGTTCGGGTGCGCGCCCAGGCGCTCGCGCAGCAGCGCGAAGAGCCGTTCGCCGTGCGCGCGCACCTGCGGCAGCAGCGGCCGGATCTCGCGCTGCACCGCCAGCGCCGCCGCGCAGGCCACCGGGTGGCCGAGGTAGGTGTGGCCATGCTGGAAGAATCCGCTGCCCTGGCGGATCGCGTCGACGATCGCGCCGTTCACGAGCACCGCGCCGATCGGCTGGTAGCCCGCGCCCAAT
>MEGM01000117.1:9995-16851 GCA_001725505.1 Rubrivivax sp. SCN 70-15 | reverse complement strand
CAGCGCGCCGGCGCAGGCGGTGGCGCCGTCGCAGTCGTAGTCGGCGACGATGCAGATGCGCCGCCCGGCGACGATGGCGTCGGCGAGCAGCCGGCCGGCCTCGGGCGCGCCGCGCAGGCCGGCGGGCGGCAGCAGCCGCGCCAGGCCGTCGTCGAGCTCTTCGGCCGCACGCACGCCACGGGCGGCGAGCAGCCGCGCGAGCAGCGGGTGCAGGCCGGCCGATTCGAGCGCGAAGGCGGCGCGCGGCGGCACGTCGCGGGTGAGCAGCTTCACAGCGTCTCCAGCAGCGCGGCTGGCTCGCGGCGCGCGAACAGCGCACGCCAGCGCTGCCAGGCCCCACCGGGCACGAAGCTGGCCGAGGAACGCTCGCCGCACAGCGTCAGGCGCGGGGCGTGGCCGGCCTCGGCGGCCCGGCGCAACGCGGCGATCGGGCCGGCGTCCAGTGCTTTCCAGGCGCGAGTCCAGGCGGCCCAGTCGTCGGCCAGCGCCGGCCCGCGCAGCCGCTCGTCGACCTGCGGCGCGCTGCCGCTGGCCGGCTGCGCGAGGCCGCAGCCGCTGAGCCAGAAGGAATTCACCGGCAGCAGGCCCGCGCCCTCGCGCTCCTCGTTGATCCGGTGCGTGTGCAGCAGCATCTGCACCTCGCTGTGCAGCCGGCGCAGGCGGCGCATGCCCGGCTCGGCGGCACTGGTGGCGGTGAGCCAGCGGTCGACGTTGCGGCCGATGACGCGGTCGAGCGAGGCGCAGCGCAGCCCGGCCAGGCTCTCGTGCGCCAGGTACCAGCGCGTCGGTGCGCCCCAGAGCATGACGAAACCCTCGCTCGTGAACAGCTCGTGGACGGCATCGAAGAGCGCGCGCGACGCGGCTTCGTCGAGGTTCAGCGCCGCCGGGTCGACCAGGCTGACCTGGTCGGTGCCGACATGCCAGTGCACCGGGCTGAGCAAGGCCCAGGCGAGCCCGGCGCTGCCGACCTCGGCCACGCCGTCGGCCTGCGCCCAGAACGCCGCCCAGGGCAGCGCACCGTCGCCACCGGCCCAGCCCAGCGCACGCGCCAGGGCGCGCTCGTGCGGCGGCGTCAGGCTGAATTCGTCGCCGTCGTCGCGCTCGGTCGCGCCGCTGCGCGCGAGCAGCGCGCGCAGGTTGGGCAGTGCCAGCCCCGGCAGCGCCGCGCGGCCGGCCTCGGCGAGCGGCGCCGCGAAGGGAACCAGGAGGTGCATCGCCGCGATTATCCCGGGCCGCGTGTCGCGCGGCCGCTCGGGTAGCATCGCCGCCCCATGGACCTGCCCTACGAGTGGCACATCGGCTGGCGCTACACGCGTGCGGGCCGCGCCGGCCGGCGCAACGGCTTCATTTCGTTCATCTCGGGCGTCTCGATGCTCGGCATCGCGCTCGGCGTCGCGGCGCTGATCATCGTGCTGTCGGTGATGAACGGCTTCCAGAAGGAGGTGCGCGACCGCATGCTCAGCGTCGTCGCGCATGTCGAGATCTTCGACGCCGCAGGCAACGCGCTGCCCGACTGGCGCGCCGTCGCGGCGCTGGCGCGGCGCAACCCGGAGGTCGCCGGCGCCGCGCCCTTCGTCGAGTCGCAGACGCTGATCGGCCGCGGCGACGAACTGCGCGGCGCGGTCGTGCGCGGCATCGTTCCGGCCGAGGAGGCAGACGTGACGCCGCTCGCGCGCCAGCTGCGCGACACGACGCTGGCCGGGCTGAAGCCGGGCGAGTGGAACATCGTGCTCGGCGTCGAGCTCGCGCGCCTGCTCGGCGTGCAGGCGGGCGACAAGGTGACGGTCGCCGCGCCCGGTGGCCAGGTCACACCGGCCGGCGTGATCCCGCGCCTGAAGCAGTTCACCGTGATCGGCACCTTCAGCGCCGGCCATTACGAATACGACAGCGGGCTGGCGCTGGTCGCGCTGGGCGACGCGGCGACGCTGTTCCGCACCGGCGGGCCGACCGGCGTGCAACTGCGCCTGCACGACGTCGACGACGCGCCCCGGGTCGCCGACGCGCTCCAGTCCACGCTCGGCAGCGGCTACAGGGTGCGCGACTGGACGCGCACCAACCGCAGCTGGTTCGAGGCGGTGCAGGTCGAGAAGCGGATGATGTTCATCATCCTGACGCTGATCGTCGCGGTGGCCGCGTTCAACCTGGTCTCGACGCTGGTGATGACGGTCACCGACAAGCGCGCCGACATCGCGATCCTGCGCACGCTGGGTGCGAGCCCGCGCTCGATCATGGGCGTGTTCATGGTCCAGGGCGCGGCGTCCGGGATCATCGGCACGCTCGCCGGCGTCGCGCTCGGGCTGCTCGTCGCGTTCAACATCGACATCATCGTGCCGGCGATCGAGCACCTGCTGCACATGACCTTCCTGCCCGCCAGCGTCTACCTGATCAGCCGCATGCCGAGCGACCCGATGGCCAGCGACATCGTGCCCATCGTCGTGATCTCGCTGCTGCTGTCCTTCGTCGCGACGCTCTACCCGAGCTGGCGCGCGAGCCGCGTCAACCCGGCCGAGGCGCTGCGCTATGAGTGAACCGGTGCTAAGTGCCGAGGCGCTACACAAGCGCTTCCGCGAAGGCGCGCTCGACGTGAGCGTGCTGCGCGGCGTGAGCCTGGCGGTGCAGCCGGGCGAGACGCTGGCGGTGGTCGGCGCCTCGGGTTCGGGCAAGAGCACGCTGCTGCATCTGCTCGGCGGCCTGGACGCGCCGACCTCGGGCCGCGTCACGCTGATGGGGCGCGATCTCGCGACGCTGAGCGCTACCGAGCAGGGCCGCTGGCGCAACCGGCATCTCGGCTTCGTCTACCAGTTCCACCACCTGCTGCCCGAGTTCAGCGCGCTCGACAACGTCGCGATGCCGCTGCGCATCCGGCGCGACGCCACGGCCGCGGCGCGCGCCGCAGCGCAGGCGACGCTGGCGCAGGTGGGGCTGGCGGCGCGCACCGCGCATTTCCCGTCGCAGCTCTCGGGCGGCGAGCGCCAGCGCGTCGCGATCGCGCGCGCGCTCGTCACGCAGCCGCAATGCGTGCTCGCCGACGAGCCGACCGGCAACCTCGACCGCGAGACCGCCGCCGGCGTGTTCGAGCTGATGCTCGGCCTGGCGCGCGAGCACGGCACCGCGTTCGTCGTCGTGACGCACGACCGCACGCTCGCCGACCGCTGCGACCGCTGCCTGACCCTGGACGCCTGAATGACAAGGGCCGCTCCGTAGAATCGGCGCCGTGCATCTTCTGAACGCCGACCTGCATTCGCATTCCAACGTCTCCGACGGCACCCTCGGCCCCGAACAGCTCGCCGCGCGGGCGAATGCGAACGGCGTCGAACTCTGGTCGCTGACCGACCACGACGAGATCTCCGGCCAGGCGCGGGCACGCGACGCGGCGCTCGCGCTGGGCATGCGCTACCTCAGCGGCACCGAGATCTCGGTCAGTTTCGCGGGCCAGACGGTGCACATCGTCGGCCTCGGTTTCGACATCGACGATGCGGCGCTCGCCGCCGGCCTGGCGGCGACGCGCGGCGGCCGGCGCGAACGCGCGCTGGCGATGGCCGCGGGCCTGGCCGCGGCCGGCATCGACGGCGCCTTCGACGGCGCGCTGCGCTACGTCGACAACCCGGAGCTCGTCTCGCGCACCCATTTCGCGCGCTTCCTGGTCGAGCGCGGCGTCTGCGCCGACACGCACGAGGTCTTCCGCCGCTTCCTCACCGAAGGCAGGCCCGGCTACGTGCCGCACCGCTGGGCCGGCCTGGGCGACGCGGTGCGCTGGATCACGGCGGCAGGCGGCATCGCCGTCATCGCGCACCCGGCGCGCTACCGCTTCACGCCGACCGAGGAGTACGCGCTGTTCACCGAGTTCATCGCCCATGGCGGACGCGGCGTCGAGGTGATGACCGGCAGCCACAGCGCAGCCGAGCAGCAGCGCTACGCCGAGACTGCGCTCGAATTCGACCTGTTCGCCTCGCGCGGAAGCGACTTCCACGCCGCCGGCGAGAGCCGCACCGAGCTCGGCGCGCTGCCCGACCTGCCGGGCCGGCTGCGCCCGGTCTGGGAGGCGCTCGCCGCGCGCGTGCAGGGCGGATGACGAAGCCGCCGGTGCGGCCCCTGCTCGGCATCGCGCTCATCAGCGCGATGGCGCTGTGCTTCGCGAGCATGGACAACATCGTGCGCTGGCTCGGCAGCGCGACGCCGGCCGCACTGCCGGTGCTGCTGATGCTCAGTGCGCGCTACCTGTTCCAGGCGGTCGCGATGGCTTTCTGGCTCGCGTTCGACCACCGGCTGTCGTTCCGCAGCGAACACCCGCGCTTCCAGGCCCTGCGCGGGCTGCTGCTGCTGGCGACCAGCGGCTTCAGCTTCTACGGCGTGCAGCACATGCCGGTGCCCGAGTTCACCGCAATCAACATGCTCACGCCGGTGCTGGTGACGCTGCTCGCCGCCTGGCTGCTGCACGAGCAGGTCTCGCGCTGGCGCTGGGCGCTGGTCGGCACCGCATTCGCCGGCGCGCTGATCGTGATCCGCCCGGGCAGCGGGCTGTTCGGCTGGGCGGTGCTGTTCCCGCTCGCCGGCGCCGTCACCTACGCGTCGTTCCAGGTGCTGACACGCCGTCTCGCCGGGCTCGAGAACCCGCTGACGACGCATTTCTGGACCGGCCTGGTCGGCAGCGCGGTGCTGCTGCCGCTGCTGTGGGCGAGCGGCATCGACGTGCGCGCCGCCTTTGCCGCGGTGCCGGCCACGCACTGGGCGCTGCTCGCGCTCGTCGGTGCGCTCGGCACCGGCGGGCACCTGATGCTGATCCTGGCGTTGGGCGTCGCGCCGACGGCGGCGCTGATGCCCTTCGTCTACCTGCAGATCGGCGCCGCCGCGCTCGTCGGCTGGTGGCTGTTCGGCCACCTGCCCGACTTCTGGGGCTGGGTCGGGATGGCGGTGATCGCGCTCAGCGGCGCGACCAGCGCCTGGCTCAACCTGCGCGGCGCCGGCGCGCCCAGGCTGTCGCCGGTGGCGGCCGACACGATCGCGGACTGACACCGACCCGCGATCGATCGACCAGCAATGAGGGGCTGCAATCGGCCCGGAGCGGCCCTTGGCCGCTCCGGGCCAGGGCCATATCGCACGGCTCCCCCCGTCGGGGGCACCTGCATGACCGTCGGGCCGGCCTCACGGCCGGCGCGTCGTTCGAGGCGCTGCTGCACGTACCGACAGCGCCGCCTGGCTCGAGAGTGGGTCGGCCCGAAGGCCGACTCGTCATCCGAGCTGGAGCCCCCTCGCGGAGGGGGCACGGGGGAGCGGTGCAAGGGGCCGTTCGGCCCGGCGCGGCCACTGGCCGCTCCGAGCCGCGAGCCCTCAGCCGGCGGCGCCATAGCGCTCGCGCGCGAGCGCCGCGCCGCGGCCCAGCGCCTCGAGCTTGGCCAGCGCGACTTCGCGCGGCATCGGCGCGAGGCCGCAGTTGGTGCAGGGCAGCAGGTGCTCCTTCGGCACGAAGCGCAGCGCGCGGCCTATCGTGTCGGCCACCTCCTCGGGCGTCTCGACCTGCTCGCTCGCAACGTCGATCACGCCGACCATCACGTCCTTGCCCTTCAGCAGCGCCATCAGGTCCGGCGGCACGTGGCTGTGGATGCATTCGAGGCTGACCTGATCGATCGAGCTCGCGGCGAGCGCGGGAAAGATCTTCTCGTACTGGCGCCACTCGGCACCGAGCGAGTTCTTCCAGGCTATGTTCGCCTGGATGCCGTAGCCGTAGCAGATGTGCACCGCGGTCTTGCACGGGCGGCCGCTCGCCGCGCCCGCCTCGTGCAAGCCCTGCGCCGCGCGCTCCAGCGCCTCCACGCCCCAGTCGGCGGCCTCGTCCATGTAGACGTTGAAGGCTGGCTCGTCGAACTGGATCACGTCGACGCCGTCGGCCTGCAGAGCGAGCGCCTCCTGGTTCAGCAGCTCGGCGAAGGCGAACGCGAGCTTGACGCGGTCGCCGTAGAAACGGTCGGCGACAGTGTCGACGATGGTCATCGGGCCGGGCAGCGTGAACTTGATCCTCTTCTTCGTGTGCGCCCGCAGGAAGCGCGCCTCGGCCTCGTGCACACGGCCCTTCAGGCGCAGCGGCGCGACGACTTGCGGCACCATCGCCTTGTAGCGATCGGCGCGGATCCCCATCTCGACCTTGTGCTCGAAGTCGATGCCCTCGACGCGCTCGAGGAAGCCGTGGACGAAATGCTGGCGGCTTTGCTCGCCGTCGCCGATGACGTCCAGCCCGGCGTCCTCCTGGGCCTTGATCCACAGCAGCGTCGCATCGAGCTTGGCCTGCTGCAGCGCCGGCCCTTCGGCCTGCCACCGGGGCCACAGCTTGCCGGTCTCGGCGAGCCAGGCGGGCTTGGGCAGGCTGCCGGCGAGGGTGGTGTCGAACATGAGGAGTCTCCTGGGTCTTCGCTGCGTTGTCGGCGCACGCCGCGCCGGGCCTGGCCGCGAGCATAGCGGGCGCTGCGCCTCGTCGCGGCCTGGCGGGCGCTCGTCGCGACACGCCGGGTGTTCGTCGTGCGCTCGCGCATCGCGCCGAGCCAGCGAGTAGGCTGCGCTCCGATGCTCCAGGTTCACCCCCCTCCGGTTCAGGCGCTCGACGCGCCGCTGCCGGTCGAACTCGCCGGCCAGGGCCAGGGCTGGTTCACGCGCTACCGCCGCTACCCGGTGTTCAGCGCACGCTGGGCGCGCGCGCGCACGCGTGCCTGGCTGATCCCGGTGGGCCTGGCGCTGTTGTTCATTGCCGGCGGCGCAGCGCTCGGCTCACCCGAGCGCTGGCCCTGGGCGGCGGTGCTCGGCATCGCGAGCTCGCTGCTGCTGCCGCTGCTCGCCGGACCCTGGCTCGGGGTCTGGGTGCGGCGGC
>MEGM01000117.1:0-9981 GCA_001725505.1 Rubrivivax sp. SCN 70-15 | reverse complement strand
GCTGGCCCCGGCGGACCGAGGGCTGGGCGCTGCTCGCGGCGATGGTCCTGCTGGTGGCCGCGATGGTCGCCGCCGAGCGCTTTGCGGCCGAGCCCGTGAAGCAGTGGATCGCCGAGCGCATCGGCGATGTCGACGACCGGGGCCAGCGCAACCGGATCGCGCTGCAGATCGGCGTCATGGTCGGTCCGCTCGAACAGGGCGAGCCTGCGGTCTCCGGGCCGAAGCCCGCGCGGCCGCGCGCCGACCCCGCCAGTCCGTTCAACCTGGCCTTGCGCGGGTTCCTGGCCTTCTGGCTCGGCGGTGGGTTCGCGCTGCTGGCGTGGCGGCGCGAACACGAGGCGCTCGCGGCACTGGCGCGCTCACGTGCGCTGGCCGAGGCCCAGGCCCAGCGGCGCGAGGCCGAGCTGCGGCTGTCGGTGCTGGCGGCGCAGGTCGAGCCGCATTTCCTGTTCAACACGCTGGCCGGGGTCCGCAGCGCGATCGCCACCGACCCGGCGCGCGCCAGCGAGATGATCGACCGCCTCGTCGAGTACCTGCGCGCCGCGATCCCGCGCCTGCGCAGCGACGGTTCGGCGCAGGCCACCGTCGCGGCGCAGTTCGACCTGGTGCGGGCCTACCTCGGCCTGATGGCGGCGCGCATGCCGCGCCTCGCGTTCGAGGTCGACGCGCCGACCGAACTGCTGCGCGCCCGCTGCCCGCCGCTGATGCTGATTTCGCTGGTCGAGAATGCGGTCAAGCACGGCGTCGAGCCCAAGATCGGGCGGGCACGGATCGAGGTGCGCGCGCGCCGCAGCGACGACGGCCGGCTCGCCCTCGAAGTCGCCGACGACGGGGTCGGCTTCGGCGTCTCGGCCGCGGGCAGCGGGCTGGGGCTGAGCAACCTGCGCGAGCGACTGGCCCAGCTCTACGGCGAGCGCGCATCGCTGGTGCTGAAGGCGCGCGCCGGCGGCGGCGTCGCCGCGACGCTGTGGCTGCCGCTGGAGGTCGAACCATGAAGCCAGCCCGGGCGATCATCGCCGACGACGAAGACCTGCCGCGCGCCGAGCTGCGACGCATGCTCGCCGATGCCTGGCCGGCGCTGCAGGTCGTGGCCGAATGCGAGCACGGGCCGGCGGCGATCGAGGCGATCGACGCGCAGCAGCCCGACATCGCGTTCCTCGACATCCGCATGCCGGGCCGCAGCGGGCTGGACGTCGCACGCGCCGCGAGCGGCCGCTGCCACGTGGTCTTCACGACCGCCTACGACAGCCACGCGGTAGAGGCCTTCGACGCCGGCGCGCTGGACTACCTGCTCAAGCCGGTGCGCGCCGACCGGCTCGCGCAGGCGGTGGCCCGGCTGCAGCAGCGGCTGCAGGCGCAGGCCGAGGCGCCGGTGCTCGACGGCCTGGTCGAGCGCCTCGCCGCGCGCATCAAGCCACCCGAGGCGGCGCGGCTGCGCTGGATCAGCGCCAGCGTCGGCGACACGATCAAGATGTTCTCGATCGACGAGGTGCTGTTCTTCCAGAGCGACGAGAAGTACACCCGCGTCGTCACCGCGGCCGACGAGGCGCACGTGCGCAAGCCGCTGAAGGAGATCGCCGAAGGCCTGGACGGCGAGGTCTTCTGGCAGGTGCACCGCGGCGTGATCGTGCGCGCCGCGGCGATCGCGCGCGCTCAGCGCGACGACCTGGGCCGGATCACGCTGCACCTCAAGGGCCACGCGGAGAAGCTGGCCGTGAGCCAGGCCTATGGCTGGCGCTTCAGGCCGATGTAGCGACGGCCGCCGCCGCACGCCGGCGCGAACGGCCCCGCGCCTGCATGCGCGGGGCTGCCGTTCGAGGCCCGTTCAGTTGCGCGACTTGTCGACCAGCTTG
Organism: Rubrivivax sp. SCN 70-15; assembly: GCA_001725505.1. Classification (GTDB taxonomy): domain Bacteria; phylum Pseudomonadota; class Gammaproteobacteria; order Burkholderiales; family Burkholderiaceae_C; genus Rubrivivax. Next base: position 8,128 of record MEGM01000117.1, on the reverse strand, counting down.
TTCGCCTTGATCCACGGCATCATCGCGCGCAGCTTCTCACCGACGACCTCGATCGAATGCTCGGCGGTCAGGCGGCGGCGCGACATCAGCGTCGGTGCGCCGGCGCGGTTCTCGAGGATGAAGCTCTTCGCGTACTCGCCGGTCTGGATGTCGGTCAGCATCTGCTTCATCGCCTTCTTGGTGTCGGCGGTGACGACCTTCGGGCCCGAGACGTACTCGCCGTACTCGGCGTTGTTGCTGATCGAGTAGTTCATGTTCGCGATGCCGCCCTCGTAGATCAGGTCGACGATCAGCTTCAGCTCGTGCAGGCACTCGAAGTAGGCCATCTCGGGTGCGTAGCCGGCCTCGACCAGGGTCTCGTAGCCGGCCTTGATCAGCTCGACCGTGCCGCCGCACAGCACCGCCTGCTCGCCGAACAGGTCGGTCTCGGTCTCCTCGCGGAAGTTGGTCTCGATGATGCCGGCCTTGCCGCCGCCGTTGGCCGCGGCGTAGCTGAGCGCCATGTCGCGCGCCTTGCCCGACTTGTCGGCATGGACCGCGATCAGGTGCGGCACGCCGCCGCCCTGCGTGTAGGTGTTGCGCACTGTGTGGCCCGGGGCCTTGGGCGCGACCATCCAGACGTCGAGGTCGTCGCGCGGAACGACCTGGCCGTAGTGCACGTTGAAGCCGTGCGCAAAGGCGAGCGACGCGCCGTGCCGGATGTGCGGCTCGACGTCGTTCTTGTAGACCGCGCCGATCTGCTCGTCGGGCAGCAGGATCATCACGACGTCGGCGCTCTTCACCGCGTCCGCGACCTCGGCCACCTTGAGCCCGGCCTTCTCGACCTTGCTCCAGCTCGCGCCGCCCTTGCGCAGGCCGACCGTGACCTTCACGCCGCTGTCGTTCAGGTTCTGCGCATGCGCATGGCCTTGCGAGCCGTAGCCGATGATGGTGACGTTCTTGCCCTTGATGAGGCTCAGGTCGGCGTCCTTGTCGTAATAAACCTTCATGGTCTTCTCCGTTGAAACTTGTTGGGGGGGTGGCTGGGGCTAGACGCGAAGAATCCGCTCGCCGCGGCCGATGCCGCTGGCCCCGGTGCGCACGGTCTCGAGGATCGCCGCGCGGTCGATCGCCAACAGAAAGGCGTCGAGCTTGGACGAGTCGCCGGTGAGCTCGATCGTGTAGCTCTTCTCGGTGACGTCGATGATGCGGCCGCGGAAGATGTCCGCCATGCGCTTCATCTCCTCGCGCTCCTTGCCCACCGCGCGCACCTTGATCAGCATCAGCTCGCGCTCGGTGAAGCTGCCTTCGGTCAGGTCGACGACCTTGACCACTTCGATGAGCCGGTTCAGGTGCTTGGTGATCTGCTCGATCACCTCGTCGCTGCCGGTGGTGACGATCGTCATGCGCGAGAGGCTCGCGTCCTCGGTCGGCGCGACGGTCAGGCTCTCGATGTTGTAGCCGCGCGCGGAGAACAGGGCCACCACGCGCGAGAGGGCGCCGGGCTCGTTCTCGAGCAGCACGGCGATGATGTGTTTCATGGTTGTTTCGTCCTGCGCGCTCTTCAGGCCGCCGGCGGTAACCGGCCGGCCCTTGGCCACGCTGTTCGAGGTTGAGGTCGATGCCCCGGGGTCGGTTCGGCCATCCCCCGTGACCCTGGCCGCGGCGCGGTAACGCCGGGGCCGGGCCGCGGGTTCACGGCCTCACAGGTCCTCGGAGCCCAGCAGCATCTCGGTGATGCCCTTGCCCGCCTGCACCATCGGCCAGACGTTCTCGGTCGGGTCGGTGCGCACGTCGAGGAAGACGGTGCGGTCCTTGAGCCGGATCGCCTCCTTCAGCGCCGGCTCGACGTCGGACGGCTTCTCGACGAGCAGCCCGACATGGCCGTAGGCCTCGGCGAGCTTGACGAAGTCGGGCAGCGCGTCCATGTAGCTGTGCGAATAGCGGCCGCCGTAGTCGAGCTCCTGCCACTGGCGCACCATGCCGAGGTAGCGGTTGTTCAGGCTGACGATCTTCACCGGCGTCTTGTACTGCAGGCAAGTCGACAGCTCCTGGATGCACATCTGGATCGAGCCTTCGCCGGTGATGCAGAAGACGTCAGAATCGGGCTTCGCGAGCTTGATGCCCATCGCGTACGGCAGGCCCACGCCCATCGTGCCGAGGCCGCCGGAGTTGATCCAGCGCCGCGGCTCCTCGAAGCGGTAGAACTGCGCCGCCCACATCTGGTGCTGGCCGACGTCGGAGGTGATGTAGGTGTCGCGCTCGCGCGTGAGCTGCCAGAGCTTCTCGACCACCATCTGCGGCTTGATGACGTCGCTGCTGGTCTTGTACGCCAGGCAGTCGCGCCGGCGCCAGTCATTGATCTGGCTCCACCACGCGCTCAGCGCCGCGGCGTCGGGTCGCGCCTGCGCCTCCTTGATCTGCGCGATCAGCTCGACGAGCACGTCCTTCACGTCGCCGACGATCGGGATGTCGACCCGCACGCGCTTGCTGATGCTCGACGGGTCGATGTCGACGTGGATGATCTTGCGCTCGACCGACGCGAAGTGCTTCGGGTTGCCGATCACGCGGTCGTCGAAGCGCGCGCCGACGGCGAGCAGCACGTCGCAGTGCTGCATCGTCATGTTCGCCTCGTAGGTGCCGTGCATGCCGAGCATGCCGAGGAACTTGGGGTCGCTGGCCGCGGTCGCACCCAGGCCCATCAGCGTGTTCGTGACCGGAACGCCGAGCAGGTCGGCAAGCTGGCGCAGCTCGGCCGACGCGTTGCCCAGGATCACGCCGCCGCCGGTGTAGATGTACGGCCGCCTGGCCGCCAGCAGCAGCTGCACGGCCTTGCGGATCTGCCCGCCGTGGCCCTTCTTGACCGGGTTGTACGAGCGCATCTCCACCGTCTCGGGGTAGTGGAAAGGCGTCGTCTTCAGCGAGACGTCCTTCGGGATGTCCACCACCACCGGGCCGGGGCGGCCGGTGCGCGCGATGTGGAAGGCCTTCTTGATCGTCAGCGCGAGGTCGCGCACGTCCTTGACGAGGAAGTTGTGCTTGACGATCGGCCGCGTGATGCCGACCGTGTCGCATTCCTGGAACGCGTCGAGACCGATCGCCGGTGTCGGCACCTGCCCGGTGATGATCACCATCGGGATCGAGTCCATGTACGCGGTCGCGATGCCGGTGACGGCATTCGTGACCCCCGGCCCCGAGGTCACCAGCGCGACGCCGACGTCGCCGGTGGCGCGCGCATAGCCGTCGGCGGCATGGATGGCCGCCTGCTCGTGGCGCACCAGCACGTGCTCGATGCTGTCCTGCTTGTACAGCGCGTCGTAAATGTAGAGAACGGCTCCGCCCGGGTAGCCCCAGAGGTACTTGACCCCTTCGGCCTGCAGGCAGCGAACCAGAATTTCCGAGCCGTTCGGCTCGGCGGAGGAAGAAGACGGTTGCGCCGATGCGGCGCGCTTGACTTCCGCGGCAGACATGTCCATTTCGAACCTTTGCGAATTTCTCTGACGAAAATCCATCGGTGCACCTGCGGCGCGCCCTCGTGAGGCGGCTTCGGTACCTGCGCGGTCAAAACACCGCCGTCCAGGTCGGACGGCCGGGCTTCGGACCCTAAAGAGCGTTGTGCGGGGCAGCATTATGGCACCGGCGGCGGCCTCTGGCCGGACTTTGCCTGGCCGCCGGCGGCGCGATGAGATAATCAGGCGCGCCCGAACCGTGCGTTCCCGTCCCCGCAATCCGCGTTGGCTTCCGACAAAGAACTCTCCGATTTCCTCAAGAGCGTCGAGAAGCGCGCCTTCAAGCGCACGGTCTATGCCGTTCGCGGCGACGATGCGGCGTTGGACATCGTTCAGGACGCGATGATCCGGCTGTCGACCAAGTACGCCGACCGCCCGGCCGCCGAGCTGCCGCTGCTGTTCCAGCGCATCCTGTCGAACGCGACGATGGACTGGTTCCGGCGCCAGAAGGTGCGCAATGCGGTCGTGCAAAACCTCTCGGACTTCGAGGGCGGCGACGACCACGAGAGCTTCGATCTGCTGGAGACTGTCCAGGCGCTCGAGGACACGCTGGGCACGGAGAGTGCTTTCGACGCAGTTTCGCGCAGCGAGATCCTGCAGGCGATCGATGGCGCCGTCGGTGCGCTGCCGGCCCGTCAACGCGAAGCCTTCCTGCTGCGTTACTGGGAGGAGTTCGACGTGGCCGAGACGGCGGCCGTGATGGGCTGCTCGGAGGGCAGCGTCAAGACCCATTGCTCGCGTGCCGTTTTCGCGCTGGCCGCAGCGCTTCGGGCCAAGGGAATCACGCCATGAGCACAACGCCTTCTTTCCACGACACCGAAGCCCTGCAGGCCCGTCTGGCCCTGCGCCTGACCGGCGGCCTGAGCGAACAGGCCGCCAGCCTGCCCCAGGACATCAGCGAGAGGCTGCGCGTCGCGCGCGAGCAGGCGGTGGCGCGCGCCCGGCACACGCGCCTGGCCGTGCCCGCGCTGGCGCTGGCCGGCCCGGCGCGCGCCCTGCCCGAAGGCCCCGTGCCCTGGTGGCAGCGGATGGCGGCGGTGCTGCCCTTGCTGGTGCTCGTGGTCGGCCTGCTCGCGATCAACCAGTGGACCGAACGCGAGCAGGTGCTGGCCGCAGCCGAGATCGACACCGTGCTGCTCGCCGACGACCTGCCCCCGGCCGCCTACACCGACCCCGGTTTCGCCGAATTCCTGAAGACCGCGCAGCCCTGATGCGTCAGAATTTCGCCGTCGCCCTGCTCTTCGCCATCGCGATCGCGCTTGCCGCGGCGTCGTGGCCGGCCAGCGCGGCGACGGGCTTCGCCGCACTGACGCCGGCCCAGCAAGCCGCACTCGCGCCGCTGAGCCGTGACTGGGCGACGATGGACGCCGCCGGCCGCCAGCGCTGGCTCGAAGTGGCCTCGCGCTTCCCGACCATGCCACCAGCCGAGCGCCAGCGCGTGCAGGCGCGGATGGCCGAATGGGCGCGCATGACGCCGACCGAACGCACCCGCGCCCGGCTCCAGTTCCAGGAGACGCGCCAGATCAGCGCGCAAGACCGGCAGGCGCGCTGGGAGGCCTACAAGGCCCTGCCGGAAGCCCAGCGCAAGGCCCTCGAGCAACGCGCCAAGCATCCCGCGCACGCGAACGCCCACCGGCCTCCGGCCACGGTGCGGCACGGCGGCCTGCCGCCGGCGCGCCCACCGGCCGTGAAGGTCTTCGCCCCGACGCTGGTCCAGGCCCGGCCCGGCGCGACGACGACGCTGATGTCGCCGCGCCCGCCCGCTCCCCAAGCGTCGGCGCCGCGGCCCGGGCAGCCGCGGATCGCGGCGACGCCAGCCAACGTGAACCCGAAGACCCTGCTGCCGCGGCGCCAGCCGCCGGCGCCGGCCCCGGCGGCATCCGCGCCCGGCCCGCGCCCATGAGCGGCGCGATCACGGAGGCGGGCGACCTGGGCACGCCCGGCCTGCTGCGCCGGCTGGCCTGCATGCTGTACGAGGGCGTGCTGCTGTTCGGCGTGCTGATGGCCACCGGGCTGGTCTATTCGGTCGCGACCCAGGAGCGCAACGCGCTGCAGGGCCTGCACGGGCTGCAGTTCGTCGTGTTCGTCGTGCTCGGCATCTACTTCGTCGGTTTCTGGTCCAGCCGCCGCGGGCAGACGCTGGCGATGCAGACCTGGCACATCCGGCTCGTCACGCGCGACGGATCGCGGGTTTCGCGCTCGCGCGCGCTCGCGCGCTACCTGCTTGCCTGGGTCTGGTTCCTGCCCGCACTGGCCTCGGTCTACTCCTCCGGCATCAGGGGCCCGGGCGTCACGTTCGCGACGCTGGGCGTCGGCATGCTCGTCTACGCTGCGTCTTCGCGCCTGCACCCCGACCGTCAGTTCTGGCACGACGCCGCCTGCGGCACCCGGCTCGTCACCTGGCGCCCCAGGCTGCCGGCCGGCTGACGGCCGACGCAGCGCAGAATCGGGCCCCGATGACCGCGACGACCGAACCAACCTCCCGGCCCGGCTTCAGCCTGTGCGTCTACTGCGGCTCGCGCCACGGCGCGCGGCCCGCCTACACGGCGGCGGCGCGCGCCCTCGGCACCGCGATCGGCGAGCGCGGCTGGCAGCTCGTCTACGGCGGCGGCAAGGTCGGGCTGATGGGCGAGGTGGCCGACGCGACGCTCGCCGCCGGCGGCCGCGTCGTCGGCGTGATCCCCGAGACGCTGATGCGGCGCGAGGTCGGCCACGCCGGGCTGCACGAGCTGCACGTGGTGCCGACCATGCACCGGCGCAAGCAGATGATGGCCGAGCGCGCCGATGCGTTCATCGCGCTGCCGGGCGGCATCGGCACGCTCGAGGAGCTGTACGAGGTCTGGACCTGGCGCCAGCTCGGCTACCACGACCAGCCGATCGGGCTGCTCGACACCGAGGGCTATTACGGCGCGCTGCTGGGCTTCATGCGCCACGCGGTCGACGAAGGATTTCTCGCGCCCGAACAGCTGGCGAACCTGCGCGTGGGCCGCGAGCCGCGCGCGCTGCTGCTCGAGCTCGCCGAGCAGGCGCGCGGTGCGGGCGCGGCGGACGACTACGGCCGCGTCTGAACGCTCGGCGCGGCCGCGCTCAGACCGCGGCTTCGTCGGTCTCGCCGGTGCGGATGCGCACCACCTGCTCGACCGAGGTGACGAAGATCTTGCCGTCGCCGATCTTGCCGGTCTTGGCGGCCTTGACGACGGCCTCGATGCAGCGCTCGACGTCGTCGTCCTTCACGACGACCTCGATCTTCACCTTGGGCAGGAAGTCGACCACGTACTCGGCGCCGCGGTAGAGCTCGGTGTGGCCCTTCTGGCGCCCGAAACCCTTGACCTCGGTGACCGTCAGGCCCGAGACGCCGACATCGCCGAGCGCCTCACGCACTTCCTCGAGCTTGAAGGGCTTGATGATGGCGGTGATCTGCTTCATGGCGACGACTCCTGGGCAATGACGATTGAGGCAATTTAAGCACGGAACTTCGAAGTGATGGGGTAGCGCCAGTCGCGCCCGAACGCGCGATGCGTGATGCGGATGCCCACCGGCGCCTGGCGCCGCTTGTACTCGTTGACCTTGATCAGCCGCGTCACCCGTTCGACGTCGGCGGCGGCGAAGCCGGCCGCGACGATCTGCTCGATGCTCTGGTCGTCCTCCATGTAGTGCACCAGGATCGCGTCCAGCACGTCGTAGGGCGGCAGGCTGTCCTGGTCGGTCTGGTCCGCGCGCAGCTCGGCCGAGGGCGCGCGCGTCAGGATGCGCTCGGGGATCACCTCGCGGCCCTGCGCGTTCTTCCAGCGGCACAGCCGGTAGACCAGCGTCTTCGTGACGTCCTTGATGACCGCGAAGCCGCCCGCCATGTCGCCGTACAGCGTGCAGTAGCCGGTCGCCATCTCGCTCTTGTTGCCGGTCGTCAGCACGATGGCCCCGAGCTTGTTCGACAGGGCCATCAGCAGCGTGCCGCGGATGCGCGCCTGCAGGTTCTCCTCGGTCGCGTCCTCGGGCCGGCCATCGAACAGCGGCGCCAGGCTGGCGCGGAAGGCGTCGAACATCGGCGCGATCGGGATCTCGTCGTAGCGCACGCCCAGCCGCTCGGCCATCTTGCGGGCGTCGATCCACGAGATCTCGGCGGTGTACTTCGACGGCATCATCACCGCGCGCACCTTGTCGGCGCCGAGGGCGTCGACCGCGAGTGCCAGCACCAGCGCCGAATCGACGCCACCCGACAGCCCGATGATCGCCCCCGGGAAGCCGTTCTTGCCCAGGTAGTCGCGCACCCCGGTGACGAGCGCGCGCCAGGCCTGGGCCTCGATCGCCGGCAGCGGCGTGATCTCGCCCCGGGGCTGGCCGCCGGCATCGAGCTCGACGATCGCCAGCGCCTCGTCGAAGCTCGGCGCGCGCGCGGTCAGCCGGCCGGTGGCGTCGAGCGCGAACGAGGCGCCGTCGAAGACGACCTCGTCCTGGCCGCCAACCAGGTGCGAATACAGCAGCGGCAGCCCGACGGCACGCGCGCGCTCGGCCATGCGCTGCTCGCGCTCGCCCGACTTGTCGATATGGAACGGCGACGCATTGATCACGCACAGGCATTGCGCACCGGCGTCGCGCGCGGCCTGCGCCGGCTCGTCGAACCAAGCGTCCTCGCAGATCAG
>MEGM01000116.1:8711-19088 GCA_001725505.1 Rubrivivax sp. SCN 70-15 | reverse complement strand
GCCGCCTTGAAGCGCCGTGCCGCCGCACTGGGCTTCCAGATCAACCCCGTGGAGATGGCCGCATGAAATCAGCCGTCTTCAGTTCTGTTTCTTGAGAGCGCTGAACGCCTCAGCCGCTCAGCGGCCGGAGAAGCGCGGCGGACGGCGTTCGGCCATCGCCTTCACGCCTTCCTTGAAGTCCTCGGTCCTGAAGTGCGCGTTCTGCTCCGCGCTCTCGCGCGCCACAGCCAGGCGGAACGCCTCCACCACGCCGGCGCGCAGCGTCGCGCGCGTGGACTGCACCGCGATCGGCGACGAAACCGCGATCTCGCCGGCGAGCTCGACTGCGCTGGCGCGCACCTTGTCCTGCGCCACCAGCACGTCCACCAGCCCGATGCGTGCGGCCTCGTCGCCCCCGATGCGGCGGCCGGTGTAGAACAGCTGCGCGGCTTGCTGCTGTCCGACGAGGCGCGGCAGGGTGTACGACAGCCCGAAACCGGGATGGAAGCCGAGCCGGTTGAAGTTGGCCGAGAAGCGCGCCTCGGGGCAGGCCACGCGCAGATCGGTCGCCAGCGCCAAGCCGAGACCGCCGCCGATGGCCGGGCCGTGGACCGCGCCGACCGACGGCTTCGTGCAGGCGATGAGCCGGATCGCCTGGTCGTAGATCGGGTTCAACGCCCGCGGGCTCTTCTGCTGCGGCGTGGCTTCGCGGTTGGCGAAATTGGCTCCGGCGCAGAACGCCGTTCCCTGCGCGCACAGCACGATCGTGCGGCACTCCGGGTCGGCCTCGGCCGCTTCGAACGCATCCGCGATGGCCGTGATCATCGGGATGTCGAAGTAGTTGTGCGGCGGCCGCTGGATCTCGACGATCGCGACATGGCCATCGCGGGTTACTCCCACGTACGGCACATCAGTGCTCTGGCTCATGCTGATCCTGTGCTGGGTGATTACGGATTAGCTTAGCATCCTAGCAAATCTAACTAGCGTTTGGCATTTATACTTGTGCACGGGACGCGCGACCCGGACGAGAGGGCATTGCAATGAGCAAGGAACGGGCGGCCACGATCGCCGACACGCTGGCCGGCTTCGTCGCCGCGCTCCAGCCACAGGACATTCCACCGGCAGTGCTGGAACGCGCCCGCCACCTGGCGCTCGACGCCGTGGGCATCGCGCACGCCTCAACGCACTACGACTTCGCGCACCGCTCGCTGTCGGCGGCGCAGGAGCTGTCGGGCCGCAGCGGCGACACGCCGGTGATCGGGCTGGCCGCGCGCCTGGCGCCGCGCGACGCGATGCTGATGAACGGCCTGCTGATCCACGGCCTCGATTTCGACGACACCCATGCCGCCGGCGTGATCCACGCCACCGCCAGCACCTTTCCCTGCGCGCTCGGCAGCGCGGCGCTCGCCGGCCGCGACGGCGAGGCCCTGCTCGTCGCCTACGTGGCCGGCATGGAGGTCGGCGCCCGCCTCGCGTCAGTGGCCAAGGGCGGCTTTCATCAGGTCGGCTTCCATCCCACGGGCCTGATCGGCACCTTCGCCTGCGCGCTGGTGGCCGGCAAGCTGCTGGGGCTCAACGCCGCGCAGCTCGCCAGCGCGCAGGGCATCGCGCTGTCGATGGCTGCGGGCAGCCTCGAGTTCCTGCAGGACGGCGCGTGGACCAAGCGCATGCATCCGGGCTGGGCCGCCGGAGCGGGCTTCACCGCGGCCACGCTGGCGCGGCACGGCTTTCAGGGCCCGCGCCAGGCCTACGAGGGGCGATTCGGCCTGTTCGACAGCCACCTCGGGCCGCTGGCGCGCGACGGCGACCTGTCGCTGGCCACCGCCGGGCTCGGGCAGACCTGGGAACTGTCCGAGGTCAACGTCAAGCCGCTGCCGGCGTGCCACTTCACCCATGCCTGCGCCGACGCGGCGGCGCTGCTGCGCGACCGTCACGGCCTGCGCGCCGCCGACATCCGCAGCGTGCGCGCGCTCGTGCCCGCCGAGGTGGTGAAGACGGTGTGCGAGCCGGTGGCAACGAAGAAGCGGCCGCAGAACAGCTACGACGCGCAGTTCAGCATCCCTTACACGGTGGCGACGGCGCTCGTGCGCGGCCACTTCGGCCTGGCCGAGCTCGACGAGGCGGCGCTGCGCGACGAGACGGTGCTGGCGCTGGCCTCGCGCGTGGAGTACGAGGTCGATCCCGACTCGCCCTTCCCCGCGTCCTACTCCGGCGAAGTGATCGTGACCCTGAACGACGGGCGCGTGCTGCGCCACCGCGAGCAGGTCAACCGCGGCGGAGCCGGGCGGCCGATCGTCAATGCCGACGTGGGGGCCAAGTTCGACGCCAACATGCAGCTGGTCGCGTCGGCCGAGCGCGCGGCGCAGGTGCGCGACGTGGTGCTCGGCATCGGCGCCGGCGTGGCCGCGCGCGACATCCAGCTCGGCCTGGCGGCCGGGGGGTAGGCGGCGATGTCGAACGACACCCCGAGCCACGACGCGCCCGAGCTCGACGGCGCGGTCCTCGACGCGATCGACCGCTTCCTGCGCGTCGAGGTCAAGCCGCACGTCAAGCGGCTCGAGCACGCCGACGAGTACCCGACCCAGATCGTCGAGCGCATGAAGGAGATGTGCCTGTTCGGCTGCATCATCCCGGTGGAATACGGCGGCCTGGGCCTGTCCACCGCCACCTACGCGGCGGTTGTGGCGCGCATTGCGGCGGTATGGATGTCGCTGTCGGGCGTGATCAACTCGCACCTCATCATGGCCTCGGCGGTGCTGCGCCACGGCACCGAGGCGCAGCGGCGCGAGCTGCTGCCGCGCTTTGCCAGCGGCGAGCTGCGCGGCGGCATCGGCCTGACCGAGCCCGACGCGGGCACCGACCTGCAGGCGATCCGCACGCGCGCGGTGCGCGACGGCGACCATTACGTCGTCAACGGCGCCAAGACCTGGATCACCAACAGCGGCCAGGGCGGCTGCATCGCGCTGCTCGTGAAGACCGACCCGCAAGCCGAGCCGCGCCACAAGGGCATGAGCCTGTTCATCGCCGAGAAGGGGCCGGGCTTCGTGGTCACGCGCAAGCTCGAGAAGCTCGGCTACCGCGGCATCGACACCTGCGAGTTGCGCTTCGACGACTACCGCGTGCCGGCCGCGCGGCTGATCGGCGGCATCGAGGGGCGCGGGCTGCAGCAGGTGCTGTCGGGGCTTGAGCTGGGGCGCATCAACGTGGCGGCGCGCGGCCTGGGCGTGGCCACGGCGTCGCTGCACGATGCGGTGGCCTACGCGCAGCAGCGCAAGACCTTCGGCAAGCCGATCTGCGAACACCAGGCGATCCAGCTCAAGCTCGGCGAGATGGCCACCCGCGTCGAGGCGGCGAAGCTGCTCGTCCAGTCGGCCGCGCGCTCCTACGACCGCGGCGAGCGCTGCGACATGGAAGCCGGCATGGCCAAGTACTACGCCACCGAGGCGGCGATGGACAACGCGCTCGAGTGCATGCGCATCCACGGCGCCTACGGCTACTCGCCGGAGTTCGACGTCGAGCGCTACTACCGCGACGCGCCGCTGCTGCTGATCGGCGAAGGCACCAACGAGATGCAGCGCATCATCATCGCGAAGCAGGTGGTGCAGCGCAACCCCGCCTGAGCGCCGGGCTTGCCGCCGCCGTCGATTCGAGCAGAGGAGCCTCCTCTTGAATGAAGCTGCGTTTGCGCCCGCCGCCGTGAACCCGCCGGCCGCCTATGCAAGGCTGCGCCGCTGGATCGATGCGATCGACGGTGTGCTGGTCGCCATCGGCTGCGCGATGCTGTTCGCGCTGATGTGCCTGGCGGTCGCCGACGTGGCGCGGCGCTACCTCTTCAACGCACCGATCGCATGGTCGTACGAGGTGATCAACAACTACCTCATGCCGGGGCTATTCTTCTTCGCCGTGTCGCACGCGCTCAAGGCGCATTCGCACGTGGCCGTGGACATCCTGCACAACTACGTGGGCAACCGCGCCCGCTGCGTGTTCGAGGCGATCGGCGCCGTCCTCACCCTTCCCGCGTTTGCGCTGTGCACCTGGGTGGCGGCGGCCAACACGTGGACGGAATTCCAGACCGCCGCCGCATCCACCACCGGCCTGCCGGTGCCTTCCTGGACCGTCAGCATCGCGTTCCCGATCGGCTTCGGCGTGCTGACGCTGCGCCTTGCGCTTAACGCCATCGGCTACGCCGCCACGCTCGTCACGGGCCGCGCGTTCGTGGAGCTCCCGTCCATCTCCGGCACCGAGGAGGGCGCCGAATGACGGCCGCCGTCATCACGGCGCTGCTGTTCGCGCTGCTCGCCATCGGCATACCCGTGGCCTTCATCCTCGTCGTGACGGGCGCGCTAGGCCTCTACCTCGTCGGCGGCTGGGACACCATGGTCGGGGTGCTGTCGACGGCGCCGCCTTCCACCGCCGCTTCGTACGAACTGATCTCGGTGCCGCTGTTCATCCTGATGGCGGAGTTCGTGATCATGAGCGGCGTGGCCGACAACCTGTTCAAGGCCGCCGCCACCTGGGTCGGCCGCGTCCCGGGCGGCCTGGGGATGGCCACCGCGCTCGCGGGCGCCGGCTTCGGCGCCATCTCGGGCTCGAGCACGGCGGCCGCGGCGACGCTGTCTTCCACGACCATGCCGGCGATGCTCAAGCAGGGCTACGACCCCAGGCTGGCCGGCGGCGTGGTCGCGATCTCCGGCACGCTGGCCATGCTGATCCCGCTTCGATCGCGCTGGTCCTGTACGGGATCATCGCGGACGTGAGCATCAGCGCGCCGCTGATCGGCGGCATGATCCCCGGCATCCTGGTCACGCTCGTGATCATGGCCACGGTATGGGTGCTGGTGTCCATCGATCCCAAGTCGGCGCCCCGCGGTCAGGCCTACAGCATGCGGGCCAAGCTCGCGTCGCTGAAAGTGGTCGGCCCGATGCTGTTCCTGTTCATGGCGGTGACCGGCGTGATCTACACCGGCATCGCCACGCCGACCGAAGCCTCGGCACTCGGCGCCTTCGGCGCCTTCCTGATCGCGCTGTGGGAGCGCAAGGTCACGCGCACGGCCCTGGCGCGGGCGCTGGTGCAGGCGTCGCACGCGAGCTGCATGATCATCATGATCATCGTCTGCGCCAAGATCTTCGGCTACTTCTTCACCCTCACGCAGAGCACGCAGGCGCTGGTGGCCTGGGTGAGCGCGCTGCAGGCGTCGCGCTGGGTGATCCTGGGCCTGATCCTGCTGGGCTACCTGATCCTCGGCTGCCTGATGGACCAGGTCGCCATCCTGATCCTCACCGTGCCCATCGTGCTGCCGCTGGTGAAGGCGCTGGGCTTCGACCCGGTGTGGTTCGGCATGATCGTGATCGTGATGGCCGAAGTCGGGCTGGTCACTCCGCCCGTGGGTCTGAACGTGTTCGTCGTGGCGCGCTACGCCAAACGCCCGCTCGCGGAGATTTTCAGCGGCGTCTGGCCGCATGTGTTCGCCCATCTGCTGCTCGTCGGCGTGCTGGTCGCCTTTCCGCAGATCATCCTGTGGCTGCCTTCCAGGATGGCGCCCTGACATCTCTTCCCGCCACGCCGCATTGGAGACAATATGAAAAAACTGCTTGCTTCCTCCCTGGCCGCCGGCCTGCTGTGTGCCAGCGGCGGCGTCCTCGCCCAGACGGCGAAGATTAAGATCGCGGACTCGTTCCCGGTCGGCCACTACCTGCCCAAGTACTTCACCATCCCGATGATGGAGCGCCTGAAGGCGAGCCCGAGCGCGAAGGGCTTCCAGTTCGAGTACTACCCCGCCGAGCAGATGGGCAAGGCCAAGGATCTGCTGTCGCTGACGCAGTCCGGTGTCATCGACATCGCCTACGTCGCGCCGGCCTTCGTCTCCGACAAGCTGCCTCTGTCCGTCGTGCCCGAGCTTCCGCTGCCGTACACCGGCTCGTGCACGGCCACGCGTGCCTACTGGAACCTGGTCAAGCCCGGCGGGATGCTGGACAAGAAGGAGTTCGCACCGAACGGCGCGCGCGTGCTGTTCACCATCGTGCTGCCGTCGTATCAGGTGTTCACGCGCAAGACCTTCTCGAGCCTGAAGGATCTCGACGGCATGAGGATCCGCACCTCCGGCTCGGCCAAGGAGCTGCTGCTCAGGAAGCTCAACGCCGTACCCGTGCTGATGCCCTCGCCCGAGGTGTACGAGTCGCTCTCGCGCGGCACCATCGACGGCGTGCTGTTCCCGTTCAACAGCATGGCCCCCTACGACCTGGACAAGCTGTCGAAGACCGGCACGATCGGCGAGAACTTCGGCTCGTTCGTTGCCAGCTGGGTCATCAGCGAGAAGCGCTTCCAGTCGCTGCCCCCCGCGCTGCAGGCGGAGCTCACGGCCATCGGCGACGAGTCGATCGGCAAGGTGTGCCAGCAAGTGGAAAGGGACGAGGCCGACGACATAGAAAAACTCAAGTCCCAGGGCGTGAAGCTCATCCCGCTCTCGCCCGCCGACCATGCGACGCTCGCCAACGCGTCGCGTGAAGTCGCGACCGAGTGGGCGCAGAACCTCGACCGCCGCGGCAAGAGCGGCAGCGACGCGCTGAGCGCACTCAAGTCGGGCCTGGGCGTGAAGTAGACGGGATGAGCGAACCTTGTCGCCGCAACCGACTTCGGCCGCAAGCGCTGTGCGCTGGCGCGGGCCGTCCAGGACTCGGCGCTTGCTGGCATGCCGGCCGACGTGCGCGCAGCCGGTGGCTCGGCTTCGAAGCTGCGGTCGGTCGCTGACCCATTCTGCAATTGCGTTCTGGCGCCTTGACGCACTTTGATCGGTGAGGCGGTCTTCCGCGGGCAAGAGGCGCCCTTCGACGCGAGGGCCGCCGCACGCGGGCATGCGGTGCTCGGGAGTCGGCCGGCCGCCGATGCCGCGCGGTTCGCATTGACGGAACACGGGACCGATGGCACGATAAAAGCAAACGAACGATTGTTTTTTAGATGCGGCGCGCATGACCTCGTCTCCGTCACCTCGGCAAGCCCGCACGCCGCGCTCCGACAACCGCCTGCCCGAACTGCTCGACGCCGCAGCCGCGCTGTTCGCCCGTCGCGGCTACGCAGGTACCTCGATGCGCGACATCGCGCTGGCGGTGAAGATGCTTCCCGGCTCGCTGTACTACCACTTCGCCTCGAAGGAAGAGTTGCTCGTCGCCGTCTACGAGGCCGGTGTCGAGGAGCTGGCCGGCGCGGTGCGCAACGCCGCGGGCGCCGACAGCGCTCCGTGGGAACGGCTCGAGGCCGCCTGCCGCGCCCACCTAGAGACGGTGCTGCGCCACAGCGACTATGCGCAGGTGCTGATCCGGGTGTATCCGGAGGACGTGCCCGACGTCGCCGAGCGCCTGCGCGGGCTGCGCGCCGGCTACGAGGACATCTTCCGCGAGCTGGTCGCCGCGCTGCCGCTGCCGGCGGGCAGCGACCGCCGCACGCTGCGGCTGATGCTGATGGGCGCGCTCAACTGGGCGCGCGTCTGGTTCGACCCGGCCGGCCGGCAGACGCCGCGCTCGCTGGCCGCGCGGTTCGTATCGTTCTTGAAAGAGGCGCAGGATGCGTGAACGTCCACCCAAGGTCATCGTCACCAAGATCGGCTTCGACGGCCACGACCGCGGCAGCCGCGTCATCGCCGCCTGCCTGCGCGACGCCGGCATGGAGGTCATCTACACCCCGCCGTGGCAGGAGATCCCCACGGTCGTCAAGCTCGCCACCGAGGAGGATGCCGACGTCATCCGGCTGTCCTCGCTGGCCACCGACCACCTGATCGTGCCGCACCTGATGCAGGCGCTGCGGGCCGCCGGGCTCGGCGACGTGCAGGTCATCGTCGGCGGCATCGTGCCGGACAAGGACGAGAGCATGCTGCTCGATGCCGGCGTCTCGCGCGTCTTCCACCCCGGCACCGCGCTCGACGACGTGGTCGCGTGCGTGCGCGGCCTGGCGCAGTCGCGCCAGGCCGGTCAGCATCACCGAGGAGCCACGGCATGAACAAGCCCGCCATCCACCTCGCCGACGCCGACGTGGCCACAGGTCAAGCCCGCTGGGAACGCGAGTTCGCCGCCGGCGCGCGCGGCGCGAAGGCGCCGCGCAACCGCTCGGGCATCGAGATCAAGCCGCTGTACACGCCGCGCGACTGGTCGGGCGCCGCCTACGGCGCCGACCTCGGCTTCCCCGGCGAGTACCCGTACACCCGCGGCATCTACCCGACGATGTACCGCGGGCGCAGCTGGTCGCAGCGCCAGCTTATCGGCCTGGGCGTGCCCGAGGACTACAACAGCCGCGTCAAGGAGATGCTCGCACTCGGCGCGTCGGCGCTGTCGCTGATCCCGTGCAACTCGGTGTTCCGCGGCTATGACGCCGACGAGGTGCCGGTCGAGCTGCTCGGCACCTGCGGCACGGTCATCAACCACGTCGGCGACATGGCGCGCGCGCTCGATGGCGTGCCGATCAGCGACCTGTCCACGGCGATGAACGACCCCTCGCCGTTCACGCTGCTGGCCTTCGAGCTGGCCGTCGCCAAGCGCCGCGGCGTGCCGTGGCAGCGCATCGCCGGCACCTCCAACCAGAGCGACTGCATCTCACATTTCGTCGCCAACCACATGTTCTTCCGCATCGCGCTGCAGGGCGCGCGGCGCATCGCGGTCGATCACATCGCGTTCTGCCACGAGCACCTGCCGGGTTGGAACCCGCTGTCCATCGTCGGCCAGCACATGCAGCAGGCCGGCGCGACCCCGGCCGAGGCGATGGCCTTCACGCTCGCCTCGGCGGTGCAGTACGCCGAGGACTGCATCGCGCGCGGCATGGACCCCGACCGCTTCCTGCCGCGGTTCACCTTCTTCTTCGACATTTCGGTCAGCCTGTTCGAGGAAGTCGCCAAGTTCCGCGCCGGGCGCCGCATCTGGGCGCGGCTGTGCCGCGAGCGGCTCGGCGCGCGCGACCCGCGCTCGTGGCGCTTCAAGTTCCACGGCCAGACCTCGGGCGTGGACCTCACGCGCCAGCAGCCGCTGAACAACATCGCACGCGTCACCACGCAGGCGATGGCCGGCATCTTCGGCGGGCTGCAGTCGCTGCACACCGACTCCTACGACGAGGTGTTCTCCACGCCGACGACGGAGGCCGCGCGCATCGCCGTGGCAACGCAGAACATCCTGCGCGAGGAAGCCCACCTCACCGACGTGATCGACCCGCTCGGCGGCTCTTACTACGTCGAGTCGCTCACCGACGCGATGGAGCAGAAGATCGTCTCGATCATGGCGCTGGTGGACCAGGCCGGCGGCATGTACCTGGCCGTCGAGCAGGGCTTGGTGCAGAAGATGATCGGCGAGTCGGCGCTGGCCTTCCAGAAGCGCGTGGACGCCGGCGAGGAGGTCGTCGTCGGCGTCAACAAGTACGCCATCGAGGAGGACGCGTCCGCCTACCCGTCGCTCGACTACCCGGCCCGCGCCGGCATGGAGGCGCACGTGCAGCAGCTGCGCGAGTACAAGGCCGCCCGCCCGGCCGCCGCGGTGGACAAGGCGCTCGGCGAGCTGGCGCGCGCCGCGCAGTCGAAGGACGCCAACGTGTTCGCGCAGGTGGTCGCCTCGGCGGAGGCCGGCGCCACGCACGGCGAGATCTGCGGCACGCTGCGCCGCGAGCTCAGCTTCGGCCACCCGCTCGCCGTCGTGTGAGGTGGCTGCGCGCATGAACGCACCGCCTCGCCCGATCGAGCGCCTGCTGGCCGGCGACCGGCTGAGCCTCGCCCGCGCCATCACCGAACTCGAGAACGACGGCGCCGGTGCTGCCGCCTTGCGCGCCGACCTTGCGGCGCATGTCGGCCGGGCCCACGTGATCGGCGTCACCGGGCCGCCGGGCGGCGGCAAGTCGACGCTGGTGTCCGCACTGATCGGCCAACTGCGCGCGCGCGGCCGGCGCGTCGGCGTGGTCGCGGTCGACCCGTCCAGCCCGGTCAGCGGCGGCGCGGTGCTCGGCGACCGCATCCGCATGGCCGCGCACCAGTCGGACGACGGCGTCTTCATCCGCTCGCTCGCCTCGCGCGGCCACCTGGGCGGGCTGTCTGGACGCGATGGACGCCGCGCGCTTCGACGTGGTCGTCGTCGAGACCGTCGGCGCGGGGCAGTCCGAGGTCGAGATCACCCGCGTCGCCGACACCCGCCTCGTCGTCTGTCCTCCTGGCCTGGGCGACGACATCCAGGCCATCAAGGCCGGCGTGCTGGAGATCGCCGACGCCTTCGTCGTCAGCAAGGCCGATCTTCCCGACGCGCAGCGCACCGAACGCGAACTGCTGTCGATGCTCGCGCTGCGCCGCCCCGGGCCGCGGCCGCCCGTGCTACGCACGGTGGCGACCAGCGGCGAGGGGCTGGTCGCGCTGTGCGACTGGCTCGAGCAGCGCGAGGCGCG
>MEGM01000116.1:0-8699 GCA_001725505.1 Rubrivivax sp. SCN 70-15 | reverse complement strand
CAGCGCGAGGCGCGCGGCACGCGCTGCGCCGCCGGTGCGGCCGACCAAACGGCGCGCCAGGTAGTGTCGCGCGCGATCGCCGCCGACGGCTACGCGCGCCACATGGGGCTCGAACTGGTGGCCGGAGGCGCCGGCGCGGCGGCGGTGCGCATGCGCGTCGGGCCACAGCACCTCAACTTCAACGGCAGCTGCCACGGCGGCGCGATCTTCTCGCTGGCCGACATGGCGCTCGGTCTGGCCTGCAACTCGCATGGCACGATCGCCGCGCTCGTCGACGGCAATATCAGCATCTCCAACGGCGCCGGCAAAGGCGAGTGGCTGGTGGCGCAGGCCATCGAGGTGTCTCGCTCGCGCAAGCTCGCCGTCTATCGCGTCGAGGTCAAGCGGGCCGCCGACGGCGAGCACATCGCCTGCCTGTCGGGCACCGTGTACCTCACCGGGCGCCCGGTGTCCGTGGCGGCCGAAACCGCCCGGCCGGACTGAATGCCGCGGCCCTCCGTCCGCCTCTGGAAGCGCGCCGTGACAGCCGGCGGTCACGAGCAGGCCGACGGCAACGCGGCCGCCCTGGCGCGCGAATCGGCACTGTTGCTGCTGCGCCGGAGCGTGGACATGGGCCACCGCCGTCTGGCACTGATCCGCCTGCTCGAGGCGATCCGCCTGCAGGCCGAGGTGCCGCCGGAACACTGGGCGCACTGTCGCGCCGTCATCGGGCGTGTGACGGACCCGGAACTGCGCGCCGCGTACAGCGAACCCGAGCAGCGGTCGAACGCTTGCGGCATTGCCTAACTATTGTTAGCTCGCTTACACTGCGTGTTTTCTAGGAAGGGCTGCAGACATGGATCTGGAACTGAAGAGCAAGTCCGTCGTCGTCACGGGCGGTGGCTCGAACATCGGCCGCGCCATCGTGCTGGCCTTCGCCGGCGAAGGCGCGCACCTGACCATCGGCGACATCGACACGGCGCAAGCGCAGAAGACTGCCGAGTTCGCGCTGAAGCTCGGCGCGGCCTCCGCGCAGGTCGTGAAGACCGATGTCACCAACCTCGAGCAGGTGCAGGCGATGTTCAAGGCCGCCACCGACAAACACGGCCGCGTGGACGTGCTCGTCAACAACGTCGGCTGGGACAACCTGATGTTCTTCACCCAGACGACGCCGGAGTTCTGGCGCAAGGTGATCGACATCAACTACGTCGGCGTCCTCAACTGCACGAAGACGGCGCTCGACACGATGATCAAGCAGAACGGCGGCGCGATCGTCTCGATCAGCTCCGACGCCAGCCGCCAGGGCGAGCCGCGCGAGGCCGTGTACGGCGGCGTCAAGGCCGCGATCAACAGCTTCATGAAGACCATCGCCAAGGAGAACGGGCGCTACGGCATCCGTTGCAACGTGGTGTGCCCCGGCGTGACGATCCCGGCAACGGCCGAGGAAGTCGGCGGCAGCAGCATGTGGACCAACGCCGACAGCATGTTCACCCCCGAGCAGCTGGAGAAGGTGGCCAAGGCGCTGCCGCTGCGCAAGGTGGGCCGCCCGCAGGACATCGCCAACGCGGTGGTGTTCCTGGCTTCGGGTAAGGCCGGCCACGTCACCGGGCAGGTGCTGTCGGTGTCCGGCGGCTACAGCATGATTGGCTGAGGGGCAAGGCGAGCGTCATGGCCTACATCGACATCGTCTACGAAGAACGCGACCAGATCGCGACCATCGCTATCAACCGCCCCGAGGTGATGAACGCCTTCCGCGGCCAGACCGTGGAGGAGATGCTGCAGGCGATGCTGAAGGCCGGGTGGGACAAGGGCATCGCGGCCATTGTCCTAACCGGCACCGGCGACCGCGCCTTCTGCACCGGCGGCGACCAGTCGG
Source organism: Rubrivivax sp. SCN 70-15 (assembly GCA_001725505.1). Lineage (GTDB taxonomy): Bacteria > Pseudomonadota > Gammaproteobacteria > Burkholderiales > Burkholderiaceae_C > Rubrivivax. Next base: position 6,844 of record MEGM01000116.1, on the reverse strand, counting down.
CCCACTCCGGGCAGTACGACGGCCGTGGCACCGCGGGGCTGCCGATCGAAGAACTGCATAGCGTCATCCGCGACGTGCCCAAGCCCGTGATCGCGCGCGTGCAGGGCTACGCCATCGGCGGCGGCAACGTGCTGGCTACGCTGTGCGACATGACCATCGCGTCGGACAAGGCGGTGTTCGGCCAGGTCGGCCCGAAGGTCGGCTCGGTCGATCCGGGCTGGGGCACGGCCTACCTCGCCGCGGTGGTTGGCGAGAAGAAGGCACGCGAGATCTGGTACATGTGCCGCCGCTACGGCGCGCAGGAAGCGCTGGCGATGGGGCTGTGCAACGTGGTCGTGCCGCACGACCAGCTCGACGCCGAAGTGGCCAAGTGGGGCCGCGAACTGGTCGAGAAGAGCCCCACCGCCATCGCCATCGCCAAGCGCTCGTTCAACGCCTCCACCGAGCACATCCGCGGCATCGGCAGCCTGGGCATGCAGGCGCTCAGCCTCTACTACAACACCGACGAGTCGAAGGAAGGGGTGCGCGCGTTCCTCGAGAAGCGCAAGCCCGACTTCCGCAAGCACGTGGTCGGCAAGGGCTGAAGGCACAGCCACGGTGCGCACTGACCCCGGGCCGCCAGGGATGCGCGAAGGGCCTGCGCACGGGCCCTTTCAGGACCTGGTCGGCTACGAGTTGCTGAGCGGCGACCAAGGCGCCTGCTTCAGGCTCGCGCTTCGCCGCGAGCACCTGAACCCGAACGGGGTCGTGCACGGCGGGGTGCTGATGACCCTGCTCGATGCGGCCGGCGGGCGCTGCCTCGTGGGCCTGGCCCTGCCGGGCAGCGGCGAGAAGGTGCAGTCGTCGGTCACCGTGTCGTTGACCAGCGAGTTCGCGCTGGCCGTGCGCAGCGGCACGCTCTACGCGATTGCGACGCCGGACCACGTCGGCAAGCTGCTGGCCTACGTCAGCATTCGGGTCTGCCTCGATGCGATCGACGGCCCGCTCGTCGCGCGCGGGGTGGCCACCTTCCGGCTCTACACCCGCTCGCTGGCGGCGCCGACGGGCAGTCCGTAGAAGGCCTCACTCCGGTTTGATGCCGACCGCCTTGACGATGCGTTGCCAGCGGTCGATGTCCTCTCCCAGCCGCTGACGCGCCTGGTCCGGCTTGTCGGCCAGCGGGTCGAGCCCTTGCTCGCGCAACCAGCTGCGTACTTCCGCCGCGCCGAGCACGGCGCCCAGCTCGGCGTTCAGGCGCTCCACCGTGGCACGGGACGTCTTGGCCGGCACGAAAATGCCAACCAGATGCCGGCCTCGAAGCCCGGAACACCGCCCTCCCGCACCGTGGGCAATTCGGGCCAGAACTCGGTGCGCTGCGCGGAGGTCACGGCCAACGCGCGCAGCTTGCCGGCCGCGACCAGCTTCTTCGCCGTCGCGGGCGGGTCGACGATGACTTGCACCTCGTTCGCCATGGCCGCCGCCAACGCGGGAATCGAACCCTTGTACGGCACGTGCACGATGTCGATGCCGGCAGCCGCCTTGAACAGCTCGGTGATCAGGCGCAGCTGCCGATCGCGCCTCCGCCGCCGAGCCGGTTGTCGACGATGACCTGGCGCTCGAGCCGCTCGCCAAGCTTCTGCGCCAGCATGCGGCCAAGGATGTCGGTCGTGCCGCCCGGCGCGAAGGGCACGTCGAGGCGCATCTGCTTGCCGGCCGCGGGCAGGGCCTGCGCGTTAGCGGCAATTGGCGCCAAGATGACGAGCGCCGCACCAACGACAAATCGAACAAATCTCGACAGCGCCCTGTCTGGGCTCGCCAAGTGAACCTGGCGGCGGCGCTGACGCGCCACCGATTCGGCACCCGAATCAAGGGGCGTTCTTGGACGGGTCCAGCGCTGCAGAGGATCAAAGTACATAGAAGTCCATGGCTGCGGGAGCCGTGAGCGTCTAGCCGCACCATCTTGAAGAGCCCTGAAGGGGTCGTGACGATGGTGCCCACCAATCGGAAGAGGTGGGCACCTATGCAACCCAATTCGCTGCGGCGCGTGCACAGCGCCGAGTTCAAGTCGCAAGTGCTGGCGGAGTGCCAGCGGCCCGACGCATCGGTGGCGGCCGTCGCGCTGGCACACGGCCTGAACGTGAACCTGGTTCGCAAGTGGCTCGTGGGCCGCGGCCTCAAGCGCTCCGGACTGACAGCGCCCAGGGAGGTCGCGACGACCGCGGCGCCGCTGCAATTCGTGCCGGTAGAGCTGGCTGCGGCCGGCGCCGCCCAGGCCTCTTGTGGCGGCGCGGCAGCCCCGAGGCTGGCTGCAGCAGCTGAGCCGCAGATCCACATCGAGTTGCGCCGCGGCAGCGCGCAGCTGACGGTGCGCTGGCCGTCGTCGCAGGCCCGGGCCTGCGCAGCCTGGCTGAGCGAACTCGCCGGCACGGTGCTGAAGTGATCCGCATCGACACGCTGTGGCTGTGCGCGCAGCCGGTGGACATGCGCGCCGGCGCCGAGCGGCTGCTGGCGGCCGTGGTGAGCACACTCGGTCAGGCTCGTGCCCATCACGGCTACCTGTTCGCCAACGCGCGGGCCACGCGGATGAAGCTGCTCGTGCACGACGGCTTCGGCATCTGGTGCGCGTCCAGGCGGCTGCACGCCGGGCGCTTCGTGTGGCTGCCGACGGGGGCTGGTGCCGCGCCGGCGCTGGAGCTGACCCGCGCGCAGTTCGACGCCCTGGTGCTCGGGCTGCCGTGGCAGCGCCTGCCCGAGATGAGCGTCATCAGGCGCGCCTGAGGCGTCGCCTGGCGGCGGCACGAGCAAGACCCCACACGGTTGACATCGCATACGCCGATGGCGCTGTGGCCTGGGCTGCGGCACGATGCTACGCATGCTCGGCATGCGCGTTCCCCCCGCGACGGACCTGCAAGGTCTGCCGCCCGAGGCGCTGGCGCTGATCGAGCAGATGCAGCGCCACATCGAGCGGCAAGACCGCGCGCTGGCCGACCACGAGCGCGGTCTTGCCGAACGCGACCGCCAGCTCGCCGAGCGCCAGGAACTGCTGCAGCGCAAGGAGCGCGAGATCGCGCTGCGCGACGCCAAGCTCGAGAAGCTCGAGTTCGAGATCGCGCGCTTCAAGCGCTGGAAGTTCGGCGCCAGGACCGAGGCGATGAACGCCGAGCAGCGCCGGCTGTTCGAGGAGACGCTCGCCGAGGACGAGGCAGCTCTGCAAGCTGCGCTCGAGCGCCTGCGGGCCGAGGGCAAGGCCGCTGACTCCACCAAGCCCAAGGCGCCGCCGCGCCGCCCCCGGCGCGAGGCGTTGCCGGCACACCTGCGCCGGGTGGAACACCGCCATGAGCCTGCTGACACCACCTGCCCGAACGAGGACTGTGGCCAGCCGATGACGCGCATCGGCGAGGACGTCCGCGAGCGGCTGGACGTCGTACCGGCCGAGTTCTTCGTACACCGCCACGTCTACGGCAAGTGGGCCTGCCGCTGCTGCCAGACCTTGAAGCAGCAGCCGACGGCGCCCGAGGTCATCGAAGGCGGAGTTCCCGCCAGCGGGCTGCTGGCGCACACGCTGATCAGCCGCTTCACTGACCACCTGCCGTACTACAGGCAGGAGGCGATCAACGCCCGCAGCGGCGTGCACACGCCGCGCTCGACGCTGGCGGCCTGGGCCGGCCAGGCCGGCGCGGCGCTGGAGCCGCTGTACGACGCGCACAAGCGCTTCGTGCTCGGCTGCCAGGTGCTGCATGCCGACGAGACGCCAGTGGCGCTGCTGGACCCGGGCGCGGGCAAGACGCGACGAGCCTACGTCTGGGCTTACGCCCGCAGCCATCACGACCCGACACCGGGCGTCGTCTACGACTTCTGCCTCGGGCGCGGAGCGCAGTACCCGGTGGCCTTCCTCGCCGGCGACGCGCGAGCAGGCCAGCGACGATGGGCCGGCACGCTGCTGACCGACCGCTACAGCGCCTACGACACGGTGCTCGACGAGCGGGTGCATCCGCAGCGGCGAGCGGCGGCCTGCGTGGCGCACGCGCGGCGCAAGTTCGACGAACTGGCCAAGACGGGGATGAGCGCGCTGGGCGAGGAAGCGATCCGGCGCTTCGCTCGCATCTACGAGGTCGAGGGTGAGCTCGCCGCGCTGCACGACGAGGAGCGCCGGGCCCGGCGCCAGGAGCTGGCCAAGCCGTTGTGGGACAAGCTCAACGAGTGGCTCGAGTTGGAGCGGCGACTCGTGGTCGACGGCGGGCCGGCGGCTGCGGCCATCGACTACACGCTGAACCACTGGGTGGCGCTGACGCGCCACCTCGACGACGGCGCCGTGCCCATCGACAACAACCACCTGGAACGGCAGATCAAGCCCTGGGCGATGGGCCGCAAGGCGTGGATGTTCGTCGGCAGCGAGCTCGCCGGGCAGCGCGCAGCGATGGTGATGAGCCTGGTGCAGTCGGCCCGGCTCAACGGCCACGACCCCTTCGCCTACCTCAGCGACGTGCTGCGGCGGCTACCAACGCAGCTCAACCCTCGCCTGGCGGAACTGCTGCCGCACCTCTGGCGCCCCGAGGCGGTAGGCGACACTTCGCAATGAAGAACATCGAGACGCTGATCGAGGACGGCGGTGACATCACCGTCGGAGCCATCGGCCCCATCGAGTGCGCGGCCACCGCCGCCGATGGCCACAACGCGCTGGCCATGCTGGTCCGGCGCGACGGTGAGACGCTCAACGCCTTGCTCAGGCGGCTGGACCGGGCCATCGCTCGCTACTACGACACCGGCGAAACCACCGACGAGATCAACCCGCCGAGCGACTGATCCCGCCGTCGTCAAGACGGTACGGCTGGACGCTCACCGGGAGCCAGGTCGTTTTGCAGGTGGACCTTCTTGCGCGCCATCTGCCACCCTTCGCCCTGTCGCCTCAGCCGTACTTCGTACCAACCGAAATGAACGTGCTGCTTGGCGGTTCGGGGATCGAGCACATCGTAGCCAGCCGACGCCGGAATCTTCATCACCAGCTGCGCGATGGTGAACGAATTGGGGGTGAACAGCAGCGTGTAGCCGTCGGCCGCGGCACGCCCCACCAGGTTGTTCGCGATGGTGGTTCCGGCACCCGGCTTGTTGTCGATGATGACCGGCTGCTTGAGTCGTGCCGCGAGCTTTTCGGAGAACAGCCGCGCCATGGCGTCGGTGTCGCCCCCGGGCGGATAGCCGACGACGACCGTGATCGGCTTGCTCGGAAAATCCTGACCGAAAGCCCAACCCATGCATGCGCCCAACCAGAGCGCGACAACGGCGAAACGCGTCCAACGAATCATGTTCTTTCTGTCTCCTCGAAGGTGATGTCCCAGGAAGTGGTGTAAGTCTTTTGTCGCGGCAAGGCGCGTAGGGCGAAGCCCGAAGCGGCTTGTGCCGCGCGGCGGCGGCCGTCCCGGTCGGGGTGGCCATCGTGGTCCCGGATAAGGTTGAGGTGCGACCCACCAACCTGTCCGAAGGAGATTCCACGATGACCACCGCCACTATGGCATTGACCGAGCTGGCCGAGAAGGGAGCCGACATCGACGTGCTGCGCCAGATGGTGCAGTTCATGGCCCAGCGCCTGATGGAGCTCGACGTCGAAGGGCGCTGCGGCGCCGGCTACGACGAGAAGAGCCCCGAGCGCGTCAACAGCCGCAACGGCTACCGAGACCGCCTCTGGGAGACGCGGGCCGGCTCGGTGCCACTGAAGCTCCCCAAGCTGCGCTGTGGGACATACTTCCCCGAGTTCCTGGAGCCCCGGCGCACGGCAGAGAAGGCGCTGACGGCCGTGATCCAGGAGGCCTACGTCCAGGGCATCTCCACCCGTTCCGTCGACGACCTGGTCAAGGCGCTGGGGATGACCGGCGTCTCCAAGAGCCAGGTCAGCCGGCTGTGCGGCGAACTCGACGAGCGCGTCGGCGCGTTCCTGAACCGCCAGATCGAGGGCGACTGGCCCTACCTGTGGATCGACGCCACCTACGTGAAGACGCGCGAGGCCGGACGCATCGTGAGCGTGGCGGTGATAGTGGCGGTGGGGGTGAACACCGACGGCCAGCGCGAGGTGCTCGGGCTGAAGGTCGGCGCCAGCGAGGCCGAGCCGTTCTGGACCGAGTTCCTGCGCAGCCTGAACCGGCGCGGCCTGCGCGGTGTGAAGCTCGTGATCAGCGACAGCCACGAGGGCATCAAGGCGGCCGCCGCAAAGGTCCTGAAGGCCACCTGGCAGCGTTGCCGGGTGCACTTCATGCGCAACGCGCTGGCGCACGCCGGCAAGACCCAGCGGCGCATGGTCAGCGCGGCCATCGGAACGGTGTTCGTCCAGGACTCGGCCGACAACGCCCGTACGCAGTGGCGAAGCGTGGCCGACCAACTGCGCGGCAAGTTCCCCAAGCTCGGCGCGCTGATGGACGAGGCCGAGCACGACGTGCTCGCGTTCATGACCTTCCCGCGGGCGCACTGGACGCAGATCTACTCCACGAACCCGCTGGAGCGGCTGAACGCCGAGATCAAGCGGCGAACGAACGTCGTTGGCATCTTCCCCAACGACGCGTCCATCGTGCGGCTGGTCGGCGCCATGATGCTCGAGCAGAACGACGAGTGGTCGCTCAACCGGCGCTACATGCAGCTCGAGGGCCTGCAGACCGTCAGCGATACTGTTCCCACTCGGCTGTCCGCTGTGACCCGCTGAGTACCGCGCATCTCAGCTCTCTCCGGGCTGTGGACTTACACCATGCGCTGGGACGCGACCCCGCGCGCCGGTTTGATCCAGGCCATGCGTTCCTACCCACTCGCGATCGATCGACCAAGAACGAGGAGCCGCTCGCGAGCCGGAGCGGACTCTCGTCGGCGCCGGGTGCCAGCGCCG
>MEGM01000115.1 GCA_001725505.1 Rubrivivax sp. SCN 70-15 | reverse complement strand
AGCGCGGACTCGATCTCCATCGTGCCCATCCGGTGGCCGCTGACGTTGAGCACGTCGTCGATCCGGCCGGTGATCGTGAAGTAGCCGGTCTTCGCGTCGCGGATCGCGCCGTCGCCGGCGAGGTAGTAGCCCTTCAGCTCGGGCGGGAAGTAGCTCTTCTTGAAGCGCTCGGGGTCGCCCCAGATCGTGCGGATCATGCTCGGCCAGGGCTTCTTGACGACGAGAATGCCGCCCTGCCCGTTCGGCACGTCGTTGCCGGTCTCGTCGACGATCGCCGCGGTGATGCCCGGGAACGGCAGCGTGCACGAGCCCGGCACCAGCGTCGTCGCACCCGGCAGCGGCGTGATCATGTGGCCGCCGGTCTCGGTCTGCCAGAAGGTGTCGACGATCGGGCAGCGGCCGCCGCCGACATGCTTGTGGTACCACTCCCAGGCAGCCGGGTTGATCGGCTCGCCGACCGAGCCGAGGATGCGAAGGCTGGACAGGTCGTAGCGCTTCGGGTGCACCGACTCGTGGCCCTCGGCGGCCTTGATCAGCGAGCGGATCGCCGTCGGCGCGGTGTAGAAGATCGTGACCCTGTGGTCCTGAATCATCTTCCAGAAGCGGCCCGCGTCCGGGTAGGTCGGCACGCCCTCGAAGACGACCTCGGTGCCGCCGAGCGCGAGCGGGCCGTAGGTGATGTAGGTATGGCCGGTGACCCAGCCGATGTCGGCGGTGCACCAGAACACGTCCTCGGGCCTGAGGTCGAAGGTCCACTTCGTCGTCAGCGCTGCGTGCAGCAGGTAGCCGCCGGTGCTGTGCTGCACGCCCTTGGGCTTGCCGGTCGAGCCGCTCGTGTAGAGCAGGAACAGCGGGTGCTCGGCGCCCACCCATTCGGGCTCGCAGCTCTCGGTCTGCGCGGCCATCAGGTCGGCGAGCCAGGCGTCGCGCGCTTCGTCGAACGGCACCGCGGCGCCGGTGCGCCTGTGCACCAGCACCTTGCGCACGCTGGCGCAGCCGCCGAGCGCGATCGCCTCGTCGACGATCGCCTTCAGCGGCAGCGCCTTGCCGCCGCGCTGCTGCTGGTCGGCGGTGATCACGGCGACGGCGCCGGTGTCCTCGATGCGGTCGCGCAGGCTCTGCGCCGAGAAGCCGCCGAAGACCACCGAATGCGTCGCGCCGATGCGCGCGCAGGCCTGCATCGCGGCCACGCCTTCGACGCCCATCGCCATGTAGATGACGACGCGGTCACCCTTCTTCACGCCGACGGCCTTCAGCGCGTTCGCCATCCGGCACACGGTGGCGAGCAGCTCGCGGTAGCTGACGTGGCGGACCTCGCCGCCGTCGGCCTCGAACACGATCGCCGTCTTGTCGCCCAGACCGCGCTCGACGTTGCGGTCCAGGCAGTTGTAGGACGCGTTCAGCGTGCCGTCCTCGAACCACTTGTAGAACGGCGCGTTGCCGTCGTCGAGCACCTTCGTGAATGGCGTCTTCCAGCTCAGCAGCTCGCGCGCCAGCCGCGCCCAGTAGCCGGTGTTGTCGGCCTCGGCTTCGCGGCACAAGGCCTCGTAGGCGGCCATGCCCGAGACATGCGCGCCCTGCACCGCGGCAGCGGGCGGCGGGTACATCGGGTACTCGGTGGGGGAATCGGCGCTCGACATTCACGGTCTCCTTGCGTTTCGATGTTCTGGGGCGCCGGCGAAGGTAGGCCCGGGCTCTTACGATGCGCTGACGCGGCCCCGCCGACAGGCGGCCTCTACAATTTACGCCAAACCCGCCCCGCGAAGCACAGCCCCGATGGACACCCCCAACGCCGGCCCGCCGGCTCGACTGACGTCGCTGTCCGGCCTGATCTTCGCGAGCCGCTGGCTGCAGCTGCCGCTGTACCTGGGGCTGATCCTCGCGCAGGCGGTCTACGTCGTGCATTTCTGGGTCGAGCTGGCGCACCTGATCGAGGCCGCTTTCGGCAACCAGGCCGCGCTGGCGCAGCTCGTCGTCAGCGCCGGCTACCGCAGCGACGTGCCTGTCGACTCGCTGAACGAGACCATCATCATGCTGGTCGTGCTCGCGCTGATCGACGTCGTGATGATCAGCAACCTGCTGATCATGGTCATCGTCGGCGGCTACGAGACCTTCGTCTCGCGCCTCAACCTCGAAGGCCACCCCGACCAGCCCTAATGGCTGAGCCACGTCAACGCCTCGGTGCTGAAGGTCAAGCTCGCCACGGCGATCATCGGCATCAGCTCGATCCACCTGCTGAAGACCTTCATCAACGCCTCGGCGTACACCGACAAGGTGCTGATGTGGCAGACGCTGATCCACATCGCGTTCCTGTTCTCGGCGCTCGCGATCGCCGCGACCGACCGCGCGATGGTCAAGGCCCATCACGACTGAACGGCCGCGGCGCTTCCCTCGAAGGACCTCCATGAACACCACCGTCATCCGCCACGACGACCTCGTCGACACCGTCGCTGCCGCGCTGCAGTACATCTCGTACTACCACCCGGCCGACTACATCGCGCACCTGGCGCGCGCCTACGAGCGCGAGCAGAGCCCGGCGGCGAAGGACGCGATCGCGCAGATCCTGACCAACTCGCGCATGAGCGCCGAGGGCCACCGGCCGATCTGCCAGGACACCGGCATCGTCAACGTGTTCCTGAAGATCGGCATGGAGCTGCGCTTCGAGGGCTTCCCGGGCGGGGTCGACGACGCCGTCAACGAAGGCGTGCGGCGCGCCTACCTCGACGCCGACAACCCGCTGCGCGCGTCGGTGCTCGCCGACCCGATCTTCGAGCGCAGGAACACGAAGGACAACACGCCGGCGGTGATCCACGTGCAGATGGTGCCGGGCAACAAGCTCGACATCACCGTCGCGGCCAAGGGCGGCGGCAGCGAGAACAAGAGCAAGTTCATCATGATGAACCCGAGCGACAGCCTGGTCGACTGGGTGCTCAAGACGGTGCCGACGATGGGCGCCGGCTGGTGCCCGCCCGGCATGCTGGGCATTGGCGTCGGCGGCACCGCCGAAAAGGCGATGCTGCTCGCGAAGGAATCGCTGATGGACCCGATCGACATGCACGACCTGCTTGCGCGCGGGCCAGCGAACAGGCTAGAGGAGCTGCGCATCGAGCTCTACGAGAAGGTCAACGCGCTGGGCATCGGCGCACAGGGCCTGGGCGGCCTGACCACCGTGCTCGACGTAAAGATCGCGACCTGGCCCACCCATGCCGCGGGCAAGCCTGTCGCGATGATCCCGAACTGCGCCGCGACGCGCCACGCGCACGTGGTGATGGACGGTTCCGGCCCGGCCTACCTCGAGCCGCCGAGCCTGGACCTGTGGCCCGACGTGCGCTGGGCGCCCGATTACCAGAAGAGCCTGCGCGTCGACCTGAACACGCTCACGCCGGAACAGGTGGCGAGCTGGACGCCGGGCCAGACGCTGCTGCTGTCGGGCAAGATGCTCACCGGCCGCGACGCAGCGCACAAGCGGATCCAGGAGATGCTGGCCAGGGGCGAGACGCTGCCGGTGGACTTCAGGAACCGCGTCATCTACTACGTCGGCCCGGTCGACCCGGTGCGCGACGAGGTCGTCGGTCCGGCCGGCCCGACGACGTCGACGCGGATGGACAAGTTCACCGAGATGATGCTCGGCCAGACCGGCCTGATCGCGATGATCGGCAAGGCCGAGCGCGGGCCGGTCGCGATCGAGGCGATCAAGAAGCACAGGAGCGCCTACCTGATGGCCGTCGGCGGCGCCGCGTACCTGGTCGCCAAGGCGATCAAGGCGGCCCGCGTCGTCGGCTTCGCCGACCTCGGGATGGAGGCCATCTACGAATTCGACGTCCGGGACATGCCGGTCACGGTGGCGGTCGACGCCCAGGGCACCAGCGTCCACACCACCGGCCCGCGCGAATGGCAGGCCAGGATCGGCAAGATCCCGGTCGTCGCCGTGTAGGCCGCGCGCCACGTGTCGCAGTTCTTCGAGGTCCATCCGCAGAACCCGCAAGCGCGCCTGCTCAAGCAGGCCGCGCAGATCCTGCACGACGGCGGCGTCGCCGCGGTGCCCACCGATTCGAGCTATGCGCTCGTCTGCCGGCTCGACGACAAGGCTGCGGCCGAGTCGCTGCGCCGCATCCGCGAGGTCGACGACAAGCACCACCTCACGCTGCTGTGCCGCGACCTGTCCGAGCTGGCGCGCTTCGCGCGCGTCGACAACCGCCAGTACCGCCTGCTCAAGCTCGGCACGCCCGGCCCCTACACCTTCATCCTCGAGGCGACGAAGGAGGTGCCGCGCCGGCTGTCGCACCCGCAGCGGCGCACGATCGGGCTGCGCGTGCCCGACCACAAGGTGACGCAGGAACTGCTCGCACTGTTCGGCGAGCCGCTGCTCGCCACCACGCTGATCCTGCCCGGCGCGCACGAGCCGCTGAACGACGCCGGCGAGATCCGCGAGCAGCTGCAGAAGCGGGTCCAGGCGGTGGTCGATGCCGGCGCCTGCCCGATGGAGCCGACGACCGTGATCGACCTCAGCGGCGACACGCCGCTGCTCGTGCGCCAGGGGCGCGGCGAACTGGCGCGCCTGGGCCTTTAGGCGATCGCCGTGCGCCGGCGCGGCATCACAGCGCTGCGGTGACCACCATCTCGACCTTCCAGCCCGGACGCGCCAGCGTCGCCTGCACGGTGGCGCGCGGCGGCGCGTGGCCGGCGGGCAGCCAGGCTTCCCAGACCTCGTTCATCGCCGGGAAGTCGGCCAGGTCGGTGATGAAGATCTGGCACATCAGCAGCTTGCCCTTGTCGGTGCCGGCGCGCGCGAGCAGCGCGTCGATCGAGGCCAGCACCTGGCGCGTCTGGCCGGCGATGTCCTGCGTATCGTCGCCGGCCACCTGGCCGGCCAGATAGCACACGCCGTTGTGCACCGCCATTTCCGACAGGCGGGTGCCGACGTCGAAGCGTTGAATCATCTCGATTGTCCTTTCCTGTGCGCAGGATGCGCCGGCTTCACGGGCTGTGCCTTCTGGCCGAGGCGCGACTCGGTGCCGGCAAGCAGCTTGCGGATGTTGCCCTCGTGGCGCCAGACGAGCAGCAGGCTCATCACGATGATCGCCAGCAGCGCCGGCTCGGCGCCCCAGATCAGCGCCTGGTAGAACGGCGCGAAGGCGGCGGCGACCAGCGACGCGAGCGACGAGTAGCGGAAGAAGGCTGCGACGATGACCCAGGAGACCAGCGTCGCCAGGCCGAGCCAGGGGTTGAGCGCCAGCAGCACGCCGGCCGCGGTGGCCACCCCCTTGCCGCCCTGGAAGCGGAAGTACAGCGGCCACAGATGGCCGGCGAACGCAGCCAGCCCGACGAAGGCCGCCGCGTTCTCGCCGATGCCCCAGCGCGGGCCATAGATCAGCGTCAGCAGCACCGGCAGATAGCCCTTGAGCGCATCGAAGGCCAGCGTCAGCACCGCCGCTGCACGGTTGCCCGAGCGCAGCACGTTGGTCGCGCCGGGGTTCTTCGAGCCATAGCTGCGCGGGTCGGCCAGCCCCATCAGCCGGCTGATGATGACGGCGAAGGACAGCGACCCCACCAGGTAGCCGGCGAGCATCGCCAGCAGGGTCGGCAGCAGCGAATTCATCGGCGCCGAGTGTAACCAGTGGCGCTGCGGCGCTCACCCCGGCGCGGGCTGCACGGCGGCCTCCGACCGGCGCACGTCGCGCAGCAGTCGCCGGGCGACGAGCTGCAGGAAGTAGAAGCCGAACTTCGCGTTCTGGAACGCGAGCTGGCGCACCTCGTCGTAGCTGATCGTCAGCGCCTCGCCGGCCTCCACGCAGTCCACCGACTGGGTACGGCGCTGTTCCGGATCGACGAGGCCGATCTCGCCGATCACGTCGCCGGGGCCGAGCGCCACGTCGGCCTCGACCGCGCGGAAGCGGCCGCCGAGCACGAACAGCATCTCGTTCGCCACGTCGCCGCGCTGCCACAGCCGCTGACCGGCGTCGAAACGCCTGCGGTGCGTGAAGGGCCGCAGCCATTCGATCGACAGGTCACCGTTCGCGGCCTCGCTGACCTGTCGCACCAGCCTGCGCATCTGGCGCAGCCGCACGATGTTGATCGGCAGCAGCACCGCATGGAGCAGCAGTGTCGGGTAGACCGCGGCGGCGGCCCCGAAGGTGATGAACGCGACGTTGGCCAGGATGCCCGCCACCCGCAGACGCATCATCGACTTCGAATAGTAGGCAATGAACGTGAACAGGGCAGCGAGATAGCCGATGATCTGAACCGAGATCGCTACGTACCCATGCATGCTGTCGGTCTCCGCTGATTCGACCGATTCTCACCGGTGTGGCAGCACCCCGCCGCCGGCAACAACCCGGGGCCGCCGCCGACGCGCCGACGGCGTGGCCGTCAGTGGGCCGTCTGCAGGCGCAGCCGCAGCGCGGATTCCTCGGCGCGGGCATCGTCGATCTCGCGCAGCACGCCGTGCAGGTCCACCGGTGTCGTGTCCGCGTCGACGCGGCCGGTCAGCACGGCCTCGGGGCGGAGCAGGCCGCGCTGGTACTGGCCCCAGATCTCGGGTCCGTAGGCGCTGCCCAGAAGCTCCGGCGCGAAACGGCCGAAGAAATCGCGCAGGTTGTCGACGTCTCGCAGCAGCATGCGCTGCGCGTGGTTGTTGCCGGCGGCGTCGACCGCCTGCGGCAGGTCGATGATCACCGGGCCGTCGGCCGCGAGCAGGATGTTGAACTCCGACAGATCGCCGTGGACGACGCCGGCGCAGAGCATGCGCACGACCTCGCCGAGCAGCGCGGCGTGGTGCGCGCGCGCCTGCTCGGGCGTGAACTCGCAGTCGTTCAGGCGCGGCGCGGCGTCGCCGTTCGCGTCGACCACCAGTTCCATCAGCAGCACGCCGTCTTGGAAGTTGTACGGCCGCGGCACGCGCACACCGGCGGCGGCGAGCCGGTACAGCGCGTCGACCTCGGCGCTCTGCCATGCGGCCTCCTGCTTCTCGCGGCCGAAGCGCGTGCCCTTGGCCATCGCGCGCTGATCGCGCGAGTTCTTGACCTTGCGGTTCTCGGTGTAGTCCACCGCCTGGCGGAAGCTGCGCTGCGTGGCCTCCTTGTAGACCTTGGCGCAGCGCGTCTCGTCGCCGCAGCGCACGACGAAGACCATCGCTTCCTTGCCGCTCATCAGCTGGCGCTGCACGCCGTCGATCAGGCCTTCGTCGACGAGGGACTGCAGGCGCTTCGGGGTTTTCATCGGCGCATTGTCCGCTGCGCGCCGGCCGCGCCGCGGCGGAGGCAGTTGCAGGCCCTACGCGCGCGGGTGGTGCTTCGCGTGCAGCTGGCGCAAGCGCTCGCGCGCGACGTGGGTGTAGATCGTGGTCGTGCCGATGTCGGCATGGCCGAGCAGCATCTGCACCGCACGCAGGTCCGCGCCATGGTTGAGCAGATGGGTCGCGAACGCGTGGCGCAGCGTGTGCGGCGACAGCGGCGCATGGATTCCGGCCCGCAGCGCATGCTTCTTGACGAGCTTCCAGAACATCTGCCGCGTCATCGGCCCGCCGCGTGCGGTGACGAAGAGCGCGTCGCTCGGGCGGCCCGAGAGGATCGCGCCGCGCGCCTCGGCCAGGTAGCGCTGCAGCCAGCCATGCGCCTCCTCGCCGAACGGCACCAGGCGTTCCTTCGAGCCCTTGCCCATCACTCGCAGCACCCCCTCGGCCAGGCCCAGGTGCACGGTCTTCAGCGTCACCAGCTCGCTCACGCGCAGGCCGCTCGCGTACATCAGCTCGATCATCGCGCGGTCGCGCAGGCCCAGCGACGTGGCCAGGTCAGGCGCGCCGAGCAGCGCCTCGACCTGCGCCTCGCTCAGCACCTTGGGCACGCGCATCGGCTGCTTCGCGGCGAGCAGCCGCTGCGTCGGGTCGGCCGAAACGAGCCGCTCGCGCAGCGCCCAGCGGAAGAAGCGCCTGAACACCGTCAGGCGCCGGTTCGCGCTGCTCGCGCGCGAGCCGGCATGGCGCTCGGTGATGTAGCCGAGCAGGTCGGCCTCGCCGCTCGCGGTGATCGCCTTGCCGTGGCGCTCGGCGAGCCAGCCGGCGTAGTGCGTGAGATCCTGACGGTAGGCGGCCAGCGTCAGCGCCGCCAGGCCGTCCTCGACCCAGAGCGCGTCGACGAAGCGGTCGATCGAGGCCTGGCTGTCGGGCGGCAGCGCCACGCGTCGCGAACTAGGCCCGGGCGCCGAGCAGGCCGGCCTTCAGGCGCTTGTCGACCGGCTTGTCGCCGAGGAAGATCAGCAGCACCGCGGCGTAGAAGTCCGCGCCCGGGATCGCCGCGCCGGCGGGCCGGCCGTTCAGGCTCATCTGCAGGCCGCGCCCGGGCAGGTAGTCCAGGTCCACGACGGCGCCCTTCGCCACCGTGCCGAAGGCCTCGATCTGGGCATCGAACGCAGCCCGGCGTTCGGCCAGCGCCGCGTGCTCGGTCTCGGGCGTGTTGCGCGCGATGACCACGTCCACCGCATTCACGAACTCCTTCGCCGGTACGTCGATCAGCATGCGCAGCTGCAGCCGCTTCGCCCCTGGCGTCGCGAGCACCTGGGCCGGGGTCGCGGCCTTCGCGCCGAGGTACAGCGCCGCCGCATAGCCCTTGAACCAGGCCACCGCGCGCACGCCGACGCCGTTGAGCACGAGGTCGGAGTCGCCGACGCGCGCGGTCGCGTCGAAGGTCTCGCCGGCGATCTTCATCTGCGCGCGGGCCCAGGGCGCGATCGCCGTCAGTGCGATCGCGGTGATCAGGTCGCGGCGGCGCAACGCGCCCGGCGTCGAATCGGTCATGGTGCCTTCAACGTCCGGCAGGCCGCGTTCGCCGACCGGCACGCGCTGGCACACTGCCCGGATGCCCGATGCCTTCCTGCTGCTGCCCGATTTCGTGCTCATCGTCTGCGGATTCCTCGTCTGCCGCTACACCGCGCTGAACCGGCCCGTCTGGGACGGCGCCGAGCGGCTCGTCTACTACCTGCTGTTCCCGGCCCTGCTCTTCGCGTCCATTCTGCGTTATCCGCTCTCGCCGGGGGCGCTGCTGCCGCTCGCCGGCAGCGGCGTCGCGGTCTGCGGCGCCGGCATCGCGCTCGCCTATGCGCTGCGGCTGTGGCCCGGCGTCGACCCGACGCTGCACGCCTCGGGCGCCCAGACCGCGTTCCGCTTCAACTCGTACATCGGACTCGCGCTCGCCGAGCGCCTGGCCGGCACCCAGGGCGTGGCCTGGATAGCGCTGCTGATCTCGCTGTGCGTGCCGCTGTGCAACGTCGCCGCGGTCTGGCCGCTGGCGCGCCACGGCGGCCATGGCTACCTGCGCGAGCTGGCGCGCAACCCGCTGATCCTGGCCACCGGCGCCGGGCTGCTGTGCAACCTGCTCGGGCTGCGCCTACCCGAGATCGCGACGATCACGCTCGGCCGCATCGGCGCTGCCGCGCTGCCGCTCGGGCTGATGGCCGTCGGCGCCGGGCTGCGCCTGGGCGCGCTGCGCGAGTCGCCGGCGCTGGCCGGCGCCTTCCTGGCGATCCGCCACGTGCTGCTGCCGGCGCTGGCGATCGCGCTCGTCATCGCGCTCGGTTTGCCGCCGGCGCAGCAGGCGGTGGTGGTCGCCTTCGCCGCGCTGCCCACCGCGTCCAGTGCCTACGTGCTGGCCACGCGCATGGGCGGCCACGGCGGCTTCGTCGCCGGGCTCGTGACGCTGTCCACGCTGATCGGCATGCTGGGGCTACCGCTGGCCTTGCTGGTGCTGCAGCGGCTGGCGTGACGCGGCTCTCGTACCGACTTGCGATCGACCAGGAATGAGCAACCGCTCGCGGGTTCGACGGCGTCGCGCGTGCGCGAGATTCAGCGTGAGCCGGTGGCCCGGGGGTGCGTTCTCCGGTCCACGCTCGCGGGCGAACGGCTTGTGTCTGCCGCGGTGACCTCGTCAACGCCTTCTTCTCTTGCCACGGGAAGTGGTGACCGCGAATGGGCCCTGCGCCCGCACCCCCGAACCACCGTCTCCTGCCGCCACCGAGGGCCGCCCCCTCGAGGCAGACCACCGACGGACTCGCAGGGCGGTGGGGGTACCCGCGGGCGCAGGGCCCAT
>MEGM01000114.1:4330-19476 GCA_001725505.1 Rubrivivax sp. SCN 70-15 | reverse complement strand
GCCGCCGCCCAGCTCGAGCAGCTCAAGGTTGCGGTTCGACCCGGTGGCGTGGCTATCGTGAACGTACTGATCGAGGGCACGAGCTACATGGACATGTTCGACCCAGCGGGGCATTGCCTGTTCGCGCGCGATGAGTTGGCCAGGCGTTTCGCCGGCTGGGACACCGTGGTGTCAGAACATCGCGACTTTCCTGCAAAGGCGGGGACGCGCAAGTGCTTCGCCACCGTCATCGCGCGCAAGCCCCCAGGCAAGACGGGAATCTGACCGGGTCGACTTTCGTTTGTGCACGCGCTCCGTAAGGAACAACTCGTCGAACACCAGATGCACGTCCTTGATCTGGCCACCGCCTGGGCGCGGCGTCTGAAGCGGGACGGCGTGACGCTCTGGTTCGCGGGCAAGCACCCCGGAACGCCCTGGTATGCCAAGGCTCTCGGCGCATTTGTCGTCGCCTATGCCCTGTCCCCGATCGACCTCATTCCCGACTTCATTCCTGTGCTCGGCTACCTGGACGACGCCATCCTGCTGCCAGCCTTGATCTGGGCCACGATAAGCCTGCTGCCGCCCGATGTGTTGGCCGAATCGCGCGCCAAGGCGGAGGACTGGACGTCGAGGTATCGCACGAAGCCACGAAGCACCGTGGGTGCCGTGGGCATCGTCCTGGTCTGGCTGGTCTTGGCCGGCGCGCTGTCCTGGTGGGCGGTCCGATCTCTGTCCTAGCCTAGCGGCCTGGCGAACCTTCGGCCGATGGGACTGGAGCCGCCTTTCCGGACCTCGTTCTCGATCAGACTCGAGTCTGATTTCCTTCGACGTGAACGAGGCGGCGCCGAACCGCATAGACTCTCGCCCATGCTGCGTCGGCTGCTCGCCATCCTTCTGTGCCTAGGCCTCGCGCTGCAGGCCGTGGCGGCGCCTAACCCGCAACGCGCACCATGCCCCATGGAAGAGCACATGCGGGCGGCGTTGGCGGCGGGGGACGCCCAGGCCAGCGACCTCCCCGATTGCTGCCAGGATCTCGCGACTTACGCGGCCACCGGCAAGGCCTGCAAAGCCCAGTTGGACTGCAGCATCGCCGCGGTGATCCTCCCTTCCGAGGCGATCCACTCCCAGTGGCCCGGTTCCGCCGCGCTTCCAAGCGGTTTGGCGTCCTTGCTCTCCGCCGCGCCCGTTGCCGGGCCCTGGCGACCTCCAGGCCACAGCTGACATCCCTCGCACGCCAAGGCGTGCACTGGTAATCCGGCGCCAGCCGCGCCGGATCGGTCTGGCTACGCGCCCGGCACGCAGATTCCTGCAGCCGCGCGCCCTGGAGTTCTTCCATGTCCTGGTCCATCCGCCTGCAAGGCGGCTTCGCCGTGCCGGCCTCAGCGCTGGCCTTGTTCCTCGTCGCCTGGCCGGCGTGGAGCGCATCGCCATCTCCGCTGACGCTCGCTGAGGCCCAACAAAGAGCCACCGCCAGAGCGGCCGCACCGGCCGCCGCCGGCCAGCGTGCGCAAGCGGCCCGGGAAATGGCCGTTGCCGCGGCGCAGCGTCCCGACCCCGTCCTCGGTCTGGCGCTCAACAACGTGCCGGCCGATGGCCCCGACCGCTTCAGCACCACGCGCGACTTCATGACCGTGCGCTCCGTCTCTCTCATGCAGACCTTCACGCGCGAGGACAAGCGCCAGGCGCGCGCCGATCGCTACCTGCGCGATGCCCAGGCCGAGCAGGCCGAGCGCACCCTGCGAGTGGCCGACGTTCGGCGCGAGGTGTCGCTGGCCTGGTTCGAGCGGCGTGCCGCCGAGCAGAGGCTGGTACTGCTGCAGGATCAACGCGCAGAAGCAACTCTGCAGGTCGATGCCGCGATGGCTGCGCAGCGCGGCAGGCGGGGCAGCACCACCGACGTGCTGGCCGCGCGCGATGCGGTGGCGCAGATCGAGCAGGCGTTGCTCGCGGCCGAGGCGGCGGCGACCGCCAAGCGCAGGGACCTGTCGCGCTGGACTGGCGATCCCGTCGACCAGCCGCTGGCCGACGCGCCGCCCTTGGATCGGCATGCCCTCGTCGACCGCCCCCCGGCGACGCTGCTGGCGCTGCACCCCGGCTTGGCGCAGCTGGCGGCCCGCGAAGCCGTCGCCGATTCGGCCGTTGCGGTCGCCCGCGCCGAGCGCGAACCTGACTGGAGCGCCGAACTGATGTTCAGTCAGCGCGGCAGCCGCTACTCGAACATGGTGTCGATCGGCGTGTCGCTGCCGCTGCCCTGGGACCGCCCGCAACGCCAGGACCGCGAACTCGCCGCCCGCCTTGCGCAGAGCGAGGCCCTGCGCGCCGAGCGCACGGAACTCGAGCGCGAGATCGTGGCGCTGGTCGACGGCTGGGCCGACCGCTGGCGTGCCGGGCTGCAGCAACTGGCGCTGATCGACCGAGAACGCGAACCGCTGGCGCGTCAGCGCGTCGAGACCGCACTCGCGGCCTACCGCGGCGGTGCAGCCCCACTGGGCACGGTGCTCGACGCGCGCCGCGCGGCGCTGGCGCTGCGCATGGAGCGCATCGATGTCGAACTCGACACCGCGCGCACCTGGGCCCGTCTCGACACCCTTCTCCCCGCTTCAGGAGCCGCGCAATGAAGACCAACACCACAACCATCGTCGCCGCGGTGCTCGTCGCGGTCGCCGGCATTGCCGGCACGGCCTGGTGGCTGGGCATGCAGCAGGGCATGGCGATGATGACCGCGTCGTCAAGCGTGGACAGCAACGCCGCCACCGAACAGACACTGCCGCAAAGCATCGCCCAGGGTGAGGAAGCGACGCGGCGCCACATCGCCGCCGGCATCAAAGCCGGCGACATGGACCCAGTCACCGGTCGCAAGGTGCTGTACTACCACGACCCGATGGTGCCGGGGAACAAGTTCGACAAGCCGGCCAAGTCGCCGTTCATGGACATGATGCTGGTGCCGGTCTATGCCGGCGGCGCCGGTGACGACGGCAGCAAGGTCACGGTGAGCCCGCGCATCCAGCAGAACCTGGGCGTGCGCACCGCCGAGGTCGTCGAGGCGACGCTCGCGCCGCAGGTCGCCGCGGTCGGCAACATCGCCTGGAACGAGCGCGACCTGGCGGTGGTGCAGGCGCGCGCCACCGGCTTCGTCGAGAAGCTGCACGTGCGCGCCACGCTGGACCGAGTGGCCGCGGGGCAGCCGCTGGCGGAGATCTACGTGCCCGAGTGGATCGCAGCGCAGGAGGAATTCCTCGCCGTGCGCCGCATGCAGGGCACCGACCTCGCGCTGCTGGTCGACGGGGCGCGCCAGCGCATGCGCCAGGCCGGCATGAGCGAGGCGCAGATCGCGCAGGTCGAGCGCAGCGGCACCACGCAGCCGCGCCTCACGCTGGCAGCGCCGATCGCCGGCGTCGTCACCGAGCTGCTGGCGCGGGAAGGTACGACCGTGATGGCCGGCGCGACGCTGTTCCGCATCAACGGCACGGGCACGGTTTGGGCCCAGGCCGAGGTGCCGGAGAGCCAGGCGGCGCTGCTGCGCCCCGGCGCGAAGGTGCAGGCGCGCTCGCCGGCAGTGCCGGGTGTCACCTTCGACGGCAAGGTGCAGGCGCTGCTGCCCGAGGTCGACGCCGCCACGCGCACGCTGAAGGCGCGGCTCGAACTCGCCAACCCGGGCGGGCGGCTGGTGCCGGGCATGTTCGTGCAGATGCGGTTCATTGACATGCACGCGTCGCGCTCGCTGGTCGTGCCCACCGAGGCGGTGATCCAGACCGGCACGCGCACCGTGGTGATGCTGGCGGAGCAGGACGACAAGGGCGGCCGGTTCCGTCCCGTCGAGGTCGAGGCCGGCATCGAGACCGGTGGCCAGACCGAGATCCGGCGCGGCCTGCAGGCCGGCCAGCGCGTGGTCGTGTCGTCGCAGTTCCTCATCGACTCCGAGGCCAGCCTGCGGGGCGTGGAGGCGCGGTTGAACAACGAGCCTCCTCCCGCAGCCGCGACCGAGCACCACCGGGGCGAAGCCAGGGTGGAGAGCGTCGGCCGCGACGCGCTGACGCTGTCCCACGGCCCGATCCCGTCGCTGAAGTGGGGGCCGATGACGATGGACTTCAAGCCGCCCAAGGCCGGTCTGCCGCGCGGCCTGCAGGCGGGTGACCGCATCGACTTCGAGTTCACCATGGATGCCGAAGGGCTGCCGCAGCTCACCGGGGTGACACCGATCGCGCCTCCGGCCACCGCGGCTTCGACTTCGAGGAGCCCGCGATGATCGCCCGCCTGATCCGCTGGTCGATCGCCAACCGCTTCCTCGTCCTGCTGGCCACGCTGATGGTCTGCGCGTGGGGCGTGATCTCGGTGCTCAGGACCCCGCTGGACGCGCTGCCCGACCTGTCCGACGTGCAGGTCATCATCCGCACGACCTACCCCGGCCAGGCGCCGCGCATCGTCGAGAACCAGATCACCTACCCGCTGACGACAACGATGCTGTCGGTACCGGGCGCGAAGACGGTGCGTGGCTATTCGTTCTTCGGCGACAGCTTCGTCTACGTGCTGTTCGAGGACGGCACCGACCTGTACTGGGCGCGATCGCGCGTGCTGGAGTACCTGAACCAGGTGCAGGCGCGGTTTCCGTCCAATGCCAAGGCGCAGCTCGGCCCGGATGCCACCGGCGTGGGCTGGATCTACCAGTACGCGCTGATCGACCGCAGCGGCGCGCTCGACGTGTCGCAGCTGCGCGCGCTGCAGGACTGGTTCCTTAAGTTCGAGCTGAAGTCGGTGCCCAACGTGGCCGAGGTCGCGTCGGTCGGCGGCATGGTGCGCCAGTACCAGGTGCTGCTCGACCCCGACAAGCTCGCCGCCTACCGCATTCCCCACACCCGCGTCGTTGAAGCCATCCGCCGCGCCAACCAGGAAAGCGGCGGCTCGGTGCTCGAACTCGGCGAGGCCGAGTACATGGTGCGCGCCTCGGGCTACCTGCAGACGCTGGACGATTTCCGCCAGGTCCCGCTGCTCACCACCGACACCGGCGTGTCGGTGCGGCTGGGCGACGTGGCGCGCATCCAGGTCGGCCCCGAGATGCGGCGCGGCATCGGCGAGTTCGACGGCGAGGGCGAAGCCGCCGGCGGCGTGGTCGTGATGCGCTCGGACAAGAACGCGCTCGAGGCGATCGCCGCCGTGAAGGCCAAGCTGGCCGACCTGCAGGGCAGCCTGCCCAAGGGCGTCGAGATCGTGCCGGTCTACGACCGCTCGGGCTTGATCGAGCGCGCGGTGGAGAACCTCGGCCACAAGCTGCTCGAGGAGTTCCTCGTCGTCGCGGTGGTGTGCTTCATCTTCCTGTTCCACCTGCGATCGGCCTTTGTCGCCATCGTCTCGCTGCCGCTGGGCATTCTGGCCGCCTTCATCGTGATGCGCTACCAGGGCGTCAACGCCAACATCATGTCGCTCGGCGGCATCGCGATCGCCATCGGCGCGATGGTCGACGCGGCGGTGGTGATGATCGAGAACGCACACAAGCACCTCGAACGCTGGGGCCACGACCATCCCGGCGAGGCGCTGCAGGGCGAGGCACGCTGGCGTGTGATCGGCGACGCGGCGGCGGAGGTCGGCCCGGCATTGTTCTTCTCGCTGCTCATCATCACGCTGAGCTTCATCCCGGTCTTCACGCTGGAGGCGCAGGAGGGGCGGCTGTTCTCGCCGCTGGCCTTCACCAAGACCTACGCCATGGCGGCGGCGGCCGGGCTGTCGGCCACGCTGATCCCGGTGCTGATGGGCTACCTGATCCGCGGACGCATCCCGGACGAGAAGACCAATCCGTTGAACCGCCTGCTGATCGCGCTGTACCGGCCATTGCTCAACGCCGTCCTGCGGGTGCCGCGCCTCACGCTCGTCGTTGCGGTCGTGGCGCTGATGGCGAGCCTGTGGCCGCTGCAGCACATCGGCGGCGAGTTCATGCCGCGGCTCGACGAAGGCGACTTGCTCTACATGCCGTCGGCGCTGCCCGGCCTGTCGGCCGGCAAGGCGGGCGAGCTGCTGCAGCAGACCGACCGGCTGATCCGCACCGTGCCCGAGGTGGCCAGCGTGTACGGCAAGGCCGGGCGCGCCGAGAGCGCAACCGACCCGGCGCCGTTGGAGATGTTCGAGACCACGATCCAGTTCAAGCCGCGCGAGCAGTGGCGTCCCGGCATGACGCAGGACAAGCTGGTCGAGGAGCTCGACCGCATCGTCAAGGTGCCGGGCCTGGCCAACATCTGGGTGCCGCCGATCCGCAACCGCATCGACATGCTGGCCACCGGCATCAAGAGCCCGGTGGGGGTCAAGGTCGCGGGGACGGACCTGGCCACCATCGACCGCGTCAGCTCCGAGATCGAGCGCGTGCTGAAGGATGTGCCGGGCGTCAGCAGCGCGCTCGCCGAGCGGCTCACCGGCGGGCGCTACGTCGACGTCAAGATCGACCGCGACGCGGCAGCGCGCTTCGGCATGAACATCGCCGACGTGCAGTCGGTGATCGCCTCGGCCGTCGGCGGCGACACCGTCGGCGAGACGGTCGAGGGCCTGCAGCGCTTCCCGATCAACCTGCGCTACCCGCGCGAGATCCGCGACTCGCTCGAGAAGCTGCGCCGGCTGCCGGTCGTCACCGAGCGCGGCGCGCGGCTGGTGCTGTCCGACGTCGCCGACATCCGCATCACCGACGGGCCGCCGATGCTGCGCAGCGAGAACGCGCGCCTGTCGGGCTGGGTCTACGTCGACATCCGCGGGCGCGACCTGCGCTCCGCGGTGCTAGACATGCAGCGGGTGGTCGCCGAGAAGGTGGCCTTGCCGCCTGGCTACTCGATCTCCTGGTCGGGGCAGTTCGAGTTCCTCGAGCGCGCGACCGCCAAGCTCAAGGTGGTGGTGCCGTTCACGCTGCTGATCATCTTCGTGCTGCTGTACCTGACCTTCCGCCGCTTCGACGAGGCGCTGCTGATCATGGCGACCCTGCCGTTCGCGCTCGTCGGCGGAATCTGGCTGCTCTGGCTGCTGGGCTACAACCTGTCGGTGGCGGGCGCGGTCGGCTTCATTGCCCTGGCCGGCGTGGCCGCCGAGTTCGGCGTCATCATGCTGCTGTACCTGAAGCAGGCCTGGGACGAGCGCGTCGCGGCCGGCAGGACCTCGACCGAGGACCTGCTCGACGCGATCCGCGAAGGCGCGGTGCTGCGCGTGCGGCCCAAGGCGATGACGGTGGCGGTGATCCTGGCCGGCCTGTTCCCGATCATGTGGGGCACCGGCACCGGCTCGGAGGTGATGCAGCGCATCGCCGCACCGATGGTCGGCGGCATGATCACCGCGCCGCTGCTGTCGATGTTCGTGATCCCGGCGGCTTATCTGCTGATGCGGCGAAGCCGGCAGCGGCGAGCTGGGAGGGAAGCTTCTGCGCGCGACGCCGTGCAGCGGCTTGAGGTTGGCGGACCGGCCATGCAAGGACAAGGCCGATGAGACGACGAAGGACTCTCGTGATCGCGGGGGTCGTCAGCGCGACGGTGCTCACTGGGCTGGCCGTCTTCAGGCTGGTCCCCGGCGGTGATTCGGGGCCCCTGCTGAGGCCCGACGACACGCGCCTCGTGGCACAGGGCCAGAAGGTCTACGCCGCGCGTTGCGCGGCCTGCCATGGGCAGCGCCTGGAGGGCCAGCCCAACTGGCGCAGTCCGGGCGCGGACGGGCGATTCCCCGCTCCCCCGCACGACGCCAGTGGGCACACCTGGCACCACACCGACGATTTGCTGTTTCGGATCACCAAGTTCGGCGTCGCGAAGGCAGCCGGGCTGAAGGACCACGAATCGTCGATGCCGGCCTTCGAGGGGCAGTTGAGCGACGAGGAAATCGTCGCGGTGCTTTCCTGGATCAAGGCCCAGTGGCCGCCGGAGATCCGCGCCCGGCACGATCGCATGAACCTGGAGGCACGGCCATGACCTCCCAGTCCCGTCCGAGCAGACGCCGTGGAACAACATGGACGCACGGACGCAATTGGCGCTATTCTGATCGCCGACCCGGAACCTTTGCCCTCGCTTGAATCACCAATCGCCGTGTCGATCCCCCGCAGCATGAACCGTCTTGTCGCCCGCCTCCTGGTGGGCGTCCTCGTTCTTGCGCAGGTGGCCTTGTCGGCCTATGCGTGCCCGGTCATGCCTGCCGGTTCGGCGAGCGGCATGGCGACGGCCACGATGGCCGGGGAAGGGACTCGCCCGGAACGTGTGGTCGATGGCATGCCGGCTGAGGCTTGGCGCCTCGACCCGGCCCAGCCGAACCTGTGCGCAGCGCATTGCCAGTCCGGCCAGCAGAACGTCGATGGCAAGCCAGCGTCGTCGGCGCCCCCGGCGCTGCCGGCGGGTTTCTACCCCGCCGTGCAATGGGCGCCGCTTGCCATTTCCGCGCCAGCGCCGGCCTGGTTGGAACCCCCGTCTCCGGCTGCAAGCCCGCCGCTGGCGATCCTGCACTGCTGCTTCCGCATTTGACCTCTCGCATCGTCGCGTGCTGACCGCCTGACCGACAGGCGGCCCGGCACACGGCGGGACGGCATGCGCGCGCGACTTCCGCCGGCGCCGGCCGACCCGAACGGCCCGCACCGGGCCGCATGCGCGAGGGGATTGAAATGGCATTCAAGCACGTTGTCGCCATCGTCCGGCCGGAAGTCGTGCCGGCGCTGGAGGCGAAGCTCACCCTGATCGGGGTGGGCGGCATCACGCTGACCCGGGTCAAGGGCTTCGGCAACTACAAGAACTTCTTCTCCGGCGACTGGCTCACCGAACACACCAAGGCCGAACTGTTCGTGGACGAGTCGCAACTCGGTGCGCTGCTCGACCTCCTGCGAGAGACCGCGGGCTCCGGCGTACCCGGTGCCGGCGTGGTGGCGGTGATGCCCGTCGACGACTTCTTTCACCTGCGCGCGGCCGTGCATGCCACTGCAGATCCCCCCGCGTAGCCGTCGCCGACCGGCCCGACGGAAAAACTCCCAACCCATTCAACTCCACGAGGAACCCCACATGCATTGCAGCCCCAAGACCATGCTCAAGGTCGCCGCCGGACTCGGCGCGATCCTGGCGATCGCCTACTTCACGGTGCCGCAAGCCCAGGCGCTCGTCCTGGCCAGCGCCCCTGTCCTGCTGGCGCTTGTCTGCCCGCTATCGATGCTGCTGATGGCCTTCACGATGAGGGGCCCGGCCGGCGGCACATCGTGCAAGTCGACACAATCCGGACCCGCGGTAACCGAGCCGAGAGGCGAGGCCGAACCGAGCGAAGGCCGGGCGGCCTGACCGGCGATGGCGAAGCCGAACCGATCGCGACTCGGGCTCACGATGATGCTGGGCGCGGCGAGCGT
This sequence comes from Rubrivivax sp. SCN 70-15, assembly GCA_001725505.1. Lineage (GTDB taxonomy): Bacteria > Pseudomonadota > Gammaproteobacteria > Burkholderiales > Burkholderiaceae_C > Rubrivivax. The sequence continues at coordinate 10,169 of MEGM01000114.1, read as the reverse complement.
CGTCTCGACGGCGCATGCCGGCGACGTCGAACGCGGCGCAGCGGCATCGCGCCAGTGCCTCGCGTGCCACTCCTTCGCGCCGGGCCAGCACCTGACCGGGCCGAGCCTGGCCGACGTCTGGGAGCGGCGCGCCGGCACCGCGGCCGGCTTCACGCGCTACTCGGATGCGATGAAGCGCTCGGACCTCGTCTGGAACGACCGGTCGCTCGACGCCTGGCTGCGCAACCCCGCGGCGGTGATACCGGGCAACGCAATGGCGTTCCGCGGTGTTCCGGACGCCGGCATGCGCGCCGACCTCATCGCCTATCTGCGCGCCGTGTCCGAAGGCCAGGTCAAGGCACCGAACCGAGGCCTGCCCGACCTGAAGCGCGCCGACGCTTCGCACCGGGTCACCGGCATCCGCCATTGCGGCGACGCCTATCGCGTGACCACCGGCGACGGTGCGACAAGGACCTGGTGGGAATTCAACCTTCGTTTCAAGACCGACGGCAGTGCGGCCGGACCCGAACCCGGCAAGCCCGTCATCGTCGGCAACGGCATGCAGGGCGACCGCGCCGCGGTCGTCTTTTCGCGACCGGCAGAGATCTCGGCGTTCATTGGCGGGGAATGCCCGTGAGCCCCATGGCATCGCAACGATCACTGGCAATGCCAAGGCGAAGACGGTGGCTGGGGCTTGCCGCGGCCGCGGGGCTGCTGGCGCTCGCGCCGCAGTGGCGGCGACTTCTCGGGTCATTGGCACCCGCCGCGGCCCTCAGCGTGCACGCACGTCCGCGCGAGCNNNNGTCCGCGCGAGCTCCCCAATCTGGCCTTCGTCGATGCGCGGAACAAGGCGACGAGCCTTGCCGCGTTCCGCGGCCGGGTCGTGCTCCTAAACGTCTGGGCCACCTGGTGCCTGCCGTGCCGTGAAGAGATGCCGACACTGGACCGCTTGCAGGCGCTGCTCGGTGGCCCGGACTTCGAGGTCGTCGCATTGTCGCTGGACCAAGGCGGGTTGCCGGTCGTGCGGGCGTTCTTCGACCGCACGGGCATCCGGCACCTGAGCCCGTTCCTCGACGCGGAGGGCATGGCCCTGTCCTCGCTCGCCACCAGCGGTGTGTCACTGACCCTGCTCGTCGACCGCAGCGGGCGCGAGGTGGGGCGCAAGCTCGGCCCGGCCGTCTGGGACGACGCGGCCTTGGTGCGCCTGCTGCGCGAGCACATCGATGCGGCGGATGGGCGCCAAGCCTCGCCAGGGTGAATCATGCGACTGCGGATCTTCCTGGCCATCGCGTCCTTGCTGCTCGTCGCCGCCTGCGGCGAGCGACCCGGTGGCGCGCCGACGGCGTTCACGGCGACCGAGGTCACGGGCGTCGAATGGGGACGCGACTTCCACCTCAACGACCACCATGGCCGGCCACGCAGCCTGGCCGACTTCAGGGGCAAGGTGGTGATGCTCTTCTTCGGCTTCACGCATTGCCCGGATGTGTGCCCGACGACGCTGGCCGACATGGCGCAGGTGGTCAAGGCGCTCGGCCCCGACGGCGCGCGTGTGCAGGGCCTGTTCGTCACCGTCGACGCCGCGCGCGACACGCCCGAGGCGTTGGCGAAGTACGTCGGCGCCTTCCACCCGAGTTTCCTCGGCCTGTACGGCGATCCGGCGGCGACCGCCGCAATGGCCCGGGAGTTCAAGTTCTTTCATGCCGCGCACGCCGCCGACGGCAACGGCGACTACGCCGTCGAGCACGGCAGCGCGATCTACGTCTATGGCCCGCACGGCCACCGCCGCCTGCTCATGAGCCAGCCCCACGACGTCGCCGCGATGGCCGCCGACGTCGCGCGGCTGTTGAAGAGCTGAGCGGCCGACGGTCCCTCGATCCACCACGAAGCAAGGAGCCCCATGCACCCGATCTCACGCACCGCATCCGCCGTCTCGATCGCATTGGCGATCGCCTTCGTCGTCGCCGCACCCGCCCGCGCCGGCGAAGCCGTGTCGCTGACCCACGTGCACGGCCTGTCCTACAGCGCCGACGGCGCGCGCCTGATGATTCCCAGCCACAACGGCCTGGCGATCTTCGACGGCAAGCGTTGGTCCAAGGCCGCCGGCCCGGCGCACGACTACATGGGCTTCTCGGCCACGCGCGACGCGCTCTACAGCAGCGGACATCCCGCACCCGGCACCGGGCTGACGAACCCGTTCGGGCTGATCAAAAGCCGCGACGGCGGCCAGTCCTGGAGCAAGCTCGGGCTCGAAGGCGAGTCGGACTTCCATGCGCTGGCCACGAGCTGGGGCACCAACGCGGTCTACGTGGTCAACCACGCCGCGAACTCGCGCATGAGCCAGGCGGGGATCTACTTCACCGCGAACGACGGCCTGAAGTGGACCCGTGCCGCCGCGCAGGGGCTCGGCGGTGATCTGAAGGCCCTGGCCGTGCATCCGACCGATGCCGCGACCGTCGCGGCCGGCACGGCCGACGGCCTGTACGTGTCGCACGACTCGGCTGGGCGCTTCGAGCGCCTCGTCAGCGGTCGGCAGGTGCTCGCGGCGAGCTTCTCGCTCGACGGCAAGTCCCTGTGGTTCAGCGGCTACGCGGGCACGGCGACCCTGATGCGGATCGCCCTGAAACCGGGAGCTTCGCCGGAGGCGCTGCCGATGCCGGCGCTCAGCGAAGACGCGGTGGCCTACATCGCCCAGAACCCGGCGCACCCACAGGAGATCGCGATCGCCACGTTCAAGCGCAGTGTCCTGCTGAGCAAGGATGCGGGGCGAACCTGGTCCTGGATCGCGCGAGGCGGGGTCACGAATGAATGAATGGAGTGCGACATGGACACACGACGACGACAGCTCCTGATCCGTTCTTCGGCGGCGGCCGCAGCGGCCGCCGTCGGACTGCCGACACTGGGCGCCCCGGCCGAGCGCGGCAATCCGCCTGACTTGCACGTCGAACTGCGCGCCGAACCCGATCGGGTGTCCCTTCTTCCGGGTGCGCCGACTCGGGTCTGGCGCTACAAGGGCCGGCTGCTGCAGGGCGACGCCTCTGCGCTCGATGCCGGCGCGGGCGGCTACCTCGGGCCCATCATCCGCGTGCGCACGGGCCAGCGCGTCCGCATCGACCTCGTCAATGGCCTGCCCGAGTCCACGATCATCCACTGGCACGGCCTGCACGTGCCGGACACGATGGACGGGCACCCGCGCTTCGCGATTGCGCCCGGCGCGCGCTACGAATACGACTTCACGGTGGCCAATCGCGCCGGGAGCTACTGGTTCCATCCGCATCCACACGGGCGCACCGGCAAGCAGGTCTACGCCGGACTTGCAGGGCTGTTCCTGGTCAGCGACGACGAAGAGGCCGCGCTCGGACTGCCTGCGGGCGCGCAGGACCTGCCGCTGGTGCTGCAGGACCGGACATTCGACGCCGACAACCAGTTCGTCTACCTCGGCGCGGGCGATGGCGACGCGCGCCCGACAGGCGGGGGGATGATGGGCGGCGGCATGATGGGTGGGCGCATGGGCCGCGGCATGATGGGTGGCGGCATGGGTTCGATGATGGCCGGCATGATGGGCGTGCTGGGTGACCGGATCCTCGTCAACGGCAGCGTGCAGGACGGGCGCGAGGTCGAGCGGCGCGCCTATCGCCTGCGCCTGCTCAACGGCTCGAACACGCGCACCTACAAGCTGGCGTGGAGCGACGGAGCACCGCTGACCGTGATCGGCACCGACGGCGGTCTGCTCGCGGCGCCGGTCCGGCGCGACTACCTCATGCTGGCGCCCGCCGAACGCGCGGAGCTGTGGGTGGACTTCGGCCGCTGGTCGCCCGGCACCGAAATCACGCTGCGCAGCCTGGCCTTCGAGGGCGGCATGAACATGGGCGGCATGATGGGCGGTCGCGCGGCCTTGCCCGATGGCGCCGCGTTCGCGGTCCACCGCTTCACCGTCGGGAGCGGACCCGCGAGACCGGCTGCCTTGCCGCAACGCCTGTCACGGATCGAGCCGCCGCAGCCGCGTCAGGCCGTCAACGCCGACCGCCCCAAGGTGTTCGAGATGACCATGGGCATGATGGTCTGGGGCATCAACGGCGCGAGCTTCGACATGCTCGGCGCGAGCGAACTGGAGACCGTCCGGCTTGGCACGCAGGAGATCTGGGAGTTCCGCAACGACGGCCGAGGCTCGATGATGGGCATGGTCATGGCGCACTCGATGCACGTGCACGGCCTGCAGTTCCGCGTGCTCGGGCGCTCGGTTTCGAGCAGGTTCTCCGACGCGTACGCCACGGTCGAGGACGGCCTCGTCGACGACGGGTGGAAGGACACCGTGCTGGTGATGCCGGGGGAACGCGTGCGGGTGCTGCTGCGCTTCGCCGACTTCCCCGGCCTGTTCCTGTACCACTGCCACATGCTCGAGCACGAGGACTCCGGGCTCATGCGCAACTACCGGGTGGAGGCGTAGGCGATGAAGCGTCGAGCCGGTCACCGCGGCCGCGTTGGTCACCGCGGTGCATGCCGACGAAGGCGCCGTGCGCACAACGCTACAGCGCATGTTTCCCAACGGCGAGGCGCCGGCCGTCGCCAAGACGCCGGTCGCCGGCTTGTTCGAAGCCGCGGTCGATGGCCAGGTCTTCTACGTCACCGAGGATGGGCGATACCTGCTTGGCGGGCCACTGATCGACACCCAGACCAGACGCAACCTCACCGACGCGAGGCTGGCCCAGATCAACCGGATCCCTTTCGACACGCTGAACACCGAACTGGCGATCTCGTGGGTGAAAGGCAGCGGCGCGCGCAAGCTGGCGATCTTCGAGGACCCCGATTGCCCCTATTGCAAGGCGCTGGAGAAGACCTTGAAGGACATCGACGACCTGACCGTGTACGTCTTTCTGTATCCGATCGACCAGTTGCACCCGCAAGCCGCGGCCAAGTCGCGCGCCATCTGGTGTGCGCCCGATCGCGCGGAGGCCTGGGCCGAGGTGATGGAGACCGGCGCCGTCCCGGAGGGCCGAGCGGGGTGCGCCGATCCGATCGCGGAGATCGCGGCCTTTGCGAAGAAGCACCGGATCAGCGGCACGCCGACGACGGTGCTGGCAGACGGCACGCGCCTGGTCGGCGCCGTGCCGCGCGCGAAGCTGGAGGCCGAGCTCCAGCGCGCGTCGAGGCCATGAACCCGGTTCGATGCAGGAGGTCCAGATGACGCGACGAAACCACGGCAAGCAAACGAGAAGGCAGAGCGGGACCACGGGCGGGACAGGAAGCCCCCCAGTTTCGCGCCTTTCGCGCCTTCCCCTGCGCGCGTGGCTGGCCGCCTTCGCGGTGCTCGGCGCCGTGGCGCTGGTGACCTGGCTCGTGCCCACGCCGCGGACCGAAGCGGCGGGCGAGGCACAGGCCGGCGCGCCAGTCGCCGATTCGACCGGGTGGAAGGTCGGCATGCTGCGCCCGGACGGGCTCCGCATCGTCGTCAGCGGCCGCGACGATGCGTCGGCCGTGCTCGATGCCGAGCAGTTCTCGCGCGCCGAGGTGCGCAATGGCTATCGGATCGCCACCAAGATTCCCGCGCTGCTGAACCGGCTCTATTGCTGGTGCGGTTGTGAAAACCGGGGATTTCATCGCTCGAATCTTCAGTGCTTCGAGGACCGGATGGCCGAAGCGTGCGAGGTGTGCCTCGGGACGGCCGAGATGACCTATCAGATGAGCGAGAAGGGCATCACCGACCCGGCCACGATCCAGGCGGCGGTGGATGCGAGGTGGGGGCCAGGAAGGTGACCGCGTCGTGAACAGCAACGGCCTGCCATTTATCCGCAAGGTCCTGGTCTGGGTGTGGCTGTGTTGCGGCGCCACGGTCGCGGCATGGGCACAGATCCCGGCCGGCGGC
>MEGM01000114.1:0-4295 GCA_001725505.1 Rubrivivax sp. SCN 70-15 | reverse complement strand
CCGCGCCGGGGCCCCTGGACACCTTGCGAAACTTCCTGGGCGGCTCGAAGCCACCGGCCGAGTTGCTGCCGCCGGACCAGGCCTTCTCGATCACGGTCGCAGCGCGCGACGCGAACACCTTGATCGCCGCCCTGACTCCAGCGCCGGACTACTACCTCTATCGCGACCGGATCAGCTTCAGCGTCGTCGCACCGGAGGGGGTCTCGGTGGCCGGCGTCGAGTTGCCAGCGGGCGAGCCGAAGGCCGATCCCACGTTCGGCACGGTGCAGGTCTATCACCGTCCATTCCAGGCGGTGATCTCAGTGCGGCACGCGGCGAGCGCGCCGCCGGAACTTCAGCTGCGCGCCACCTACCAGGGCTGCAACGAGCCGCTGGGCGTGTGCTACCCGCCGATCGAGAAGACGGTCACGGTTTCGCTGGCCGACGCCGCCACGGCGGTCACATCCGTCCCCTCGACGAAGCCGCCGGAGCAATCCGCTCCTGCGGCGCCGAACGCGGCGGTGACAGCGCCAGGGTCATCGGCGCAGGATCCTTCCGACCCCGATGCCGTGCGGCGGCTGTTCACGCAAGGCGACCGCTGGGTGCTGGTGGTGGCCTTCTTCGGCTTCGGCCTGCTGCTCGCGTTCACGCCGTGCATGCTGCCGATGATTCCGATCCTGTCCGGCGTCATCGTCGGTCACGGCCCGCACCTGAACCGGCGGCATGCACTGGGCCTGTCCACGGTCTACGTGCTCGGCATGGCCATCACCTACGCGGCGGCCGGCGTGGCGGCGGGGTTGGCGGGCACGCTGCTGTCAGCCTACCTGCAGAGCTCGTGGGTGCTCGGTGGCTTCGCCCTCATCTTCGTGGCACTGGCGCTGTCGATGTTCGGCCTCTACGAGTTGCGACTGCCCGCCGCGCTTCAGAACCGCCTCGCGGCCGCCAGCGGCCGGATGCCCGGCGGCCGCGCGCTCGGCGTGTTCGTGATGGGCGTGCTGTCCGCCGTCATCGTCGGCCCTTGTGTGGCGGCGCCGCTGGCCGGCGCCCTGCTCTACATCGGGCAGACGCACGACGTGGCGCTGGGCGGCACGGCGCTGTTCGCGATGGCCGTCGGCATGGGCGTGCCCCTGCTCGTGGTCGGGACGACCGCGGGCGCCCTCCTGCCGAAGTCAGGCCGGTGGACTGTGGCGGTGCAGCGGGTTTTCGGCGTGCTCATGCTTGGGGTGGCCATCTACATGCTGACACCCGTGATCCCGGTCGTGGCCCAGCAACTGCTGTGGGCGGCCCTGCTGATCGTGCCGGCGATCTATCTGCACGCGCTGGATCCTCTTCCGTCAGACGCACCCGGCCACCGGCGGCTGTTCAAGGGCTTGGGCGTGCTGGCGCTGCTGGCGGGGGCCGCGCTGCTGGTGGGGGCACTGTCGGGCCATCGCGAGATCCTGCAACCCTTGGCTGGATTGCGGGGGACCGCCCAGGCCAGCACGGTGCGCGAGCTGCCGTTCCAGCCCGTGCGCAGCGTCGGTGAGCTCGAAACCCGACTGCGAGGGGCGCGCGGCAGGCCGGTGATGCTGGACTTCTGGGCCGAGTGGTGCGTCTCGTGCAAGGAGATGGACCAGTTCACCTTCAGCGACGCGCAGGTGCGGGCGCGCCTGAAGGACACGCTCCTGCTGCGCGCCGATGTCACCGCCAACAATGCCGACGACCAGGCCTTGTTGCAGCGCTTTGGGCTCTTCGGGCCGCCGGGCATCGTGTTCTTCGACCGCGGCGGACGCGAGGTGGCGTTTCGGGTGATCGGGTTCCAGCCGCCCGAGCAGTTCCTCGCGTCGCTCGATCGCGCCGACCCGCCACGTGCCACACCCTAGAGCCAGAAGGAAGCCGGGATGGATGTGATTGCTCATGCCCTGTGGGCCGGCGCGGGCGTGATGCTCGCGCAGCGCCGCTGGGCCATCACGCGGCGCACTGCAGCGGCGACGGTCGCACTGGCGGTGGCGCCGGACGTCCCGCACCTGCTGCCCATCCTTGGCTGGTCGGCGTTCGGTGCGGGCACGGCTGCGACGGTCAAGGGTTATGCGATCGCCGTGCCGGGACAGGAGCCTGCCGTGCCGCCGGGAGTCGAGTGGCTCTCGCACAACCTGCACTGCGTCACGCACAGCGCCATCGTGGCCGGCATGGCCGCCCTGCTGCTGTGGATGTGGTCGAGATCGCTGTGGATCCCACTGCTCGGCTGGTGGTCGCACATCGTCATCGACGTCTTCACGCACTCTGCCGACTACTACCCCTCGCCGGTGCTATGGCCGTTCACGCGCCAGGGATTCGACGGCGTGGCCTGGAATACGCCGGTCTTCATGGCGCTGAACTATCTCGCGCTGGCAGCGACCTACCTGTGGCTGATCCGGCAACGACTGCGCGTTCTCGCGGGAGGCCGCTCTTGACGCCCAGGCGCACGCTGTCGCGGCTCGCCGCGGCAGCGCTCCTGGCGCCATTGCTTCTGGCAGCGCCGGGGTTCGCTGGCGCCCACGACCAGCCGGTTGCCGCGCAGGCTTGGCTGACCGCCTGGCCGATCGGCATCGACATGCTCGTCGCGGTTTCGACCGCGGCCGCTCTGTATCTGCGCGGCGTCCGTGCCACGCGGAACAAGAAGCAGACTCTGGGCCGGGCGCGCCACTGGGCTTTCGGCGGTGGACTCGCCGCCATTGCGCTGGCGCTCGCGACGCCGCTGGATGTGGTCGCCGAGCACCTGTTCGCGATCCACCAGGTCCAGCATCTTCTGCTGCGCGGCGTGGCCCCGATGCTGCTCATGCTGGCCGTCCCCGCCGGGCCGCTGGTCGCCGGGATTCCACCGCCGGTTCGGCGGCGTTGGCTGGTGCCGTTCCTGGCGCGGCCTCCGGTCCGCACTGCGCTCCGCTTCCTTCGCAGGCCAATCATCGGCACCGTGCTCTACGTGGGAATCCTCTACGTGTGGCAGGTTCCGGAGGTCCACGATGCCGCGCTGCTCGACACGCGCTTGCACTACCTGATGCACGTGTCGATGCTGGCCAGTGGTCTGCTGTTCTTCTGGTGCGTGTTCGACCCACGCCCCGCGCCGTGGGGTACCCCGTTTCACGAGCGCCTGATCATGCTCGGTGCCGCGATCTTCGCGAACATTCCACTCGGCGCCGCGACGGCACTCAAGGACTCGGTGCTCTACGAAGCCTACGACCGGCTCGGACGCTGGTGGGGCGTCGCGCCAATGAGCGACGAACTGCTCGGCGGCCTGGTCATCTGGATCCTCGCCAGCATGATGGGCCTGGTCGCCATCCTGCTGCTGGTTTCACTGTGGAGCAGGACCGAGGAACGCCAGGAATCAAGGCGGCAGCAAGGCTTCCGGCTGCCGCATCATGCCCAGCCAGAGCTGAACCCTGACGCGCGGCCGCGGCCGGCGCGGCGCCGCATGGCGTGGAGACTGGCCATCGTCCCGCTGGCGGTCGGCGTGGCCATGCTCATGCTCGCGCTTTGGATGTCGGCGACTCACGCGCCGCCACACCACTCGCCAGAACACCTCACCTCATGAACTCACTACCACCACCTCCAGAAGCCCCCCAAGGACCGGGGGACCACGAGCGAACTCGGCGACATTCACAGCGGACTCGCTGGGCGTTCCTTGCCCCGCTGTTGGCCTTCGGCGTGCTTGCACTGCTGCTGGGCATTGGCCTTTCCCTCGATCCGCGCGAGGTGCCTTCGCCGCTGATCGGCAAGGTCGCGCCTCAGTTCGACTTGCCTGCGGTCAAGGGCCGTTCTCAAGGTCTCGCGACGCACGACCTGATGGGTGAAGTCTCGCTGGTCAATGTCTTTGCCTCCTGGTGCGTGGCCTGTCGGGCGGAGCATCCGGTGCTGATCGCACTGGCGCGCCGCAAGTTCGTAGCGATCCACGGCCTGAATTACAAGGACAAGCCCGACGATGCAGCGGCCTGGCTCGATCGTTGGGGCGATCCCTACACCCGCACCGGTGCCGACATCGACGGGCGGGTCGGCATCGATTGGGGGGTCTACGGCGTCCCGGAGACCTTCGTCATCGACCCACAAGGGCGCATCGCCTACAAGCACATCGGACCGATGACCGAGGAGTTCGTGCACGACAAACTCCTGCCGATGATCGAGGAACTCCGAAACGGCGGTCGCCCTGCCAGGGAGAGCGGAGCCGCGGAGATCCCTTTGGTTCGATAATGAGTCTCGCTATGAGTCGATCGAACGACGTCTTCGTGTTTGCGACGGGGCTGGCAGGACACGGAATGTCTCTTGCCAGTCCGTGGTCGGGTTGCCGGCTCGCGTCTCGACTC
>MEGM01000113.1 GCA_001725505.1 Rubrivivax sp. SCN 70-15 | reverse complement strand
CGCCGGTCCGAGGCACCAGCACCGCCAGCGCGCTCCAGGTCAGCCCGTGGACGAAGGCCAGCACGCGGTAGCGGCGCAGCGCCCGCGTCGCGCCGGCGGTGGCCACCGCCGCCACGGCGATGGCCGCGGCGCTGCTCGGCTTCCTGGTGCTCGCCGCGCGCCGAGTCCAGCGCGAGCGCCTGGAACTCGCGCGCGCGCGCCATGCCGGATCAAGGGGGCTGCAGGAAGCGCTGCGCAGCCAGGCCCTGCTGCGCCTGATCTTCGACCATGCCGGCGAGGGCATCAGCGTGTTCGACGCCGACCTGCGCCTGGCGGCGTGGAACGAGCGCTTCGTCCAGATGACGCGGCTGGCCCCGGCGGCGGTGCGCACCGGCGCGCCGCTGCACGATCTGCTGCTCGTGCTGGCGCGAGCCGGAGAATTCGGCCCCTGCGACCCCGAGATCGAGGCCGATCGCCGGCACGTGCTGCTGAGCCAGGGCCCGGCGTCGGTGCTGCGCCGGGTGCGGCCGGACGGGCGCATGCTCGAGATGCGGCGCAGCCCGATGCCGGGCGGCGGCTTCGTGATGATCTACGTCGACGTCACCGAGCGCGAGGCTGCCGCCGCGGCGCTGGCGGAGAAGACGCGCATGCTGACGCTGCTGCTCGAGAACACCGAGCAGGGCTTCTGGTTCGTCGACGACGGCCTGCGCGGCACCGACGTCAACCCGGCGATGTGCCGCATCCTCGGCCGCACGCGTGAGCAGATCCTCGGGCGCACGATCTACGAGTTCGTCGACGCCGAGAACGCGGCCCTCTTCCGCCGGAATGCGGCGCTGCGCGACACCGGTCAGTCCGGAGGCTACGAGGTCACGCTGATCCGCGGCGACGGCAGCCTCGCGCATTGCCACAACCACGCGACGCCGCTGTTCGACGCGGCCGGCCGGCGCGCCGGCTCGGTCGGGCTGTTCTCCGACATCAGCGCGCGCAGGCGCGCCGAGCAGCAGATCCGCGAGGCCGGCGAGCTGCTGGCGCAGAAGTCTCGCGTGCTCGAGCTCACGCTGGAGAGTCTGTCGCAGGGCGTGCTCAGCATCGACACCGACGGCCGCATCAACGCCTGGAACCAGCGCTTCGTCGAGCTGCTCGAGATCCCCGAAGCGCTGATGCGCGACCAGCCCACGCTCGAGGCGCTGACGCGCTACCAGCTCGAGCAGGACCACTTCGGCGCCGAACTCGCGCGCATCAGCGAACCCGGCCGCGACGGGCTGCAGCGCTTCGTCGCCGGTGACCCGCGCGCGCTCGCGCCGCTGTACCAGCGCACCAAGGCCGACGGCACGGTGCTCGAGGTGCGCTCGCATTTCGCCGCCGACGGCAGCGTCGTGCGCACCTTCACCGACGTCACCGCGAGCGTCGCCGCCGAGCAGGCGCTGCGCGAGAGCGAGACGCGCTTTCGCACGATGGCCGACGGCGCACCGGCCCTGATCTGGCTGTCCGACGCCGACGGCATGCCGACCTGGTTCAACCAACGCTGGCTGCTCTACACCGGGCGCACGATGGCGCAGGAGCTGGCCACGCCCTGGGCCGCGCGCGTGCACCCCGACGACGCCGCCGACGACGAGGCCGGATTCCTGCGCGCGCTCGCCGCGCGGCGCCCGTACCAGAGCGAGTTCCGGCTGCGCGGCGCCGACGCCGGCTGGCGCTGGATCGCCGACAGCGCGGTGCCGCGCTTCGGCGCCGACGGCCGCTTCGAGGGCTACATCAGCTACGGCTGGGAGATCACCGAGCGCAAGGCCGCCGAGGCGGCGCTGATCGCCGCGAAGGACGAGGCCGAGCGCGCGAACCGCGCGAAGTCCGAGTTCCTGTCGCGCATGTCGCACGAGCTGCGCACGCCGATGAACGCGATCCTGGGCTTCGGCCAGCTGCTCGAATCCGACTGCGGCGACCCCCTCAGCGAGGGCCAGCGCGCGCGCGTGCAGGAGATGCTGCGCGGTGGCCGCCATCTGCTCGAGCTGATCAACGAAGTGCTCGATCTGGCGCGCATCGAGGCCGGCAGCCTGCAGCTGCAGCTCGAGTCGGTGGACCTGGCGGCGCTGGTCGACGACTGCCTGCGCCTGGTGCAGCCGATGGCCGCGGCGCGTTCGATCGGATTCGAGATCCAGCGGCCGGCGACCGAGACGCGCCGCGTCCGGGCCGACCCGGTGCGGCTCAAGCAGGTGCTGCTGAACCTGCTCTCGAACGCGATCAAGTACAACCGCGAAGGCGGCAGCGTCCGGCTCGGCTGCCGCGCCGACGGCGACGCGCTGCGCATCGAGGTCCGCGACAGCGGCCCCGGGCTGGGCTTGGCCGAGCAGGAGCGCCTGTTCCAGGCCTTCGAGCGCCTCGACGCCGACAAGTCGGGAGTCGAAGGCGCCGGCATCGGCCTGGCGCTGAGCAAATGGCTGGTCGAGCTGATGCACGGCGAGATCGGCGTCGAGAGCCAGCCCGGGCAGGGCAGCAACTTCTGGATCCGCCTCGCGCGCTGCGAGCTGCAGCCGGTCGTCGCGCTGGCCGCCCCGGCGGCAGGCACCGCGCCACCGGCCGTGCCGGCGGCGGACGGGCGCACCGTGCTCTACATCGAGGACAACCCGGTGAACCAGGCCTTGATGGAAGGCATGCTCGGCCACCGCGCGGGGCTGCGCCTGCTGATGGCCGAGCAGCCCGAAGCCGGGCTCGCGCTGGCCACGCAGGCACGGCCCGACCTGGTGCTGCTCGACATCCAGCTGCCCGGCATCGACGGTTTCGAGGTGCTGCGCCGGCTGCGCGCCGATGCGCGCACGAGCGGGATCCCGGTCGTCGCGGTGAGCGCGAACGCGATGCCCGCCGATCTCGCCCAGGCGCGCGCCGCCGGTTTCGCCGAGTACCTGACCAAGCCGCTGGACCTGCCGCTGCTGCTCGCGACGGTGGACCGGATGCTGGGCGCGCCCGCGCACGCCTGACGCGGCCGCGCCCCGGCGCGGGCGTCAGTGCCGGTCGTCGCGGTCCCAGCGCCAGCCGTCGCGGCCGTTGCGCTTGACCTCGTACATCGCCCGGTCGGCACGCTCGACCACCGCGGCCATCGCCTCGTCGGCACCGGCGCGGGCGAGTCCGGCGCTCAGGCGCAACGCCAGCGCCGCGCCACCGGACAGCGGCATCGGCGCGTCGCGCAGTGCCTGCAGCAGCCGCTCCGCGGCCTGTTCGGCGGCGTCGCGATCGGCCGCCTGCAGCAGCACGAGGAATTCCTCGCCGCCGTAGCGGAACAGCGGCTCGCCGCCGCGCGCGGCGCCGCGCAGCACGCCGGCGAGGTGGCGCAGCGCCTGGTCGCCGACCGCATGACCCTGCTGGTCGTTGACCTGCTTGAAATGGTCGACGTCGGCCAGCATCACGACCAGCCACTGCGCGTTGCGCCGCGCCTGCGCGCGGCAGCGCTCGAACTCGGACTCGAGCCGGTGGCGCAGCGGCAGCCCGGTCAGCGGGTCGCTGCGCGCGCAGTTCTCGAGGATCTGCGTCTTCAGGCGGCCGAGGTCGGCCACGAGCGCGGCCTGCGTCTGCTCGAACGCGTCCAGCTCCTCGGCCCGGCCGGGCGCGCCGGCGAGCAGCGCGCTGCACAGCGTGCGAACGGCACCGTGCATGCGCTCGTGCGCCGCGAACAGGCGTGCGGTGGCGTCCGCGTCGACGCGCTCGAAGGCGACGCGCTGCTGGCCGAACCAGCGCCCGAAGCGGCAGCGGCAATGCGCGTCGTCGGCGAGCACGTCGTCGCCGGGCGAGCTGCGCAGCACCGCGCAGCGCAGCACGCGGCGCGTCCAGTCCATGTGTGCCTCGGTCGCGGCGTCGAGTTCGGCGACGAAGCGCGCGGTGTTCTCGGCGAAGGCGTCCATCGCCACGGGCTGCGCTCGTTGCGGCGTGTCAGACCAGCGCGCGCTGCGCCAGCCAGGCGGCGAGCGGCAGCGGGCGCGCGTACAGGTAGCCCTGCAGGCAGTCGCAGCCGATGCCGGCCAGGAAGTCGGCCTGCGCCCGGGTCTCGACGCCTTCGGCGACGACGCGCAGCTTCAGGTGGCGCGCGACCGAGACGATGGCCTCGACGATCGCGGTGGCGTTCGTGTCGCCGGGCATGTCGGTGACGAAGCTGCGGTCGATCTTCAGCTCGTACAGCGGCAGCCGGGTCAGGTAGGCCAGGCTCGAATAGCCGGTGCCGAAGTCGTCGATAGAGAAGCGGATGCCCAGCGCCACCAGCTCCGAGATGCGCGCCAGCGTCGCTTCCCAGTCGTCGATGAGCAGGCCTTCGGTGACCTCGAAGATCAGCCCCGACGCGTCGGCGCCCGTTTCGGCCAGCACGCGGCGCACGCCTTCGACGAAGCCGTCGTGGTGGAACTGGCGCGGGCTGACGTTGACCGACAGCGGCAGGCGCCGCTCGCCGCGCCGGCTCATGCTGGCGAGCGCCACGCAGGCCTGGCGGATCACGAAGTCGCCCAGCGCCAGGATCAGCCCGGAGTCCTCGGCCACCTGGATGAACTGGGTCGGCGCCACGCTGCCGCGCGTCGGATGCTGCCAGCGCAGCAGCAGCTCGGCGCCGACCTCGCGCCCGCCCACGTCGAACTGCGGCTGCACATGGGCCTGCAGCTGGCCGCCGGCGATCGCCTCCTTCAGGTCCTGCTCGAGCGCGAGGCGCTGCTCGACTTCGGACTGCATTGCCGCCTCGAAGAACGCGATCCGGTTGCGGCCCGCCGCCTTGGCCCGGTACATCGCGGTGTCGGCCTCGCGCAGCAGGTCGTCGACGCGCTCGCCGCCCTTCGGGAACAGCGTGATGCCGATGCTGCCGCTGGCGCTGTAGCAGTGGCCGTCGATCTCGTACGGGCTGTCGAGCAGCTGGCGCAGCTTCTCGACCACCGCCATCGCGCTGCGCGCGGCGCTGTCGGCGTCGCTGCCGAGGTTCCCGACGAGCACGACGAACTCATCGCCGCCGAGGCGGGCGACCGAATCCTCGCCGCGCAGCAAGGCCTCGAGCCGGCGTGCGACCTGCTGCAGCATCACGTCGCCGACGGCATGGCCGCGCGCGTCGTTGATGTCCTTGAAGTTGTCGAGGTCGATGAACAGCAGCGCCCCCATCTGGCCCGAGCGCTTCGCCGAGCCCAGCGCATGCTCGATTCGCTCGAGCAGCAGGCGGCGGTTCGGCAGGCCGGTGAGGGCGTCGAAATGCGCGAGCCGGTGCGTGCGCGCCTCGATCCGCTTGCGCTCGGTGACGTCGCTGATGAAGCCGTGCCAGAGCACGCTGCCGTCGGCCAGGCGCTCGGGCAGCGCCTCGCCCTGGCGCCAGCGTTCGCCCTGTTCGGGCAGGATCACGCGGAACTCCTGGCGCCAGGGCTGCAACGTCGTCGCCGAGACCTCGATCGCCGCGCCCACCGCGGCGGCGTCGTCGGGATGCAGGCGCGCGAAGACTAGGCTCGCGTCATTCATCACTTCCTCGGCACCGACCTCGTAGATCGCGCGGATGCCTTCGCTGGCGAACGGGAAACAGGAACGGCCGTCCGGGTAGCGCCGGAACTGGTAGATCACACCCGGCACGTGCCGCGCCAGGTTCTCGAGCAGGTCCAGGCTCTCCTCGAGCCGGCGCGCCCAGGTGCGGCGCTCGGTGATGTCGCGGAACATCACGCTCGACAGTCGCCTGCCGTCGCGGCCGGTGTAGAGCGACGACGAGACCTCGACCTCGAAGGGCTCGCCGTCGGCACGGAACATGCGCAGCTCGCCGCGCGCACGGCCACTGCGCGCGCGCTCGTCGAGCAGTGGTTGGAGCCGCGGATCGTCGACGTCGAGCAGCCCTTGACGCCCGCGGCGGATCAACTCCGCCTCGCTCAGGCCCAGCATCGCGCAGGCTGCCGGGTTGGCCGCGAGCACCGGGCCTTCAGGCAGCGTCTGCAGCACGCCGTCCATGCTGTGCGCGAACAGCATCTCGAAGCGCTCCTGCGTCTCCTGCCGCTCCTGCTCGGCACGCCGGTGCTCGGTGAGGTCGCTGATCATCAGCATCAAGCGGCGTTCCTCGCCGCTGTCGAGCGCGCTGAAGTTCACCGCGAGCCAGACATCCTTGCCGAACGTGGTGCGCGTCTGCACGACCTGGGCGCTCGGCTCGCCGCTGGACAGCGTGTGCAGCGCGAGCGCGTAGATGCCGTTGCGCCGCCACGATTCGATCCGGTGGAAGTTCTGCGCCTTGACACGCGCCAGGTCGGTGCCGATGTAGCGCGCCATCGCCTCGTTCGCGCTGACGCAGCGGCCGTCGTCCTCGTAGATGCAGATCCCCACCGGCGAGTTCTCGACGATCTGCCGGTTCAGCTGCTGCTCGGCGCGCAGCGCCTGCTCGGCCGCCCTGCGCTCGCTCAGGTCGGTGTTCGTTCCGGCCACGCGCAGCGCGCACCCGCGCGCGCTGCGCACGATGAAGCCGCGCGTCAGCACCGGAACCTCGTGGCCGTCGCGATGCAGCAGCCGCAGCTCGATCGCGAAATGCTCGGCACTGCCCTTGATCGCGTCCTGGAACCGGCGCCCGGCCTGACGCAGGTCCTCGGGGTGGACGAGCCGTTCCCACAACCGGTCGTCGTAGGGCGGCGGCTCATCGCCGTAGCCCAGCATCTGCCAGCCGCGCTCTGAGTGGAAGCGCTCGCCGCTGACGAGGTCCCAGTCCCAGAAGCCGTCGTTCGCGCCCTTCAGCACCAAAGCCATGCGCGTCTCGCTCGCCTGCAGCGCGTGCACGGTGTCGGACAGCAGCCCATGCTGGCGCTTCAGCTCGAGCTGCGCCATCACCTGGCGCGCCAGCACGGCCAGCGTCGCGCATGGCTCGGGGCCGAAGTCGCGCGGCACGCGGTCGAGCACGCACAATGTGCCCAGCGCCTGGCCGCTCGGCGTGACCAGCGGTGCACCGGCGTAGAAGCGGATGCCCGCCGCGCCGGTGACCACCGGGTTGGCGGCGAAGCGCGGGTCGAGCCGCGTGTCCGGGACCACCATCACGTCGCGGCCGCGGATCGCGTGGTCGCAGAAGGCGATCGATCGCGGCGTCTCGGGCAGGTCGAAGCCGACGCGCGACTTGAACCACTGGCGCTCGCGGTCGATCAGCGAGACGAAGGCGATCGGCGCCGCGAACAGGCGCGCGGCGAGCTGCGTGATCTCGTCGAAGGCCGGATCGGCGCCGGTGTCGAGCACACCGTAGTCGCACAGTGCCTGCAGGCGCTGGGCTTCCGGGTCCGGTGGTGGCAGGGAATCGGGCATCAAAAGTCCAGGCTCGCCCGAGGAGCGGTCATCTCGCCCCGATTTTCGGCCACCGCCCCGAAGCCGACGCACCGAAAAGCGGCCGCATTGCGCGCCAGATCGTGCCGCCGCTACTCGGCGGCGCGGCGCAGCGTCTCGACCACCGGCCGGCGCAGCACGTCGCGCAGCCCCCACCAGCCGGCGGCGAGCGCGAGCAGCGCACCGGCCAGGCCACCGGCCAGCGGCACCCAGGGCTGGGCCTGCCAGTCGAAGCCGAACGCGTAGCGCGCCAGCGCCCAGCCGACCGTCATCGCCGCGAGTGAGGCCAGCACGCCGGCGAGCAGGCCCACGCCGAGCAGTTCGGCGCGCTGCACCTGCGCGAGCAGCCGGCTGCCGGCGCCCATCGCGCGCATCACGGCGAACTCGCGCGCGCGCGTCTCGCGCGTCGCGCTGACCGCGGCGAACAGCACGACGAGGCCGGCGACGAGCGTGAAGCCGAACAGGAACTCGACCGCGCGGATCACCTGGTCGAGCACTCCCTGCACCTGTGCCAGCGTGGCCGAGACGTCGATCTCGGTGATGTTCGGGAAGGCGCGCGTGAGCGCGCTGTCGAAGCCGGGCGCGGCCGGCGCACGGAACGCGCTGATGTAGCTGACCGCGACGTCGGCGGGCATCTTCGCGACCGGGAACAGGACGAAGAAGTTGACCCGCATCGAGCTCCAGTCGACCTTGCGCAGGCTCGTGATGCGCGCCTCGACGATCTGGCCGCCGACGTCGAAGCGCAGCCGGTCGCCGAGCTTCAGGCCGAGCGTCTTCGCCAGGCCCTCCTCGACCGAGATCGCGTCCGCCTGCTGCGCCGTCCAGCGGCCGGCGACGATCTGGTTGTTCGGCGGCAGCGCGGTGTCGTGGCTGAGGTTGAACTCGCGCTCGACGAGGCGGCGCGCGCGGTCGTCGTCGTAGCTCGCCGCGCTGACGGCGCGGCCGTCGATCGCGACCAGCCGCCCGCGGATCATCGGGTACCAGTCGAAGCGCTGCACGCCGGCCTGGCGCAGCGCGGCGCGGAACGCGTCGCCCTGGTCGGGCTGCAGGTTGATGACGAAGCGGTTCGGCGCGTCCGGCGGCGTCGCGGCGCGCCAGCTGCCGATCAGGTCGGTGCGCAGCAGCACGAGCAGCACCAGCGCGAGCAGCCCGACTGCGAGCGCCGAGACCTGCAGCACCGCGAACGCGGGCCGCGCGGCGATCTGGCGCGTGGCCAGGATCAGCCAGCGCGGCGCGCGCGACTCGGGCACCGCGCGCCGCAGCAGCATCACCGCCGCCCAGGACAGCAGCGCGAAGACGGCCGCCGCAGCGGCGAAGCCGCCGACCGCGATCGCACCCAGCGTGAGGTCCGACGACACCGCCATCAGCAGCGCCGCAAAACCGGCGCCGCCGGCGAGCAGCACGCCCAGCGACGCCGCCTTCAGCGTGCCCAGGTCGCGCCGGATCACGCGCAGCGGCGGCACGCGCGCGAGCTGCAGCACCGGCGGCAGCCCGAACGCGAGCAGCAGCGTCAGCCCGACGCCGATGCCGAACAGCGCCGGCTTCGGCCCGGCCGGCGGCAGTGCCGCGTCGACGAGCCCGGCGAGCAGCCAGACGAAGACATGGTGCACCGCCCAGCCGAGCAGCACGCCGGCCGCGCTGGCGGCCAGACCGACGGCGCCGAACTCGAGCAGGTAGGCGCCGGCGATGCGCCGCTGCGACAGGCCGAGCACGCGCAGCATCGCGCAGTCGTCGAGGTGGCGCGACGCGAAGTCGCGCGACGCGATGCCGACCGCCACCGCGGCCAGCAGCGCCGCGAGCAGCGCGACGAGGTTGAGGAACTTCTCGGCCCGGTCCAGCGTCTGGCGCATCTCGGGGCGGCCGGATTCGAGCGACTCGACGCGCACGCCGCGCAGCGGCACGCTCTTGATGAGCGCCTCGACATCGCGCACGAAGGCACGCACCGGCGCCGCGCCGACGCCATCCGGCGCGGCCACCGCGAGCCGCCAGGTCACGCGGCTGGCCGGCTGCACGAGGCCGGTCGCGGCCAGGTCGCTCTGCGCCAGCATCACGCGCGGCGCGAAGCTCATGAAGCCGGCGCCGCGGTCGGGCTCGACGACGATGATCTTCGCGATGCGCAGGCTCGCGTCGCCGAGCAGCAGCGTGTCGCCGAGCCTGAGGTGCAAGGCGTCCAGTACCGCCGCGTCGACCCACACCGTGCCCGGCGCCGGCGCCGCCGCCACGCGTTCGACCGGGCCGCCGGGCGCGGACGCCAGCTGCAGCCGGCCGCGCAGCGGGTAGTCGGCGCTGACCGCCTTCACCGCCACCAGCCGCGTCGCGCCGCCTTGCGCGTCGGGGGCGCGCGCCATGCTCGGGAAGGTGGCGTTGGTGGCGACCTGAAGCCCGAGCGCGCGTGCGCGCGCGACGATCGCCGGCGGCGTCGGCTCGTCGCTGCCGACGACCGCGTCGCCGCCGAGGAGCTGGCGCGCGTCGCGCTCGAGGCCGCCGTTGAGGCGGTCGGCGAAGAAGCCCACCGCGCTCAGCGCCGCCACCGCGAGCAGCACCGCGAGCGCGAGCAGGCGCAGCTCGCCGGCGCGGAAGTCGCGCAAGGTCTGACGCCAGGCGAGCGCGGCGGTCGAGGGGGTGGCCATGGCGCGACCTTAGCGGATGCCAGGGCCTGCTCACCGCACCGGCTTGAATTCACCCTCCAAGGCGCTTGAACGACGGCGCGCGGCCGTGGTGCTCCAATGAGGCCATGGACACCCTGCCTTCGCTCTTCGTCTCCCATGGCTCGCCGATGATCGCGCTCGAGCCGCGCGCGGCCGGCGCCTTCCTGCAGCGCCTCGGCCCCG
>MEGM01000112.1 GCA_001725505.1 Rubrivivax sp. SCN 70-15 | reverse complement strand
GAACATCCTCGAGGAAGGCCCGGACATCCTGCGCAAAGCGGCCCAGAGCTGCACCCCGCTGAAGCAGGCGCTCGACACCTGGGGCGAGATCAGCTTCAACTACACGTCGACCGACACGTCCGACTACGCCGTCACCCCCGGCGTTGCCTGAGGAGAACCGCACCATGATGACCAACCCCACCGGCCGCCTGACCCAGGGCCAGTTCAGCTTCCTGCCCGACCTGACCGACGCCGAGATCACGCTGCAGATCGAATACGGCCTGCGGAAGGGCTATGCCTGGAGCGTCGAATACACCGACGACCCGCACCCGCGCAACACCTACTGGGAGATGTTCGGCATGCCGATGTTCGACCTGAAGGACGCGGCCGGCGTGATGATGGAGCTGCAGGCCTGCCGCAAGACCTTCCCGAACCATTACATCCGGATCATGGCCTTCGACTCGACGCGCAACGTCGAGACGATCGCGATGAGCTTCATCGTCAACCGGCCCAAGGTCGAGCCCGGCTTCGGTCTCCAGCGCCAGGAGACGAACGGCCGCACGATGCGCTACACCGTGCACAGCTACGCGACCGACAAGCCCGAAGCCGAGCGGTATTGACGACCCCCACGCTCCCGTCGGTCGCTGCCCCCCCGGGGGGGCTCTGGCGACGGACCGGCAGAGCCGGATCCGTGCCAGGGCTTGGCTGACCGGGCGTTGTGCAATTGATCCTCGAGGAACCGGCATGACCTACCGCATCGCACCTTCATCCTTTCGGCCGACTTCGCGCGCCTGGGCGAGGAGGTGCGCGCGGTCATCGCCGCCGGCGCCGACTGGATCCACTTCGACGTGATGGACAACCATTACGTGCCCAACCTGACGATCGGCCCGGCGGTCGCGCAGGCTGTTCGGCCGCATTGCGTGCGCGCCGACGGCACCCGGGTGCCGCTGGACGTGCACCTGATGGTGCAGCCGGTGGACGAGCTCGCACTGGCCTTCGCCAAGGCGGGCGCCGACCTGATCAGCTTCCACCCCGACGCGAGCACGCACGTGGACCGCACGCTGCAGCTGATCCGCGGTGCGGGCTGCCAGGCCGGGCTGGTGTTCAACCCGGCGACGCCGCTGGACGTGCTGGAATGGGTGCTCGACAAGGTCGACCTGATCCTGATCATGAGCGTGAACCCGGGCTTCGGCGGCCAGAGCTTCATCACCAGCGCGCTGCGCAAGGTCGAGCAGGCGCGCCGGCTCATCGATGCGAGCGGGCGCGACATCCGGCTGGAAGTGGACGGCGGGATCAAGGTCGACAACATCCGGGCCGTCGCCGACGCCGGTGCCGACACCTTCGTCGCCGGCAGCGCGATCTTCGGCCAGCCCGACTACGCCGCCGTCATCGGCGCGATGCGCGCGCAGCTCGCGCGCTGAGGCGCCGTCCTCAGGCGAGTCGCTCGCGCAAGGTCTCGCGCAGGCCGTAGAGCAGGCGCCGCGTCTCGTTGCGCAGGCGCCAGAGGTAGGTCGGAAAGCGCCGCGTCCAGCGGAACTTGCGCGACGGGCCGGGCAAGGCGTCGATCGTCGAAGCGATCCGATCGTCGTGGCCGCAGGGCGGCGGCGTGACCAGGCGCACCTTCAGGCCGAAGGTCCAGCCCTGGTCGAACACATGGTCGTAGGGCAGCGTCATCGGCAGCAGGCCATCGAGATAGGCCGCCGCCGCGCGCCGGTTGATCAGGTAGGCGCTGGCGCCGGTGCAGCGGCTGAGCATCACCGCCAGCCTGTGGCCGGCGCCGAGCTCGGCCACCGCCACCGGCGTGCCCGAATGCACGGCCGAGAGCTTGACCATGTCCCAGCGCGCCGGGCACGTCGTCAGCGCGCGCAGCACCGCGGGCAACGAGTCGCCCAGCAGCACGTCGTCCTCGAGCACGAGGGCGAAGGTCGCCGGGCCGGCGAGGAAGCGGCGCATCGCCTCGACATGCGACAGCGTGCAGCCCAGTTCGCCGGGGATCGGCTCCATGCCGTGGCGGCGGCGATAGGCCGGCGCGTCGAGCGCGGCCTGCTGCTCGGCACTGAGTGCGCGTCCGTCCACCGCCGCCAGCCGCTGCCAGGGCAGGCCCAGGCGCTGCAGCCGAGCGGCGATGCGCTTGCGCCGCTCGACGGCGCGGTCGAGGTTGATGACCCAGGTTTGCAGACCGTCCATCGCGCCGATTCTCCGCGCCCCGGGGCACGGCAGCGGCGTCCACCGGGGCGCCTAAAATCGGCCTTCTTTCCCTCACCCAAGGAACCCCCATGTCGATGTCCGACCGCGACGGCAAGATCTGGATGGACGGCGAACTGGTCGAATGGCGCGACGCCAAGATCCACGTGCTCACGCACACGCTGCACTACGGCTGCGGCGCCTTCGAGGGCGTGCGCGCCTACGACACGGTGGCGGGCACGGCGATCTTCCGGCTGCGCGAACACACCGAGCGCCTGTTCAACAGCGCCAAGATCCTGCGCATGAAGATCCCGTTCGGCCTCGAGCAGGTGATGGACGCGCAGCGTGAGGTCGTGCGCGTGAACAAGCTCGCGAGCTGCTACCTGCGCCCGCTGGTCTGGATCGGCGACGCCAAGCTCGGCGTCAGCCCGAAGGGCAACACGATCCACCTGATGGTCGCCGCCTGGCCCTGGGGCGCCTACCTCGGCGAGGATGGCATGAAGCGCGGCATCCGCGTCAAGACCAGCAGCTACACGCGCCACCACGTCAACATCACGATGACGCAGGCGAAGACGGTGAGCAACTACACGAACTCGATCCTCGCCAACATGGAGGCCACCGACGACGGCTACGACGAGGCCCTGCTGCTCGACGCGAGCGGCTTCGTCAGCGAAGGCGCGGGCGAGAACATCTTCGTCGTCAAGAAAGGCGTGGTCTACACGCCGGACCTCTCGGCCGGCGCCTTGAACGGCATCACGCGCGACACGATCTTCGCGATCTGCCAGGACCTGGGGCTGAAGCTGGTCGAGAAGCGCCTGACGCGCGACGAGGTCTACATCGCCGACGAGGCCTTCTTCACCGGCACCGCGGCCGAGGTCACGCCGATCCGCGAGCTCGACCGCATCGAGCTCGGCAGCGGCAGCCGCGGCCCGATCACCGAGAAGATCCAGAGCGCGTTCTTCGACATCGTGAACGGCCGCAATCCGAAATACGCCGAATGGCTGACGAAGGTCTGATGCGATGAGCGCACCGAAAGCCCTCGTCGAGGTGGCCGCCGCCGACCTGGCCGGCCCCGGGGTCGTGTTCTGCCCGAACCCGAAGATGCCGCTGTGGAGCAACCACCCGAAGGTGTTCATCGACGTCGCGACCACCGGCGAGGGCCGCTGCCCCTACTGCGGCACGGTGTACCGGCTGAAGGCGGGCGAAACGCTCCACGCCGGGCACTGACGCGATGGCCGACTCAACCCAGTTCGTGCTGACGCTGGCCTGCCGCGACACCCAGGGCATCGTCTACGCGGTCTCGGGCCTGCTCTATCAGGCCGGCTGCAACATCATCGACTCGCAGCAGTTCGGTGACCTCGGCGGCGACGACGCGACCGGCCTGTTCTTCATGCGCGTGCACTTCGAGGCACCGCCGCACCTGGCCGACACCGCAGCGCTCGCCACGCTGTTCGCGCACGCGCGCCAGCAGTACGGCATGGACCTGCGCCTGCACGCGCTGGCAACCCGGCCGCGGCTGCTGCTGATGGTGAGCCAGCACGGCCATTGCCTGAACGACCTGCTGTTCCGCTGGCGCAGCGGGCAGCTCGCGGTGGACATCCCGGCCATCGTCAGCAACCACACCACCTTCGCCGAGCTGGCGGCGAGCTACGGCATCCCGTTCCACCATCTGCCGCTCAAGGGCGGCAGCGACGCCGCGACCAAGCGCGCGCAGGAGCAGGCGGTCGAAGCCCTCGTCGAGCGCGAGCGCATCGACCTGGTGGTGCTGGCGCGCTACATGCAGATCCTGAGCCCCGAGTTCTGCGCCGCGCTGCGCGGCCGCGCGATCAACATCCACCACAGCTTCCTGCCCAGCTTCAAGGGCGCGCGGCCGTACTTCCAGGCCCATGCGCGCGGGGTCAAGCTGATCGGCGCGACCGCGCACTACGTGACGCCGGACCTCGACGAGGGCCCGATCATCGAGCAGGACGTCGAGCGCGTGGACCATTCGATGTCGGCCGAGGACTACACCGCCGTCGGCCGCGACATCGAGAGCCGCGTGCTCGCGCGCGCGGTGCGCTGGCACGTCGAGCACCGCGTGCTGCTCAACGGCCACAAGAGCGTGGTCTTCCGCTAGACGCGCGCGATGGCCCGCCCGAAGCCGCCGCCCGTCGCGCTGCAGGGCTCGCCCGACGAGATCGAGGCGCAGTTCTACCGCGCGCTGCAGCATGCCGACCTGGAGGCGCTGATGGCGGTCTGGGCCGACGACGACGAGATCGTCTGCGTCCATCCCGGCGGGCCGCGACTCGTCGGCGCGGCGGCGATCCGGGCCAGCTTCGAGGCGATCTTCGCCAACGGCGCGATCCCGGTCCAGCCCGAGCAGGTGCGCCGGCTGCCGGCGCTGGGCTGCGCGGTGCACCACCTGGTCGAGCGCATCGACATCGCCGGCCCCGAAGGCCCGCAGCAGGCCTGGGTGCTGGCGACCAACGTCTACCTGAAGACGGCGCAGGGCTGGCGCCTGGCGGCCCACCACGCCAGCCCGGGCAGCCCGCACGTGCCCGCGAGCGACGGCGAGGCGCCCGCGATCCTGCACTAGCGCCTCGGGCCACCCCGGCGCGAGCCTTCCCGCAGCGTTGACAGGCCCTGATGGACGACTTCCGCGCGCCGCGCTGGCTCCCCGGCGGCAACCTGCAGACGATCTGGCCGGCGCTGTTCTCGCACCCGACGCTGCGCGACGCGCCCGCCTACCGGCGCGAGCGCTGGGACACGCCCGACGGCGACTTCGTCGACGTCGACCACCTCGACGCCGCGCCGCAGGCACCGCGGCTGGTGCTCTTCCACGGCCTCGAGAGCTCGTCTACGAGCCGCTACGCGCTCGCCTTCGCGGCCGTCGCGCGCGAACGCGGCTGGTCGTTCAGCGTGCCGCATTTCCGCGGCTGCTCGGGCGAGCTGAACCGCGCGCCGCGCGCCTACCACTCGGGCGACTTCGAGGAGGTCGGCTGGATGCTGCAGCGGCTGCGCGCGGCGCAGGGCGCGCCGCTGCTCGCCACCGGCGTCTCGCTCGGCGGCAACGCGCTGCTGCGCTGGGCGGAGGAAGCCGGCACGAGCGCCGCCGCCACCGTGCGCGCCGTGGCGTCGATCTCGGCGCCGCTGGACCTGGGCGCCGCGGGACGGGCGATCGACGCCGGACTCAACCGCGTCGTCTATGCACGCATGTTCCTGAAGACGATGAAGCCCAAGGCGCTCGCGAAATGGCAGCAGCACCCGGGCCTGTTCGACCGCGAGCGCCTTGCCGCAGCGCGCACGCTGCGCGAATTCGACGACGTCTTCACCGCGCCGCTGCACGGCTTTCGCGACGCGGCCGACTACTGGGCGCGCGCGGCCGCCAAGCCGCATCTGCACCGCATCCGCGTGCCGGCGCTGGTGCTCAACGCACGCAACGACCCCTTCGTGCCAGGCGCGTCGCTGCCTCGAGCGCACGAGGTCGGCGCTGCCGTCACGCTCTGGCAGCCGGCCCACGGCGGCCATGTCGGCTTCGCGCAGGGCCGCTTCCCGGGCCGCGTGCACGGACTGGCCGAGGCGGTGACGGGCTGGCTGGACGCGGCCGGCTGAGCTAAGGTCGGCACGATGGACGAGATGGTCTTGGCCGCGCTGCGCAAGTGGCCGAACGTGCCGCATTGCTACGGCTGGCTCGCGCTCGACGCGCGTGGCAGCTGGTGGATGCGCGACGACCGCACCCAGGCCGCCGGGCCGTTCCCGCGCGTCAAGGGCAGCCGCATCGTGCACGACAAGCTGCTCGGCTTCATCGAGCGCAACTACGCCGCCGACGAGCACGGGCGCTGGTTCTTCCAGAACGGGCCGCAGCGCGTCTACGTCGAGCTCGAGGCCGCGCCCTGGGTCTGGCGCATCAGCGCGGACCGCGCCGTCACCTCGCACACCGGGCTGCCGGCCACGCCGCGCAGCGCCTGGCTCGACGAGCAGGGCCGGCTGTTCCTCGACACCGGGCTCGGCTTCGGCCTCGTCCACACACTGGACATGGGCTGGGCCGCCGACGCCGTCGAGCAAGGCCACTGGACGCCGGCCGAGCTGCCGTTCGCGACCATGCCGCAGCGCTTCGGCTACGTGTTGAAGCCAGACGCGGCGGCGTAGCCAGGCCAGGCGCAGCGACGGGCCTCGTCGCCCGACCCGGGCTGGCATCGAACCTCGACAGCCGGAAACGAAAAGGCCGCCTCGCGGGCGGCCTCGTTCGCGCAGGCGGCGCGGGTCAGTTCGCGGCGCTGGCGCCCGATGCAGCGGCGGCCGGTGCGGACGCAGCCGCTTCGGGCGCCTTCGGCTCGGGGAAGTTCGCGCCGCCATGGTTGGCCATGTAGACCACCGCGCGCGCGATCTCGAAGTCCGAATGCTCGCCGCCGCCCTGCGGCGGCATCGCGTTCTTGCCCTTCAACGCCGAATGCCAGAGCGCATCGAAACCGGTCTTGATGCGCGGCGCCCAGGCGGCGGTATCGCCGAACTTGGGCGAACCGGCGGCGCCGGTGGCGTGGCAGGCCGAGCAGACCTGCTGGTACATCTGCTCGCCGGTGAGCACGACGACCGGGGCGTTCGCGTCGTGCAGCACCACCGAGCCCACCGGTTGCAGGCGGCGCGCCACCATCTCGGCGCTGTCCTCACCGCTGCCGACGCCGGTCTTCGGCCCGGAGGCCACGTAATTGACCATCAGAACGATCGCCAGGATCGGCACCAGGAAGGAAAGGATCACGATCACGATCAACTGCCGGGGCGTCTTGATCGGGCTGTCGTGGCCCTCTTCGGCGGCGTGGCCGCCGTTCGCGTTGTCCTGGGGGTCGCTCATGGAATTCCTCGGTGAATCAGCGTGCCGACACGGGCAAAACCGCTCGATTATAAAGGCCGGCCCTGTCCCGTCGGCCGGCCGACGCCGCCTGCGCGCGACGCAGGCCGCTAGAATGCCGTCCAGGCATGCGACCGTGGTGAAGTGGATATCATGCGGCCCTCCGAAGGCCACGTCGCAGGTTCGATTCCTGCCGGTCGCGCCACCCAGGCTTGCCCCGCGCCGAATCTCGGTGTCTTAAGTCAGGCACAAGTTGGCTTTACTGGCAGCCGATGCCCTATTGCGGGCTGCGCCGCCAAATGCTTGATCCGGGTTTCCGGAACCGTGAACAGCAACGGCTGTTGGGTCACCCCAGCAGCCGTTTCGCTTTTGCGGTGCCCACCGGTGGGCTGCGATGGCAGGCCAGGAACTTGGCGGGGTCGATGGCGGATTAATGCCATGCCACGATGGAGGCGCCGCCGGAACTGTTACGACGACTGTCGTAAAATGTTCGCATGCCAAATATCCGACTCCCTGCCGACGACTTGGAATACGCCGTGCTGTGCGCATTGTGGGATCTTCACAGCGCCTCGGTACGTGACCTGCACGAGCGCGTCGGCGCACCTGACGGGCTCGTGTACACGACGACGGCAAAGGTTGTGGATCGCCTGCGCGAGAAGGGCTTGATCGAACGGCGCCGCCAGGGTTGCGCATTCGTGTACACGCCAGCAGTCGATCGCAGTGCGGTGGAACGTGCACGGGCGCGACAGCTCCTGACCCGGTTTTTGGGCCCGGGCCCTCGCTCGGCTGTGGCTGCCCTGGCCGACGCGGTCGGCGAGATCGATTCCGACCTGCTCGATGCATTCGAGCGCGCCATCCAGGAGAAGAAGAGGACGGAACATGGGGCGTGAGATTTTGCTGACCTTGCTGATCCTGCTTTTCGGGGGTCTGGTCTTGCAGGTGCTCGCGCTCGTTCCCCGACCGACGCTGCCCGACCCGTCGCCGCGAATCGCCGAGCGGCGCGCCTGGCTGCATCTTTGGCTGCCGGTGTTGCCCATGCTGGTCGTCGGGGCCTGGCTGTCCGGCTGGGCCTTGCGTGAGCCGGATCCCGTCCGAGCGCCCTTCGACCACGGCATGCTGATCGGCGCGAGCATCCCGTTCGCGTTGATTGCCTTGCGCGCGACGCTGCGAGCTGCTTGGGTGCTGGCAAAGGCGCCGCCCGAGTTACCCGTCTGCACCGCCGGGCTCTGGCGCCCGCGCATCCTGTTCGACCCCTATCTCGCCCGCGCGCTGAACGAGGCCGAGGTCCATGCCGCGCTGGAGCATGAACGCGCCCACGCCCGCCACCGCGATCCCCTGCGCATCTGGCTCGCGCAGCTCGCCACTGACTTGCAGTGGCCCTGGCCCTGGGTCCACAGGCGATTCGAGGCTTGGCTCGAGTTGCTGGAACTGGCGCGCGACGACGAGGCCCGCGGCCATGGTGCATCGGGCACCGATCTGGCCGCCGCCGTCGTGGCTACGGCTCGACACCTGCGCCCGCCGCGGCGGGTCGGCAGTGCGGCATGGATCCTGGGAAGCGATGCCGCCTTGCTGGGCGATTCCCGCTCGCTCCAGGCCCGCATCGCACGTCTGCTCGTCGCTTTGCCCGAAGACACGGGTCCGACGGAGGATGCACGCTTAAGCGAATCGGCCGCGCTTGCGCTGCTCGCCGTCGCTATCGGGGCCGCGCTCGCCCTGGGCGCGGCGTTCGGCAACGAGATCCTTCACCCCTTCTTGATGTGGACATGGACCGTCTGATCTGCGTTCGCGCGGCGCGACGCGCGGTAGTGGCGCTGCTCGCCATCGGCTGCTTGATCGGCGTCGCAGGCCCGGCAGGTGCCGCGGATGCCGTGGCCTCGCCCTACGTCACGGTGCGGCAGCAGGCCGTCACCCAAGCGCTGCAGGCGTACGGCCAAGTCGAGCCAATGGCCGTCGTGCAGGTGCGCGTGGCGGCTGCGGGCCGCGTGAGCGGCTTGCGCGTCGTCCTTGGCAGCGTCGTGAAGGCGGGCGAGGTCCTGGCCCGCCTCGGCGGCGCACGCATGGATTCGCTGGTGGTCGCGCGCGAGCAAGCGCTGCGCAGCGCCACCGCACGCGAAGATGCGGCCAGGCGCGCGCTGCAGATCGTGCGCCAACAGTTCGCCGCCCAGCTCGCCACTCGCCAGGCTGTCGACGCGGCGCAAAGCGAGTTGGCGGCGGCAACCGCGGCCGTGATCACGGCGGATGCGCAGTGGCAGGAAATCCGCAGCCTGCAGACAGTGCGTGCACCGACCGCCGGAATCGTGATCGCGGTCCAAGCCGCCGACGGCGAGGAGCTTGCGTCCGGCCAGGGCATCGTGACGCTGCAGCCGGCCGGCAAACTCTGGGTTCGCAGCGCGTGGTATGGCGCGGATGCCGGGCTGCTGCAATTGGGAATGACCGGTCGGTTCAAGCCTGCAGGATCGGCCCAGGCAGTCCAGGTCAAGGTCGCCGCGATCTCTTCAGCGATCGCCACGGATGGTGGCCTGCGCGTCAGCCTCGTTCCGACCGGCACCGCAGCCGCGCCGGGGTGGATCAACGGGCAATGGGGGCGGGTCGAGCTTGACGCGCCCGCGATCCGGATGCCGATGGTGCCGACGCAGTCGCTGATCCTGGATCAGGGGCATTGGTGGGTGCTGTTGCACACGCAGGCGGGCAACCAGCCGCAGCAGGTGGTGCCGGGGCCGACTCAGGGCTGGCAGACCGCGATCGCTTCCGGCCTCGCCCCCGGCCAGCAGGTGGTCGCGGTCGACGCCTTCCTCGAATATCACCGCGGTATCGCCGCCCACTACACCCCGCCCGACTGAGCCATGGACTCCGAACTTGCCGTGCCGCGCCTGCTGCGGCGCCGGGTGTTGTGGCTGCTCGTGCTGGGTGCGGTGCTGGCCTGGACCATCGACGCCTTCGTGAAGACCCCGGTCGAAGTCCTCCCCAGCTTCGACTTCCCGCAGATCAGCGTTACTGCGCACCTACCCGGCACGACTGCCACCGAGCTGGAGCACCTCGTCGTCCAGCCGCTGGAAAGCCAGATCCTGACCCTCACCGACCTGCGTAGCGTGCGTTCGGTGATGGGCAACGGTACGATCGAGATCGACGTGCGCTTTCGCCAGGGCAGCAGCGCGCAGGCCGATCTGCAGGCCGTCAACGGCGCGATCGACCGCGCACGCGCGCAACTGCCGTCGCAAGCGCAAGCGACAGCCCAGATCATGGGCAATTCGATCAATGAGGTAGCCGACTACACCACGGCCATCCCCACCGGCGTCGCGCCGGCCGAGGTGCAGCGCGCGGTGCAGGCGAGCATCGCACCGGCATTGCGTGCGATCCCCGGCGTGCAGTTCGTCCATGTCTACGGCGCCGGCGAAGAGGCGTTGTGGATCCAGCCCGATCTGGACGCGATGCGGCGCTACGACGTCGGCATCGACGCCATCGTGCAGGCGGTGAAGGCGCAGGTCCTGCTCGAACCCGCCGGCTACCTGAGCTTGGGCCACAACGACGTTCTGATCGAGGCCCGCAGCCTGCCGGCGCACACCGGGCAGCTGACGAGCCTGGCCGTCGCGACGCCCCGGGGCCCAGTGCCGCTGGGTGCGCTCGCGCATGTCGTGCGCTCGGCCATGCCGACGCACAACGCCGTGAGCCTGGATGGCCGCCCGAGCGTCGCCCTGACCGTGACCAAGCAGCCGGGGGCGTCGACCGAGACAGTCACGAAGGCCGTCCAGGCCACGCTGGACCAGACTCTTGCCCAACTGCCTGGCGGCGTGCGCTGGGTCCAGACTTACGACCAGGGGTACTTGGTCCACATCGTCGGTGCCGACCTCGGGCGCAAC
>MEGM01000111.1:15645-16852 GCA_001725505.1 Rubrivivax sp. SCN 70-15 | reverse complement strand
GCGAACACTGGTCCTTGCATCACTGCAACGGCGCTCACCCGCGCCACCATGCCTCAATCTCGCTCGGCTCGGAAGCGAAAGCTTCTCGGGCTCTGAGCCGTTCAGCGCGGCATGACGCGACGGTCGTCCACCAGTTCGGCCGGCTCGGTCGGCGCGAAGCAGGCGCGTTCGGGCGCGATCGTCATCGGCTGCGTGTCCGGCCAGGGCAGGTGGGGGACGCTGTCGCGCCCACGGTCTAGCGCGCGCTCGAGCGCGGCGCGGCGTTCGGCCAGGTCGCGCGACGCATCCAGCGCCTGCTGCTGCGCTGCGAGCGCGCCCTGCACGAGGGCCAGGCGCTCGCCGAGCTCGGCGGTGCGTTCGCTGATCTCGAAGCGCGAATGCTCGGCGTCCTCGAGCCGGCGGCGCAGGTTCGCGAGGTGGCGCCGGTGCTGCAACCAGACGGCGGCACCGGCGGCCAGCGCGATCGCTAGCACGGCGGCGAGCAACAGGGGCCAGTAAGCGTTCATGGCCGGACTATCGGCGGCCGAAGTCGCGACTTGAGGGCGCGAATCGGGGCGAACGGCGACAATCCACGCCGTGTCCACCCCCACCCTGGCCCCGCCGCGCGGCACCAAGGCGCTGACCGCCTACCGCCCCTACTGGGCGCGGCGGTTCGGCCCGGCGCCCTTCCTGCCGATGAGCCGGCGCGAGATGGACGCGCTCGGCTGGGATTCCTGCGACGTGATCGTCGTCACCGGCGACGCCTACGTCGACCACCCGAGCTTCGGCATGGCGGTGATCGGCCGCACGCTCGAGGCGCAGGGCTTTCGCGTCGGCATCATCGCGCAGCCCGACTGGCACAGCGCCGACCCGTTCAGGGCGCTGGGCCGGCCGAACCTGTTCTTCGGCGTCACCGCCGGGAACATGGATTCGATGATCAACCGCTACACCGCGGACCGCAGGATCCGCAGCGACGACGCCTACACGCCGGGCGATGTCGGCGGCAGGCGGCCGGACCGCGCGAGCCTGGTCTACGCGCAGCGCTGCAAGGAAGCCTACGGCGACGTGCCCATCGTGCTCGGCGGCATCGAGGCCAGCCTGCGCCGGATCGCGCATTACGACTACTGGCAGGACAAGGTGCGGCGCAGCCTCCTCGTCGACAGCAAGGCCGACCTGCTGCTCTATGGCAACGCCGAACGTGCCATCGTCGAGATCGCGCACCGGCTCG
>MEGM01000111.1:1733-15575 GCA_001725505.1 Rubrivivax sp. SCN 70-15 | reverse complement strand
CGGGAGCCGGTGGCGCAGATCACCGACGTGCGCGGCACCGCCTTCATCGTGCGCCAGGCGCCCGAAGGCTGGTCCGAGATCGACTCGACCGAGGTCGACCGGCCGGGCCGCGTCGACGCGCACATCAATCCGTACCAGACGACGAGCGAACAAGCCGAAGCCCAGGGCGCGGCCTGCGCCAAGGAAGACGGCGCCCCGGCCGTCGCGACGGTCGCGCTGCCGGCCAGCCGCCGTGTCGTGATGCCGCCGCGCGAGAAGACCGTGATCCGCCTGCCGGCCTACGAGCAGGTCAGGAGCGACCCGGTGCTGTACGCCCACGCCAACCGCGTGCTGCACCTCGAGACCAACCCCGGCAATGCGCGCGCGCTGGTGCAGCGCCACGGGACCGGCACCACGGCGCGCGACGTCTGGATCAACCCGCCGCCGATCCCGCTGACGACGGCGGAGATGGACCATGTCTTCGACCTACCCTACGCGCGCAGCCCGCACCCGGCCTACGCCGACGAGACCGGCGGCCATGACGGGCCGACCAGGATCCCGGCCTGGGAGATGATCCGCTTCAGCGTCAACATCATGCGCGGCTGCTTCGGCGGCTGCACCTTCTGCTCGATCACCGAGCACGAGGGCCGCATCATCCAGAGCCGCAGCGAGGACAGCGTGATCCGCGAGATCGAGGAGATCCGCGACAAGGTGAAAGGCTTCACCGGCGTCGTCAGCGACCTCGGCGGACCCACGGCCAACATGTACCGCATCGGCTGCAAGAGCGCCGAGATCGAGGCCGCCTGCCGCAAGCCGAGCTGCGTCTACCCCGGCATCTGCCCGAATCTGAACACCGACCATGGGCCGCTGATCCACATGTACCGGCGCGCGCGCGCGCTGCGCGGCATCAAGAAGATCCTGATCGGCTCCGGGCTGCGCTACGACCTCGCGATCAGGAGCCCCGAATACGTCAAGGAGCTCGTCACGCACCATGTCGGCGGCTACCTGAAGATCGCGCCCGAGCACACCGAAGGCGGGCCGCTGTCCAAGATGATGAAGCCCAAGCAGTACCTGGTCCCGTACTTCATCGCCGCCCACCCGGGCACGCGCGACGAGGACATGATGAACCTCGCGCTGTGGCTGAAGAAGAACGGCTTCAAGGCCGACCAGGTGCAGACCTTCTACCCGAGCCCGATGGCCACCGCGACGGCGATGTACCACAGCGGCCTGAACCCATTGAAGGGCATCAGCCGCGACCCGGCACGTGCCGAGCGCGTCGACATCGTGCGCGGCGAGAAGCGCCGCCGCCTGCACAAGGCCTTCCTGCGCTGGCACGACCCGAACAACTGGCCGCTGCTGCGCGAGGCGCTGAAGAGCATGGGCCGTGCCGACCTGATCGGCAACGGCCGCCACCACCTGATCCCCAGCTTCCAGCCCGCCACCGGCGGCGCCTACCAGAGCGCTCGGCGCAAGAACAGCACGCCGCCGGCACCGGGCCTGGCGCCGAAGGCGCGCCCGGGCCGGCTGCTGACCCAGCACACCGGCCTGCCGCCGCGTGTCACCGGCGCCGTGCCGGCCGGGCCGCGCCGCAAGCGCCCCGGCCCCTGAGCAGCGTCCGGCCCGGCGCTCAGCGCAGCGCCGGCGCGGCGAGCAGCCGCTCGAGGTCGTCGCGCCCGTTGTAACCCTGCACCGACAGGCGCACGAAGGTCCGGCCGCCGTGCTGGGTGACCGGGATCTCGATCCGGCTCTCGTCGAACAGGCGCACGCGCAGCGCCTCGGCGTCCTGGTGCGGCACCGGGATCGCGACCATCTGCGCGTAGTCGTCGTCGCGGCTCATCGGCGCCAGGCCGTGGCGCGACGCCAGCCGGTGCAGCGTCTCGCGCGCGAGCTCGTGGCAGCGCCGGCGCAGCGCCGGCCAGTCGTGGCGCGCCTGGAAATCGATCGCCGCCGGCACCGCGAGCCAGGCCGCGATGTCGCGCGTGCCCTGCCATTGCAGCCGCCGCTCGAGCGGCGTGCGGCCGGTGTAGGCGTCGAAGCCGGTGTGTCCCGCGTTGCCAGCGACGTAACCCCAGCTGACCACCGGTGCGTCCAGCCCGGCGTGGTGCCGGGGCTGCGCGTGCAGGAAGCCCGCGCCCTTGGGCGCGCACATCCACTTGTGGCAGTTGCCGGTGTAGAAGTCGGCGCCGATCGTGTCCAGGTCGAGATCGATCTGGCCCGGCGCGTGCGCACCGTCGATCAGCGTCATGACGCCCTTGTCGCGCGCGCGTCGGCACAGCTCGGCGATCGGGAAGATCAGCGCGGTGGCCGACGTGACATGGCTCGCGAAGATCAGCTTCGTGCGCGGCGTCACCGCGGCGAGCAGCCGGTCGACGAAGTGCTCGCGCTCGAAGGGCAGCGGGATCTCGGCGCGCCGGTAGTTCGCGCCGCGCTGCGCGCAGACCTGCTGCCAGGTCGCGTCGCAGGCGCCGTATTCATGGTCGGTCGCGAGAACCTCGTCGCCAGGCCGCAGCGCGAGCGAGCGCGCGACGATGTTGACGCCGGTGGTCGCGTTGGGCACGTAGACCAGGTTCTCGGGCGACGTGCCGAGCGTTGCCGCCAGCAGCGCACGCGACGCCGCAAGCAGGCCGGCCGAGCGCCGGCCCAGGAACTCGACCGGGTTGCGTTCCATCTCGCGCTGCCAGCGATGCAGTTCGTCGAGCACCTCGCGCGGGCAGGCCCCGAAGGAGCCGTGGTTCAGGAACGTGACCTCGGGGTCGAGCAGGAACTCGTCGCGCATGGCGGGCATCGGCCTTCGGTGGGGCGGGCCGCGCCAGTATGCCGGCGCGCCCCAGCAGCGAGAATCCGGCCATGGCCGCCGGCAGTCTTCTCGCCCTCCTCGACGACATCGCGAGCGTGCTCGACGACGTCGCGCTGCTGAGCAAGCTGGCGGCGAAGAAGACTGCCGGCGTGCTCGGCGACGATCTCGCGCTCAACGCGCAGCAGGTCTCGGGCATGCAGGCCGAACGCGAGCTGCCGGTGGTCTGGGCGGTGGCCAAGGGTTCGTTCGTGAACAAGGCGATCCTGGTGCCGGCGGCGCTCGCGATCAGCACCTTCGCGCCCTGGGCGGTGACGCCGCTGCTGATGGTCGGCGGCGCCTACCTCTGCTTCGAGGGCTTCGAGAAGCTCGCGCACCGCTTCCTGCACGACCCGGCCGAGGCCGAGGCGCACCGCGCCGATCTGGCGCGCGCGCTCGCCGACCCGCAGATCGACCTCGTCGCGCTCGAGCGCGACAAGATCAAGGGCGCGGTGCGCACCGACTTCGTGCTCTCGGCAGAGATCATCGCGATCACGCTCGGCACCGTCGCCGGCGCGCCGCTGGCGACGCAGGTCACGGTGCTGGCCGGCATCGCGGTCGTGATGACGATCGGCGTCTATGGCTTCGTCGCCGGCATCGTCAAGATCGACGACGCGGGCCTCGCGCTGAGCCGGCAGGCCAACGCCGTCTCGCGCAGCGTCGGCGCCGCGCTGCTGAAGGCCGCACCGTGGCTGATGAAGGGGCTGACGGTGGCCGGCACCGCGGCGATGTTCCTCGTCGGCGGCGGCATCGTCGTCCACGGTCTGGCGCCGCTTCGCCACGCGATCGAATCGGTCGCCGGCGCTGACGGCGCGCTCGCCGTCGCGGCGCTGAACGGGCTCGCCGGGGTCGCGGTCGGCGCGCTCGTGCTCGCCGTCGTCACGCTCGGCCAGCGCCTGTGGCGCCGCTGACCTGGCGCTGACGCCGCGCGACTTCGCGCTACTTCGCGCCGCGCACGCCGAGCAGCTCGACCTCGAACAGCAGCGTCGCGTTCGGCGGGATCACGCCGCCGGCACCGCGCGCGCCATAGGCGATCGCCGCCGTGCAGCCGAGCAGCGCCTTGCCGCCGACCTTCATCCGCTGCAGGCCTTCGGTCCAGCAGGGGATCACGCGGTTGAGCGGGAACTCCGCCGGCTCGTGGCGCGCATACGAGCTGTCGA
This sequence comes from Rubrivivax sp. SCN 70-15, assembly GCA_001725505.1. Taxonomy (GTDB): domain Bacteria; phylum Pseudomonadota; class Gammaproteobacteria; order Burkholderiales; family Burkholderiaceae_C; genus Rubrivivax. The sequence continues at coordinate 11,603 of MEGM01000111.1, read as the reverse complement.
ACTCGCGCCCGTCGGGAAACGTGCCGCGGTAGTTCACGCGCACCGTGTCGGTCGCGGTCGGGCTGATACCGTTGCCGTCCTTCAGCGAGCGGTAGACCAGGCCGCTGGGCGTGACCACGGCGCCGGGGGCGGCGGCGGCCTTGCTCAGTGCAGGGTCGGTCGGCGGCGCGGCCAGCGCCGCAACGGCGAGCATGGTGGCCGCGAGGGCGGTCAGGGTCTTGGCAGGCATCGATGTCATTGCAGGGTGGCCGCGGTGGCGGCGTGGCAGGAGTCGGTCGAGGGACGGCGCAGCGTCGCGCGCTCGTCAGCGCGCCCAGCTGTCCTTCAGTGTCGTGATGCGGTTGAACACCGGTGCCTCGGGCCGGTGCTGCACCCGGTCGGCGACGAAGTAGCCGTGGCGTTCGAACTGCAGCCGCGTCTCCGGCGCGACATGGGCGAGCGAGGGCTCGACGTAGGCCGCGACGACGCGCTTGCTGTGCGGGTTCAGCACCTCGCGGAAGTCGCGCCCGCCGGCATCGGGCTGCGCTTCGGTGAACAGGCGGTCGTACAGGTTCACGGTGGCGGCCAGCGCGTCATGCATGCCGACCCAGCTGATCGTGCCCTTGACCTTCACCGCGTCGGCGCCCGGCGTGCCGCTGCGCGTGTCCGGCACCACCGTGGCGAGCACCGCGGTGACCTGGCCGTCGACGTCCTTCTCGCAGCCGGTGCATTCGACGACAAGGCCGTACTTCAGCCGCACCCTGTTGCCGGGGACGACGCTGCCGTCGGGCAGCGTCCGGGGCGGGAACAGGCGGAAGAAGCCCTTCGCCGGCAGCTCGGCGAAATCGTCGCGTTCGATCCACAGCCTCGGGCCGAGGCCGAAGGCGCGCGTGCCCAGCTCGGGCCGCTGCGGGTGCGCTGGCGCGTGGCAGGGTTCGATGTGGCCGGCGCCGAACGACTCGTCCCAGTTCGTCAGCCGCAGCTCGATCGGGTCGAGCACCGCCATCGCGCGCGCGGCCTTGCCTTCGAGGTCGTCGCGCAGGCAGCCCTCGAGCACGCTGTAGTCGAGCCAGATGTTGGTCTTGGACGCACCGCTGCCGTCGGCCATCGCGCGGATGCTCTCGGGCGTGTAGCCGCGCCGGCGCATGCCGAAGATCGTCGGCATGCGCGGGTCGTCCCAGCCGTCGACGATCTTCTCGTCGACCAGCGCCTTCAGCTTGCGCTTGCTCGTGATCACGTAGCTCAGGTTCAGGCGCCCGAATTCGTGCTGCTTGGGCGTCGGCCGCGCGAGCAACCCGAGCGTGGCGAGCTGCTCGAGCAGCCAGTCGTAGAACGGCCGCTGGTCCTCGAACTCGAGCGTGCAGATGCTGTGCGTGATGTTCTCGAGCGCATCCTCGATCGGGTGCGCATAGGTGTACATCGGGTAGATGCACCACTTGTCGCCGGTCGCGTGGTGGGTCGCGTGCTTGATGCGGTAGAGCGCCGGGTCGCGCAGGTTGATGTTCGGCGACGCCATGTCGATCTTCGCGCGCAGCACCGCCGCGCCGTCGGCCAGGCGGCCGCTGCGCATCTCGGCAAAGCGGGCCCGGTTCTCGGCCGGCGTGCGGCTGCGGAACGGGCTGTTCCTGCCCGGCGTGTTGAAGTCGCCGCGGTGGGCGCGCATCTCGTCGGCGCTCTGTTCGTCGACGTAGGCGAGGCCGGCGTCGATCAGCGCCTCGGCCGCGCGGACCATGAAGTCGAAGTAGCCGCTGGCGTAGTACAGGTGGCTGCTGCCGTGGGCCTGCCAGTCGAAGCCGAGCCAGCGCACGGCCTCGATGATCGCGTCGACGTATTCCTGCTCCTCGCGCTCGGGGTTGGTGTCGTCGAAGCGCAGGTGGCAGACGCCGCCGTAATCGCGCGCGAGGCCGAAGTTCAGGCAGATGCTCTTCGCATGGCCGACGTGCAGGTAGCCGTTCGGCTCGGGCGGGAAGCGGGTGCGGATGCGGGCCGGGTCCGGCGCGCCGGCCAGGTGGTGCGCGCCGTCGCCCGGGCTGCCGCCCCAGCGCCGCGGGGTCCAGGTGCCGGCCTCGAGGTCGCGTTCGATGATGCCGCGCAGGAAGTTGCTCGGCTTCGGGGCATCGGATGTCTTCGGGTCGTGGGCCATGCGCTCGCGGCGGCGGGGTGGAGCGAAGATTCTATCGACCGCCCCCTGCGGCGCACCGCGGCGCCGTCACCCCGTCGTTGCTGCGGCCCGGAGCTCGTCCACCGTCGCGGCCAGTGCGGCCAGCGTGTCGATGTCGGGATACGCGTCGGGCAGCGTGATGCCCATCCGGTTCTCGACCTCGAACAGGAACTCGACCAGCGCCAGCGAGTCGATGCCGGCGGCACGCATCGACGCGTGCGGGTCGAGCGCCGCGGGCTCGATGCCGTACTTTTCCTGGATCAGCTCGCGCAGTTCTTCGATGGAACTCATCGTCATTCGCCTCGGCCCCCCGCCGGGAGAATCGATGATAGCCGCGCCCCTCGGCGGCCCCGGGCGGCGTTTCCCCTCGGTCGCCAGCGCAGCGACGGCGCCGCGAACGCGAGCCCGAGCGCCGCTCCGGCGAGCACGTCGAGCGCGACATGCTGCCGGGTCGCCATCGTCGACCAGGCGATGAGCAGGCACCAGCCGGCGTTGACGCCGCGCAGCACCGGCGCCGCGCGCAGCTCGCGCAGCAGGCGGTCGATCCAGACCGCGCTGAACATCGCGGTCGCGACGTGCAGCGACGGGCAGGCGTTGCCGGCGGCGTCGACGCCCTGCAGCAGCGCGAAGCCCGGGTAGCCGGCCAGATTCAGCCCCGACGGCGGCACCGCGGTCGGGGCGAAGTAGAAGCAGGCCAGCCCGGCCAGGCACAGCGCGGCGGCCCAGAGCCCGTACACGACGAGCTCGCGCAGCGTGCGCAGCAGCCCGGGGGCGATGCCGACGTAGACCCACAGCGAGACGTAGGCCGCCAGCGCATCCGGCTCGAAGCCCACCCAGTGGTCGAGCGCGATCAGCGGCATCGTCGTGACCGCATGCGCCGGATGGCGCAGCACGTGGAAGTAGCCGACGAAGAACAGCGCCATGAAGGCGCTGATGCCGAGCGTCTTCAGCACGAAGTGGGCACGCATGCGCTGCCATGCCTCGGCGCGCCAGCCCACCGCGGCGCCGGCGATGATCTTCGGGGACGGCTCGGGCGTTCGGCTCGACGGCACGTGGGCAGCGCGCCCCGGCAGGCGCGAGAAGCGGCGGGTCCGGCCGAGGTTACCATCGCTCCACGACGGTCCCGCAAGGCCGCAGGGACCCCTTTGAACCGCGACCGGGAGACGCCGATGAACCAGCCCCACCAGGCTCCGGCCCGCCCGGCCGCCGAGGCCTGCGACGTGCTCGTCGTCGGTGGCGGGCCGGCAGGCAGCACCGCGGCGGCGCTGCTCGCGCGCCAGGGTCGCGACGTCGTGCTGCTCGAGAAGGCGCATCACCCGCGTTTCCACATCGGCGAATCGCTGCTGCCCGCGAACGGCCCTCTGTTCGACCGTCTCGGCGTGCGCGACGCGGTCGAGCGCATCGGCATGCCCAAGTGGGGCGTCGAGTTCGTCTCGCCGCAGCATGCGCACCGCAGCTACGTCGAGTTCGCCGAGGCCTGGGACAAGAGCATGCCCTACGCCTGGCAGGTGCGGCGCTCGGAGCTGGACGAGATCCTGTTCCGCAACGCCGCCTCGAGCGGCGCGCGCACGCTCGAAGGCTGCCGCGTGCGCGACGTGCGCTTCGACGCCGACGGCGCCGACGTTCGCGCGGTGCTCGACGACGGCAGCGAGCGCCGCTGGCGCGCGAAGTTCATCGTCGACGCCTCGGGCCGCGACACGCTGCTCGCGAACCAGTTCGGCACCAAGCGCAAGAACCCGCGCCACGACAGCGCCGCGCTGTTCGGCCATTTCCGCGGCGCGCGCCGGCTCGAAGGCAAGCGCGAGGGCAACATCACGATCTTCTGGTTCGAGCATGGATGGTTCTGGTTCATCCCGCTCGCCGACGGCGTGACCAGCATCGGCGCGGTCTGCTGGCCCTATTACCTGAAGTCGCGCGCCAAGCCGCTGCGCGAATTCTTCATGGACACGATCGCGATGAGCCCGGGCCTGAGCGAGCGGCTGCAGGGCGCAGAGCTCGTCGACGGCCTGGTCCACGCGACCGGCAACTACAGCTACGCGAACACCGAATGCGCGGGTGCGCGCTACCTGCTGCTCGGCGACGCCTACGCCTTCATCGACCCGGTGTTCTCGTCGGGCGTGCACCTGGCGATGAACAGCGCCTTCGAGGGCGCCGAGGTCGTCGCCGCGACGCTCGACGACCCGGCGCGTGCGCCGGCCGCGCGCCGGCGCTTCGAGGCCGTGATGGCCAAGGGTCCGCGCGAGTTCACCTGGTTCATCCTGCGCATGAACAACCCGGCGATGCGCGGCCTGTTCATGGCGCCGGCGAACCCGCTGCGCGTGAAGGAGGCGGTGATGTCGCTGCTTGCCGGCGACATCTTCGGCCGCACGCCGATCGGGCCGTCGCTGGCGATGTTCAAGGCGATCTATTACGCCGGCGCGCTGTTCTCCGGGCGGCGCAGCTGGGCCGCCTGGCGCGCGCGCCGGCGCAACATCCGCGACGTCGGCGCCCTCGCGGGCGAGACGGTCGTCGAAGGTCCGTGACGGCGGTCGCGCGGGCGCTGGCGTCCCTCCTGCTGGGCCTGACCGCCGCCACGCCGGCCGCCGCGGCCGGCGCGCTGCCGCTGTGGGAGCTGGGCGTCGGCGCCGGTGCGCTGCACATGCCGCATTACCGCGGTGCCGGGCAGTCGCGCGACTGGCTGCTGCCGGTGCCCTATGCCGTCTACCGCGGCGAGATCCTGCGCGCCAGCCGCGAGGGCGTGCGCGCGCTGCTCGTCCAGACCGAGCGCGTCGATCTCGACCTCAGCCTGTCGGCCAACCCGCCGGCGAAGAGCGCCGACGACGGCGCGCGCGCCGGCATGTCGGACCTCGCGGCCAACGTCGAGTTCGGTCCCAGCCTGAACCTGACGCTGGCGCGCGGCGACGGCTGGACCTTCGACTTCCGCGCGCCGCTGCGTGCGGTGACGACGATCAAGTCGCACCCGCGCACGATCGGCTGGATCGCGGCGCCGAAGCTGAACCTGGACCTCTCCCGCGGCGGCTGGGACCTCGGCCTGCAGGCCGGACCGCTCTGGGGCAGCCGCGGGCTGCACGCTTACTACTACGACGTCGGTCCGGCCGACGCCACCGCCGAGCGGCCGCAGTACCGGGCGCGCGCGGGCTACGCCGGCTGGCAGGCGACGACCTCGCTGTCGCGGCGCGTCGGCAAGCGCTGGATCGGGATGTTCCTGCGCTGGGACAGCGTCGACGGCGCGGTCTTCGCCGACAGCCCGCTGGTGCGCCGGCGCCAGGCGCCGGCCTTCGGCATCGCGGTCTCGTGGAGCCTGATGCAGTCGGACCACCTCGTGACGGATCGGGACACGCCGTGAGCCGCAAGCCGATGCTGCCGCTGGCCTGGGCGATGCTCCAGATCCTGCTCCTCGGGCTGGGCCTGATGTCGCTGCTGTGGAACGCGATCGCGCTGCTGCTGTATCCGCTGCTGCCGCGCGCGGCCGGACGCACGCTCGGGCGTGCCGCGATCGCGCGCGGCTACGCGCTGTTCTGGTGGTTCGCGCGCCACTCGGGGCTGCTGCGCATGGACGCGAGCGCGCTCGACGCGATCGCCGACGAGCGCGGCCTGATCGTCGTCGCCAACCACCCGAGCCTGCTCGACGCGCTGATGCTCGCCGCGCGGCTGCCGCGCGCCGCCTGCGTGATGAAGGCCAGCCTGATGCGCAACCCCTTTCTCGGCCCGGGCGCGCGGCTGGCGCGCTACATCCGCAACGACTCGGCGCACGGCATGGTGCGGCTGGCGGTCGACGACCTGCGCGCCGGCGGCCAGCTCGTGCTGTTCCCCGAAGGCACGCGCACCGTGCAGGCGCCGGTGAACCCGTTCCGGCCCGGCTTCACGCTCATCGCCAAGCTCGCCGGCGCGCCGATCCAGACCGTCTTCATCGACACCGACTCGCCCTACCTCGGCAAGGGCTGGCCGCTGTGGCGCCTGCCGCCGCTGCCGATCGTCTTCACCGTGCGCCTGGGCCGGCGCTTCGCGCCTTCGCCGGACCCGATCGCCTTGCTCGCCGAGGTGCAGGCCTGTTTCGCGGCCGGCGTGCGCGCGCCGCCCGGAGCGTCCCGATGACGCCCTCGACCACCCACCTGGTGCTGATCCCCAGCTACGACACCGGTGCGCAGCTGATGACCACGGTCGCAGCGGCGCGCGCGCAGTGGAGCCCGGTCTGGGTCGTCGTCGACGGCAGCACCGACGGCAGCGAGCAGCCGCTGCTCGAGCGCGCCGCCAGCGACCCCGGGCTGCGCGTGCTGGTGCTGCCGGCCAACCGCGGCAAGGGCGCGGCCGTGCTGCACGGGCTGCTTGCCGCGCGCGCCGCCGGCTTCGACCATGCGCTGACGATGGACGCCGACGGCCAGCACCCGGCGGCGCTGATCCCGGCCTTCATGCAGGCGTCGATGGCGCGGCCGGACGCGATGATCCTCGGCCGCCCGGTGTTCGATGCCAGCGCGCCGCTGCTGCGCGTGCGCGGTCGGCGCGTCTCGAACGCGTGGACGAACCTCGAGACGCTGGGCGCCGGCGTCGCCGATTCGCTCTACGGCTTTCGCGTCTACCCGATCGCCGCGCTGTGCGCGCTGATGCAGCGCCAGCGCTGGATGCGCCGCTTCGACTTCGACACCGAGGCCGTCGTGCGCCTGGCCTGGCGCGGCGTCAAGCCGATCAACCTCGACGCGCCGGTGAAGTACCTGAGCGCCGAGGAAGGCGGCGTCTCGCATTTCCGCTACGGCCGCGACAACCTGCTGCTGACCTGGATGCACACGCGGCTGATGGTCGAGTTCGTGCTGCGCCTGCCCGGGCTGATCTGGCGCCGCTGGACCGGCCGGCCGCCGTTCCAGCGCTGACGCCGCCCGGCGCGCCGGTTCGCGCCGCCGGCGTCACGCGCTCGCCGCCAGCGGTGCGAAGAGCATCGACTCGCCGGCGGGTTGCGCGCCGCGCTCGGCGAGCAGCGCGCGCAGCGCCGGGGCCGCGAGTGCCGGGTGCTCGGCGCCGGCGCGCGCGAGCAGCTCGGCGGCCAGCGCGTCGCATCGGCCTCGCGCAGCCGCGCGCGGAAGGCCAGGTCGTCGAGCCCGTCGACGAGGCTGCGGTTGAGCTCGACGAACCACGGCAGCGCCGCCTGGTCGAGCATCACCGCCCGGTTGCGCCGCTCGCTCAGCGCGCCCCAGTCGCGCAGGAAGGCCTGCACGGCCTCGTTCAGCCGCTGGCAGCGCTGCAGCTCGTCGCGCAGGTGCGACAGCGAGGCCAGGTCCGCGAGCCGGTTCTGGAAGAACAGCTGCGCGAGCACGCCCCAGTAATACGTGTAGTCCCACAGCACCTTGAGCGGCAGCACCTCGGGGTCGCCGAACAGGCCGTACTGGCCGGTGTACAGGGCCAGCGTGCTGTCGTAGAAGGAACGGAAGATCTGCTCGTAGACCTGCACGTGCGCGGGCAGGCGCAGCCCGGCGCGATCGCGCACGACGAGCTCGGTGATGTAGGTGTTGCCGATCGCGATGAAGTCGCTGCCCGGCGAATAGAACGGATCGAGGAAGCGCCCGGCCTCGCCCGCCAGCGCCCAGCGCTGCGCCGAGAAGACCTGCTTGCAGTCGTGCGAGAAGCGGCGCAGGAAGGCGAAGTCCTGCAGCGCGTCGCGGCGGCCGTCGAGCGCGTCGAACAGGCGCGGCTGGTGCCGCTGCAGCCAGTCCATCGCACGCTCGAAGCTGTTCATCTCGTCGAGCGCGTGGAAGCGCGGGTCGGCGACGATGCCCACCGAATGCGAGCCCGACGCGAGGGGGATCAGCCAGACCCAGTAGCCCTCGCCGACCAGATGGTTGGTCGACAGCCAGCGCGTCGGCGTCGCGCAGCGCGCGCGCCAGCCGGGGTCGTCGCTCCAGTCGTCGATGCGGATGTGTCCGCGCACGCGGAACCACACCGCGTGCGCGGGATGGGCGTTGTCCTGCGCCAGGCCGAGCTGGCGCTTGATGAAGCCGGCGCGACCGCAGGCGTCGACGACCCAGCGCGCACGCGCCGCTTGTGGCGCCGCGCCGGCGCGCTGCCAGCTCAGCCGGTGCTCGCCGCCGTCGTCGGCGAGCTGTAACCCGCGGATCAGCGCGCCGTCGACGAACCGGATGCCGCGGCGCTGGCACTCGGCGCCGAGGAAGTTCTCGAACAGGCCACGGTCGATCTGGTAGCTGGCCACCGGCAGCGGCCGGCTCGCGCCGAGTTCGGTGACGGCCTCGATGTCGCGCCGGCCGTCGCTGAAGAAGAAGCGGAAGCCGAACTTGCGCAGCTGCTCGGTCTGAAGATGCTCGCGCAGGCCGAGCACGTTCTCGAAGTAATGCGCGCCGATCTCGACGCTGGACTCGCCGACCTTGTGGCAGGCCGGCGGCACCGGGTGCGTGCGCCGCTCGAGCACCAGCACGTCGAGGTCGGGCAGCCGGTCGCGCAGCTGCAATGCGAGCGTCATGCCGGCGAGGCCGCCGCCCATGACGACGACGTCGTGCGATGTCTCGGCGGGGCTCATGGCGGCATCGGACCTCGCAAAGCGGCGGTGCGGCGATCATGCCCGAGCCGGCGCGCCGTGACCATGGGGCAGCGGCTGCAGCTGCAGCCGCAGGTGCAGGCCGGCCGACAGCGGCAGCGCGATCGACGCGGCGGCGCCGGCCTGCAGCGCTTCGACGAGCGGCAAGGCGTCGGCCATCGCGTTGCCGGCCAGCGCCCGCGCCGCGGCGGTGCGCAGCGGCGCGGGTTCGACCGCGCCTTCGTGCAGCGCCCAGTCCAGCGCCCAGGCCGGGCGCGGCCCCGGCCTGGGCGACAGCACGAGCGCGACGCCGAGCTGGCCGCGGCTGCGGTTCACCGACGCGAGCGCGCCGGCCGCGTGGCCGTCGCCGGCGACGAGCAGCAGCGGCCGACCGTCGGCGGCGCATTGCGTCGCGGCCTCGAGCAGGCCGGCGGCGAAGCTGCGGTCGTAGCCGGCGACCGCGCTGCTCGCGGCGCGGCTGCCGCTCGCGATGGCCCAGTAGCCCGAGGCCGCGTTGTGCACCGAATGGTGAAAGCGCGTCGGCGAGAGCAGCTTCGGGTCCGCGGCGAGGGTCGCGCACAGCGCGTCGACGACCGCCAGGTCGCCGTGCGCCGAGCTGAACACGCTGGCGAGCGTGGCCGCGTCGTGCCGCGAGCGCCCCACGGCGTCCTGCGCGAGCTGCAGTGCGAGCAGCACCGACGCCGGCGCGCGCCGGCGCTCGTTCGCGCTCAGCGCCGTCGGCGCCGGCCGGCCCTCGGCCTGGCCGGGCAGCGCCGGCGCGGCCCACCAGGCCTGGCCGTCGACGAACAGGCGTCGCGTCGTCATGCCGCCTCGTCGCGACCGAAGACGAGTACCGCGTTGCTGCCGCCGAAGCCGAACGAATGGCTGGCCGCGACGCGGATGCGGCGGCGCGCCGGCTGCGCCTTGAACTGGCCGGCGAAGACGGCGCCGAACGCGGGGTCGGCGGCGGTGGTCGGCGCGCTGCCCGACAGCAGGCCGTCTTCGAGCGCGAGCGCGCACAGCGCTGCCTCGACGATGCCGGCCGCACCCATCGTGTGGCCGGTGAGCCCCTTGGTCGCGCTCGCGTGCACGCCGGCCGCGTAGCGCCGGGCGACGAGCGCGGCCTCGACCTCGTCGTTCAACGCGGTCGCGGTGCCGTGCAGGTTGACGTAGTCGACCGTGGCCGCGGTGATGCCGGCGCGCGCCAGCGCGT
>MEGM01000111.1:0-1575 GCA_001725505.1 Rubrivivax sp. SCN 70-15 | reverse complement strand
CGACGAGCGCGAGCCGCAGCCAGCGCTCGGCGGCCGCGAAGGCCTTCGCGCTCGACGAGCAGGCCGTCGAGACGGTCAGGCCGGGCCCCTGCAGCGCCAGCACCTGCTGGACGAAGGCGGCCAGCGCATGCGGCGTGTGCAGGCGCTCGTTGCGCAGCCCCGGCGGAAAGCCGCCGTCGGTGCCGAGTTCCCGGTAAGCCTGCTCGGACGCGGCGATGGTCGCCGCCGAGGTACCGATCACGACGCCGACGCGCGCGGCGCCGAAGCGTGCGCGCGCTGCACCGACCGCGGCGGCGAAGTCGTCCGCCTGCAGCGCGAGCCAGGCCAGCCGCGTCGCGCGGCAGTCCCACTCGCGCAGCGGCGCCGGCAGCGGTACATGGTCGATCGCCGCGACGCGGCCGATCCAGGTTGCCAGCGGCGTGGCGCCGAAGTCGTTCGGGCGCAGCGCGCTGCGCTGCGCGGCCACCGCCTGCGCGAGCGCCGCGCGGCCGATGCCGGTGGCGCAGACCAGGCCGTGGGCCCGGATCGCCACCGGTTCGATCGCGCGCGGCGCGGCGCGGGCGTCGGTCATCGCGCGGCGCAGTGGGTGGGCAGCAGCCCGCGCGCCAGCCAGGCATTCCACAACGTGCGCCACGTCGACCAGTCGTGGCCGCCTGCGGTATCGAAGCAGCGCTCGGCGGGGAGCAGCGTGCGCAGCAGTGCGTGCGCGTCGGCGAAGCGGTCGTCGCGGCCGGCGCCCAGGTAGACCGGCGGGACGCTGCGGCCGCCGGCCAGCGCGCGCCAGAGCCCGGCTTCGGGGTCGTCGTCGGCGGCCGTTGCCCCTGCCCAGGCGCGCGGCCCGCCGGCGGCGGCGATCTGCTGGATCAGCGTGCGCCGGCCGAGGTAGGGGGCGAGCGCGACGACGCCGTCGATCTCGTCGCCATGGCGCGCCGCGTAGCCCAGCGCCGCGAAGCCGCCGAGCGAGATGCTGACGAGCCAGACCCGGCCTGTGCCGCGCGCGCGAGCCGGCAGCACGACATCCTCGCGCAGCCGGTGCAGCACGCTGCGGTCCTCGAAGTAGCCCAGGCTCGCGTCGGGCAGCGCGATGTCGGCCGCGATGGCGCGCGAACGCACCGCGTCGACGAAGCCCTCGTCGACGAAGTCGCGCGGCCGGCTGTAAGCGCCGGGCAGCATCACCAGCAGCACCGGTGCCGGCCCTTTGCAGGGGCCGGCGAGCGTCAGCACGTCCATCGGCACGCGGGTCGGCCTCCGCAGCGCGCCGCATCCGGCCAGGGCGGACGCGCCCGCGAGCGCGAGCAGGCTGCGGCGGCGCGGGCCGCCCGACGGGCGTGGTGAAGCATCCAGAGGCGGTCGGCGTCGAAGTCTTACAGGCCGGCGCCAATCGGCGGCCGGTGCGGCTCATCTTAGCGGCGCGCTGCTGCGCTGCCGCATCGCCGCGTCAGTACAGCCCGCCGTTGACCGAGATCACCTGGCCGGTGATGTAGGCCGCGTCGTCGCTGGCCAGGAAGCCGGCGAGCGCGGCCACCTCGTCGGGCCGGCCGGCCCGCCTGGCCGGCACCAGCTGAGCGATGCGCT
>MEGM01000110.1 GCA_001725505.1 Rubrivivax sp. SCN 70-15 | reverse complement strand
CAGCAGCAGCACCGCGTCGCGCCCGCCGGCAGCCGCGTAGGCGGCGAGCATCGTGCGCAGGCGCCGGCCCTGGTCGAGCGGGCCCGGGTAGGCGAAGCTCAGCGCGCCGCTCGGGCAGACCGTGCTGCAGGCGCCGCAGCCCACGCACAGGTGCGGCTCGACGACGATGCCGCCGCCGGGCGGCCGCGCTGAGTGGGCATGGCCGCGCACGCGGCCCTTGTTCGTCGCGTCGCTGCGGATCGCGCTTGCCGAGCAGACCTCGATGCAGGCGCTGCAGCCGATCCGTTCGTTGCGGCTGTGCGCGCACAGCCGCGACTGGTAGTGGAAGAACCTGGGCTTCTCGAATTCGCCGCCCATCTCGCGCAGTGCGAGCACGGCCTTGACCAGCGCGGCGTCGTCGCGCGCGTGGAAGTAGCCCTGCGGTGGCTGATGGATCGTGAACGCCGGTGTGGCGCGCAGGTCGAGCACGAGGTCGTAGCGCTCGGTCACGCGCAGCGGGGCACGCTGGAAGTCGATCGCGCCGGCCGCGTCGCAGACGCGCACGCAGTCGCGGTGGCTGCGACAAGCATCGAGGTCGACCTGGTAATCAAGCCCGATCGCGCCTTCCGGGCAGGCCCGAACGCAGGCATTGCAGCGCGTGCACAGGTCGAGGTCGATCGGGTTCGCGCTTTCCCATTCGGCGTCGAATTCGCCCAGCCAGCCGGTCAGACGCACGAGGCGGCCGGCGTGCACCGCGTGCTCGTGCGCCTGCGCGAGGCGGCCGCCGTCGACGAGCAGGCTCACCGTGAGCCGGTCGCCGAGCATTGCCGCCGCGCGCTCGGCCGCGTCGGCGCGGCCGACGACGAGGCAGCGGCCGGCCGATCGGTAGCTCACCGTCGCCACCGGTGCCGGCGCCGGCAGCTGCGCGGCGGCGATCAGCGCTGCGATCTTCGGCGTCGCGCTCCTGGCGTCGCGTGACCAGCCGCCGGTCTCGCGGATGTTGACGAAGCGGATCGGCCGCTCGGTGCTGCTCGCCGCACCTTCGGTCTGCTCGTTGAGTTCGAGGAACAGCCGGCTCTCCTGCGTGCAGGCGACGAGCAGCTCGTCGCCGCTGCTGCCGGTGGCCTTGGCCGCGCGCTGGAACACGCCGGCCTCGCGCCGGCAGAGCAGGCTGTGGACGGTGTCGAGCCCGTCAGGGCTCGCGCCCGGGGTCTTCGTCAGCGCCCGGCCCAGCGCCGGGGCGTCGAGCGCCATCGTCCGGTTGCAGTCGCAGATCAGGGTCTTCATCGGGCGGCGATTCGGGCGGCGCGGCGGCCGGGGTCGCCACGCGCGCGGGTTCTTCGGGCTCGGCCAGCAGGCCGAGGAATGGGTTCTGTGCGATCCGGCGCAGCATCGCGCGCGGCAGCGGGTCGGGCAGGTTGTAGTCGTCGATGTAGGTGTCCAGCCCGTCCATCACGTTGAAGTGCGGGTCGCCGAACAGCTGCTTCAGCGCCGCATTCTTCACCGTCGCGTCGACATCGGCGGCAACGAAGCGAGAGTAGTCGGATTCGCGCGTCAGCAGGTGCACGTCGGCGAGCGTCGGTGCCGGCGTCTGCGCCACCGCCACCGGCACCTGCGGCAGCGGCTCTGCCGCCGACGCCGCAGGTACCTCGGCCTCGGGCGCCGGCGCGGGTACGGGCTCGGCCGGGGCCGTGCCGTCCTTCGCCTGCGCCTTGCGGCGCGACCAGCGCGACAGAAAGCTGCTCGCTTCGGGCATGCTCAACGCCGTTCCGGTGGCTGGAACGAGGCCGGCCGGCGGCGCTGCTTGGGCTCGGGCCGGTAATGCGCGTCGGTGTAGGTCTGCAGCCAGCCGCGCACGTCCTCGGGCAGGGGCAGGTTGTCGACGCGCTCCTGCGCGTCGAGCCAGCGTCCGGCCTCGTTGTAGGACAGCGTCAGCATCTCGGGCCAGGCGCGCGCGGGGTCGTCATCGGCGATGCGCCACAGCACGAACCAGGCCGGCGCGCCCGACGTCAGGTTGAGGTAGTAGCCCTCGGCCTCGTCGGGGTACAGCGTGAGCGGCAGGCCCGGGAACAGGAACGACGCGTCGCGGCCGTCGTCGCGCAAGGCGCGCGGTGCATCGCCGAAACCGCCTTCGTCGAGCAGGACCTCGGCGATGCTGAACCCCCAGTCCTCCCAGCGATTGGGCTGGTGGCGGCGCGCGATGCGCACCGCGACGCGGATCGAGGGCTTGGTGTCCATGGCGGGGGCAGCGAGATCGCGATGCAGTTTAGTCGCCCAATCGACATTCTTCCGGTCCAGGCGCTACGGGTGAGACCTTATTGAAGCTGTCATCGACTTAGGGGGAGCATGGCGGTGTCGTCAGATCGCGCACATGTCTCGTGCGTCCATGGCGCTGAAGTGAAGGACCAGGCATGAAAGAGAAGTCTTCTTCCTCCGTATCCCGACGCGTCGTCTTTGCCGGCGCCGGTGTCGCCGGCGCGATGGCCGCCACAGCCGCGATGCTGCCGCGCGCGCCGCAGGCCGTTGCCGCCGCGGTGCCGCCAGAGGGCTTGCTGCCCCAGAGTGCCGGCTACCAGGCGTCGGCGCACGTGCTGCGCTACTACGACACCGCGAAAGTCTGATCCGGCTTCGCGCAACCCGCCGGCTCCGGCCGGCGCTGGACGAGGAATCGCCATGCTGCTCACCCGCAAGTCCGCCCCTGCCGGCACGCCGTCGACCGGCCTGGTCCACAGTCTCGCGCGCGGCGTGGCGCGGGCGGTCCCGACGATGGACCGGCGCGCCTTCCTGCGTCGCTCCGGCCTGGGCGTCGGTGCCGGCATCGCGGCCTCGCAGCTGACGCTGGTAAAGAAGGCCAGCGCCGCCGACGCCGCGGCGGGCGCGGCCGGCGGCGCGAAGGTCGAGGTCCGGCGCACCGTCTGCAGCCATTGCTCGGTGGGCTGCGCGATCGACGCGGTGGTCGAGAACGGCGTCTGGACGCGCCAGGAACCCGTGTTCGACAGCCCGATCAATCTCGGCGCGCACTGCGCGAAGGGCGCCGCGATCCGCGAGCATGGCCACGGCGAGTACCGACTCAAGTACCCGATGAAGCTCGTCAACGGCAAGTACGAGCGCATCTCCTGGGACCAGGCGCTGAACGAGGTCAGCGCGAAGATGCTCGAGCTGCGCAAGGACAGCGGGCCGGATTCGATCTTCGTCGTCGGCTCGAGCAAGCACAACAACGAGCAGTCCTACCTGCTGCGCAAGTGGGTCAGCTTCTGGGGCACGAACAACACCGACCACCAGGCCCGCATCTGCCATTCGACCACCGTCGCCGGCGTCGCCAACACCTGGGGCTACGGCGCGATGACGAATTCGTACAACGACATGCAGAACAGCAAGGCGGCGCTGTACATCGGCAGCAACGCGGCCGAGGCGCACCCGGTGTCGATGCTGCACATGCTGCATGCGAAGGAGAACGGCTGCAAGATGATCGTCGTCGACCCGCGCTTCACGCGCACGGCGGCGAAGGCGGACGAATACGTGCGCATCCGCTCGGGCTCGGACATTCCGTTCCTGTTCGGCGTGCTCTACCACGTGTTCAAGAACGGCTGGGAGGACAAGCAGTACCTGGCCGACCGCGTCTGGGCGATGGACAAGGTGCGCGAGGAGGTGCTCGCGCAATGGACGCCCGACAAGGTGCAGGAAGCCTGCGGCGTCGACGAGGCGACGACGCTGAAGGTGGCGACGATCATGGCGCAGAACCGTCCGAGCACGGTGGTCTGGTGCATGGGGCAGACCCAGCACACGATCGGCAACGCGATCGTGCGCGCGTCGTGCATCCTGCAGCTCGCGCTCGGCAACGTCGGCGTGAGCGGCGGCGGCACCAACATCTTCCGCGGCCACGACAACGTCCAGGGTGCCACCGACGTCGGCCCGAACCCCGATTCGCTGCCCGGCTACTACGGCCTGATCGAAGGCGCGTGGAAGCATTTCGCGAAGGCCTGGGGCGTCGACTTCGAATGGATCAAGGGCCGCTATGCGCCCGGGATGATGGGCAAGCCGGGCATGACGGTGTCGCGCTGGATCGACGGCGTGCTCGAGAAGAACGACCTGATCGACCAGGACAGCAACCTGCGCGGCCTGATCTTCTGGGGCCATGCGCCGAACTCGCAGAGCCGCGGCCTCGAGATGAAGCGGGCGATGGACAAGCTCGACCTGCTCGTCGTGATCGATCCGTTCCCGAGCGCGACCGCGGCGATGGCCGCGATGCCCGGCAACCCGGCGGACCTGAACCCGAAGCGCGCGGTCTACCTGCTGCCGGCCTGCACCCAGTTCGAGACCAGCGGCTCGTGTACAACCGCTCGCTGCAATGGCGCGAGAAGGTCATCGAGCCGCTCTGGGAGAGCCGCACCGACCACATGATCATGGCCCAGCTCGCCGACAAGCTGGGCTTCGGCAAGGAACTGGTCAAGAACTACAAGATGGTGCCGGGCAAGGGCGGGATGATGGAGCCCGAGCCCGAGTCGATCCTGCGCGAGATCAACAGCTGCGTCTGGACCATCGGCTACACCGGCCAGAGCCCCGAGCGGCTGAAGGCCCACATGCGCAACATGAACGTCTTCGACGTGCGCACGCTGAAGGCCAACGGCGGCATCGACAAGGAGACCGGCTACAAGCTCGACGGCGAGTACTTCGGCCTGCCCTGGCCTTGCTACGGCACGCCTGAGCTGCGCCACCCCGGCACGCCCAACCTCTACGACACGAGCAAGAACGTGATGGATGGCGGCGGCAACTTCCGCGCCAACTTCGGCGTCGAGCGCGACGGCCAATCGCTGCTCGCCGCCGACGGCTCGCATTCGAAGGGCTCCGACCTGACCACCGGCTACCCCGAGTTCGACCACCTGCTGCTGAAGAAGCTGGGCTGGTGGGACGAGCTGACCGAGGCCGAGAAGAAGGCTGCCGACGGCAAGAACTGGAAGACCGACTCGTCGGGCGGGATCATCCGCGTCGCGATGAAGAACCACGGTTGCCACCCGTTCGGCAACGCCCGGGCGCGCGCGGTGGTCTGGAACTTCCCGGACCCGATCCCGAAGCACCGCGAGCCGCTCTACAGCACGCGGCCCGACCTCGTTGCGAAATACCCGACGCACGACGACAAGAAGGTCTTCTGGCGCCTGCCGACGCTGTTCAAGACGGTGCAGGACAAGAACATCGACATCGTCAAGACCTTCCCGCTCATCATGACCAGCGGCCGGCTCGTCGAGTACGAAGGCGGCGGCGAGGAGACGCGCTCGAACCCCTGGCTGGCCGAGTTGCAGCAGGAGATGTTCGTCGAGATCAACCCGAAGGCCGCCAACGACCGCGGCATCCGCCAGGGCGACGAGGTCTGGGTGCGCACGCCGCCGATGGCGGCCGTGCCCGGCTTCAAGGGCCTGCGCGTGCGCGCCCACGTGACGCCGGGGGTCGATGCCGAGACCGTCTTCCTGCCCTTCCATTTCTCGGGGCACTGGGGCGGTGCCGACCTGCTCAAGTACTACCCCGAGGGTGCGCACCCGGTGGTGCGCGGCGAAGCGGTCAACACCGGCACCACCTACGGCTACGACAGCGTCACGATGATGCAGGAAACGAAGACCACGGTCTGCCAGATCGAAAAAGTCACCGCCTGAAGGAGACGCTGCGATGGCCCGAATGAAGTTCGTCTGCGATGCCGAGCGCTGCATCGAATGCAACGGCTGCGTCACCGCGTGCAAGGCCGAGAACGACGTGCCCTGGGGCGTGAACCGGCGCCGCGTCGTCACGATCGACGACGGCGCGCCGGGCGAGAAGAGCATCTCGGTCGCCTGCATGCACTGTTCCGACGCGCCCTGCATGGCGGTGTGCCCGGTCGACTGCTTCTACCGCACCGAGGAAGGCGTGGTGCTGCACGACAAGGACGTCTGCATCGGCTGCGGCTACTGCAGCTACGCATGCCCGTTCGGCGCGCCGCAGTTCCCGAGCAACGGCGCCTTCGGGCTGCGCGGCAAGATGGACAAATGCACCTTCTGCGCCGGCGGACCGGAAGAGAACGGCTCGCAGGCCGAGTTCGAGAAGTACGGCCGCAACCGGCTGTCCGAGGGCAAGCTGCCGATCTGCGCCGAGATGTGCTCGACCAAGGCCTTGCTCGCCGGCGACGGCGACGTCGTCGCCGACATCTTCCGCACCCGTGCGATCAACCGCGGCAAGGGCAGCGAGGTCTGGGGCTGGGGCACCGCCTACGGCAAGCCGACGCAAGGAGGCAAGTGATGAAGCGTCAACTCTTGCTGGCGGCCGCGGCGGCCCTGCTCGCCCAGACCCTGGGCGCGACGAAGATAGACACGCCGCCCTGGATTGCCGCGAAGGATCCGTTCGTCGTGCCGGGCTGGACCGCGGGCGACAAGGCGAGCTGGGAGGCGCAGATCCGCCAGCGCACGCTGACCGGGCAGGACGAGTTTCTGCGCATGCCGGCGAGGCGCCTGTGAACGCCGTGCCGGTGCTCGGGCGCGCGCTCGCCGCCACGATGCTCGCCTTTCTGTGGCTGGCGCCCGCGGCCCAGGCCCAGACGCCGCCGGCCGCGTCCGCGACCCAGGGCCCGCCGGCCGGCTTCGTGGCCCCGGCCGCGCCCAAGCCGGGCGATACCGCGGCCGAGCGCGAGAAGTCGCAGCCCGGCAACAACGCGCCGATCTGGCGCGCGGTGCGCAACACCGGCGCCGTGGCCGGCACGACCAGTCTGCCCGGCGCCGAGAAAGGCGTGCTGATCCAGTCGTTCACGCAGTACCCGGGCTCGAACTACACGACCGCCGGCGAAGCCTGGCGCGAGGTGCGCAACCGCTGGATCCTGCCCTATGGCGGTTCGCTGCTCCTGATCGTGCTGATCGCGCTCGCGCTGTACTACTTCGGCAAGGGTCCGGTCGGCGGCCACGCCAGCGACACCGGCCGCGTCGTCGAGCGCTTCACGCCTTTCGAGCGCGCCGCGCACTGGAGCAACGCGGTCGCCTTCGTGCTGCTCGCGCTGTCCGGGATCGTGATGGCGTTCGGCAAGTTCTTCCTGCTGCCCCTGATCGGCAGCCTGCTGTTCGGCTGGCTGACCTATGCGCTGAAGACCTTGCACAACTTCGTCGGCCCGCTGTTCGTCGTCTCGCTCGTCGTCGTGCTGCTCACCTTCGTGCGCGACAACCTGCCCCGCGCCGGCGACATGGCCTGGCTCAGGCGTGCCGGCGGCCTGTTCGGCGCCACCGAGGTGCCGTCGCACCGCTTCAACGCCGGCGAGAAGCTGGTCTTCTGGGGTGGCGTGCTCGTGCTCGGCTTCTTCGTGATCGCGTCCGGGCTGGTGCTCGACCAGCTGCTGCCCAACCTGGCCTACCTGCGTGGCGACATGCAGATCGCACACATGGTCCACGCGACCGCGGCGGTGCTGATGATCGCGATGTTCCTCGGCCACATCTACATGGGCACGATCGGCATGAAGGGTGCCTATGCGGCGATGCGAACCGGCTTCGTCGACGAGGCCTGGGCCGACGAGCACCATGCACTGTGGATGGACGACGTCCGTGCCGGCAAGATCCCGGCCCAGCGTTCCGGACAGCCCGCGCCGGTGTCGCAGGCGTCGGCGCGGCCGACCTGAGCGACCCGAGATCAACGCGAGGACCTCCCGATGAAGACCCCCGTCCTTTTCGTCGCCGCGCTGCTCGCCGTCGGCGCCGCCGCGGCCAAGCTGCCGCCCTTGTCCGACGAAGCCAAGGCGAAGGCGGCCGAGGCCGGCGCGAAGGCCGCGCATGCCGGCAAGGTCGACGCCTACTTGCTGTGCAAGGCCATGGACCATGTCGCGGCGGTCTACTACGCCGACGCCAAGAAGGAGGGCAAGACGGTGCCGCCGCCGACGCCGACGCCGCCTTGCGTGGACCCCGGACCCTTCGTCGCCGCCGCCCCGGCCGCAGTGGCGGCTGCCGCACCGGCGGGGAAGAAGTAAGCTGCAGCGCATGCTGCCCGAACCGACCGAACCTTCCGCGTTCGACGCCCTCCCGGCCTGCCAGGTCCTGGCCGGCGCCCCGCGCCTCACCCAGACCGCCGGCACGCTGCTGCGCGAGATCGAGATCGTCGACGAATACGGCGAGCGGCGCCGGATCGCGATCCCCGCCGAGCGGCCGCTGACGCTGTTCGTCGACAAGCGCGAGCTCGTCACGCTGATGACGCTGGGCGCCTGCCCCGAACTGCTCGTGCTGGGCTACCTGCTCAACCAGCGCCTCGTCGAAGCGGTCACCGAGGTCGAGTCGGTCAGCGTCGACTGGGATGTCGGCGCCGCGGCGGTGCGCACGCATCGCGGCATCCAGGATCTCGGGCGCAAGACCGCGCGCCGCGTCGTCACCACCGGCTGCGGCCAGGGCACCGTGTTCGGCGATGCGCTGACCCAGCTCGACGCCGTGCGCCTGCCAAGCGCCCAGGCCGCGCGCATCCACCAGCGCACGCTGGTCGCGATGCTCGAGACCATGCGCCAGCGCAACAGCGTGCACCGCAGGGCCGGATCGGTCCATGGCTGCGCGCTGTTCCACGGCGCGCAGATGCTGATGTTCGTCGAGGACGTGGGCCGCCACAACGCGATCGACTGCATCGCCGGCTGGATGGCGATGCACGGCGTGACCGGTGCCGACAAGACCTTCTACACGACCGGCCGGCTGACAAGCGAGATGGTCATGAAGGCGGCGCAGATGGGCGTGCCGATCATCGTCTCGCGCAATGGCGTCACCGCGATGGGGCACGAACTCGCCGGCCGGCTCGGGATGACGCTGTTCGGCCGCGCCGCGAACCGGCATTTCCTCTGCTACACGGGCTTCGAGCGGTTCGACGCCGAGCCCGAGCCGCAGCGCGCGCCGGTGCGGCTCGTCGCCGGTTAGGTCAGACCATCGAACAACCAGACGTCGACCGGGTCGCCGGCCGCCACCGAGGCCTGCTCGTGCCGCAGCACCACCAGCGCGTTCGCCTCGCTCATGCTGCGCAGGATGCCTGCGCCCTGTGCGCCGGTGATGCGCACCTGCCACGCGCCGTCGGCGCCCGGCTCGACGATGCCACGCTGGAACTCGGTGCGCCCGGGCCGCTTGCGGATCGCCGCGGTACAGCGCGCCTGCAGCACCGGCAGCGGCTCGGGGTTCGCGCCGGCGAGCAGCAGCAAGGCCTCGCGCACGAAGGCGTAGAAGCTCACGAGCGCGGCGACCGGGTTGCCCGGCAGCGCGAACAGCCAGCTCGAGCTTCCCGCGCTACGTGCGTGCAGCGGGCCGAAGGCGAACGGACGGCCGGGCCGCATCGCGACCTTCCAGAACGCGACCTCGCCCATCTGGCCGAGCAGCTCGCGCGTGTGGTCGGCGTCGCCGACGCTGACGCCGCCGCTGGTCAGCACCACGTCGGCCTGCGCGACCGCGGCCTCGAGCGTGGCCTGCAGCGCGGCGCGGTCGTCGCGCACCAGGCCGAGGTCGACGACCTCGACGCCCAGGCGCTGCAGTGCCGCCTGCAGCGCGCTGCGGTTGCTGTCGTAGATGCAGCCGGGCGCCAGCGGCTCGCCCGGCGCGCGCAGTTCGTCGCCGGTGCTGAACAGCGCCACCCGCAGACGGCGCATCACGACCAGTTCGCGCAAGCCCAGCGACGCTGCGAGTCCGAGGTCGGCCGGCTTGAGCACGCGGCCGGCGCGCAGCGCGGCCTGGCCGCGTGCCAGGTCCTCGCCGCGCCGGCGCCGGTTCTCGCCGGGTTCGATGACGCCGGGCTCGACCTGCACCGTCGCGCCGTCGATGTGGCACAGCTCGAGCGGCACGACGCTGTCCGCGCCTGCCGGCATCACCGCGCCGGTCATGATGCGCACGCATTCCCCGGCGGCCACCGTGCCGTCGAAGGGCTTGCCGGCGAGCACCGTGCCGACCACCGTCAGGCGGCAGGCATGGTCGGCGTGCAGCGCAGCCCCGGCGAAGGCATAGCCGTCCATCGCCGAGTTGTCGTGTGCGGGCACGTCGATTGGCGAGATCAGGTCATCGGCCAGCACGCGGCCCAGCGTCTCGGCGAGCGGCAGCGATTCGCGGCCCTCGATCGGTCGCAGCGCGGCGGCGATCGCGGCGCGCGCCTCGGCAACGCTGAGGTGGCGGTCCCCCGCCATCAGCGGGGAGGGTTGGAGTTCGGACATGTCGGGTTCGATACGAGGAGCTCGGGTTCGCCTGCATTCTGCCCCGCCCGCTGCCGATGAACACCTTCACCGAGAGCCTGGGCCTGGCGCTGCGGATGATCGTCGGCGCCGATGTCGAGCTGCTGCAGATCGTGCGGCTGTCGTTGCAGGTCAGCAGCCTGGCCTGCCTGTTCGGCGCCGCGATCGGCCTGGTCCTGGGAGCCTGGCTCGCGGTGGCGCGCTTTCGCGGCCTCGGCGTCGCGGTCTGGGCGCTGAACACCGCGCTCGCGATGCCGGCAGTGGTGACCGGGCTGGTGGTCTACCTGCTGCTGTCGCGCGCGGGGCCGCTGGGCGCCTTCGGCATCCTGTTCACACCCGGCGCGATGGTCGTCGCACAGACGCTGCTCGTCGTGCCGCTGATCGCCGCGCTTGCGCGCCGCCTCGTCGTCGATTCAATGCAGGAAGGCGGCGACCAGCTGCGCTCGCTCGGCGCGGCGCCGCTGACGAGCGCGCTGCTGATGCTCGTCCACGAGCGCTTCGCGCTGCTGACGATCATGCTCACCGCGTTCGGACGCGCGATCTCGGAGGTCGGCACGGTGATGATCGTCGGCGGCAACATCGCCGGCGTCACGCGCGTGATGACGACTGCGATCGCGCTCGAGACCACCAAGGGCGACCTGCCACTGGCGCTGGCGCTGGGCATCGTTCTGCTCGCCGTGGTCGGTGCGCTGAACCTGGGCATCGACGCACTGCGCATCGCCGGCTCGCGCAGCCTGCGCGACGAGTCTGGACCGACCGAGCACGTGCCGTCGCTGGAGCCCCTGCCGCGGCGCCCGGCGTCGCCGCCGTTGCCGCTGATCACGCTGCGCGGTGCGACCGTGCGTTTCGGCACTGTCACCGCGCTGCGCGACGTGGCGCTCACGCTGCACCGTGGCGAGCGCCTCGCGCTGGTCGGTGCCAATGGCTCGGGCAAGACCACGCTGTTGCGCCTGCTACACGGGCTGTTGCCGGACACCGGCGACTGCCAGCGTCTGCCGCTGCAGCCCGAGGGCCGGCGCCCGGTGGCGGCGATGCTGTTCCAGCGCCCGTTCCTGCTGCGCCTGTCGGTGCGCCGCAACGTGCTGATCGGCCTGTGGCTGCGTGGCGTGCCGCGCGGCGAGCGCGAGGCGCGCTGCAGCGGCGCGCTGCGCCGCGTCGGCCTGTCGGCGCTGTCGGCGCGGCCGGCGCGCGCGCTGTCCGGCGGCCAGCAGCAGCGGCTCGCGCTCGCGCGCGCCTGGGCGCTGGCCCCGGACATCCTCTACCTCGACGAGCCCACCGCGAGCCTGGACCCGAGCGCGAAGAACGAGGTCGAGGCGCTGATCGCCGAGATCGCGGCGAGCGGCGTCACGCTCGTGATCAGCACGCACAATCTTGGCCAGGCCAAGCGGCTGGCCACGCGCGTGGCCTACCTCGAGGGCGGCCGGCTCGTCGTCGACCTTCCGGTCGCGCGCTACTTCACCGATGTACTGCCGCCCGAGGCGGCCCGATTCCTGAAAGGAGAACTGCCATGGATCTGAAGCTGCTGCGCCGGGCCCTGCTCGGGGCCTTCCTGATCGCCGCCGCGCTGGGCGGCCCGGCACGGGCCGAGGACCCGTTCATCGTCGTCGCGTCGACCACCTCGACCGAGCAGTCGGGCCTGTTCGGCTGGCTGCTGCCGCATTTCAAGCAGGCCACCGGGATCGGCGTGCGCGTCGTCGCGGTCGGCACCGGCCAGGCGCTGGACATGGGCCGGCGCGGCGATGCCGACGTCGTCTTCGTCCACGACCAGGTGGCCGAGGAGCGCTTCGTCGCGCAGGGCTGGTCGACCGAACGGCATCCGGTGATGTACAACGACTTCGTCCTCGTCGGGCCGAAGTCCGACCCCGCCGCGCTGCGCGGCCGCGACATCGCCGCCGCACTGAAGAAGCTCGAGGCGAGTCCGGCGCCATTCGTCTCGCGCGGCGACCGCAGCGGCACCCACGCCGCCGAGCTGCGGCTGTGGGCGAAGGCCGGCGTCGACCTGACGAAGGCCAGGCCGGCCGGCTACCGCGATTGCGGCTGCGGCATGGGCCCGGCGCTGAACATGGCCTCGTCGATGAACGCCTACACGCTGTCCGACCGCGGCACGTGGCTGTCGTTCAAGAACCGCGGCGAGCTGGAGATCGTCGTCGAGGGCGACCGGAGCCTGTTCAACCAGTACGGCGTGATGCTCGTGAATCCCGCCCGGCATCCGCAGGTCAAGGTCGCGCTGGGGCAGAAGTTCATCGACTGGCTGGTCTCGCCCGAAGGCCAGGAAGTGATCCGCGGCTACAAGATCAACGGCGAGCCACTGTTCTTCCCGAATGCCAAGGGCTGACGCGATGGACGCGCCCATCGACCTGCGCTCCGACACCGTGACCCGGCCGACCGCCGCGATGCGCGCGGCGATCGCCGCCGCACCGGTCGGCGACGACCAGTACGGCGAGGACCCGACGACGAACGAGCTGCAGTCGCGCTGCACCGCTCTGCTCGGGCACGAGGCCGCGCTGTGGCTGCCTTCGGGCACGATGGCGAACCAGGTCGCGCTGCGCGTGCTGACGCGGCCGGGCGACGAGGTGATCACCAGCCGCGAGGCCCATGCCGGCTGGCACGAGGCCGGCGCGTCGGCGGCGAACGCCGGGGTCCAGCTGGTCGAGGTCGGCCGGGGCGGGCTGTTCGGCGCGGACGAGTTCGTCGCCGCGATCAAGCCGCGCGGGCTGCCGGTGTTTCCGCCGACGACGCTGGTCGAGATCGAGAACACGCACAACCGTGGCGGCGGCGTCGTCTTCGCGCAGGCCGAGGTCGAACGCATCTGCACCGCAGCGCACGAACGCGGCATCGCCTGCTACCTGGACGGCGCGCGGCTGTGGAACGCGGCCGTCGCGAGCGGCCGCAGCGAGGCCGAGCTCGCCGCACCGTTCGACCTGGTCGGCGTCTCGTTCTCGAAGGGCCTGGGCGCGCCGGGCGGCTCGCTGCTCGCCGGCTCGCGCGCGCTGATCCAGGCGGCCGAGCGCCAGCGCCGCATGCTCGGCGGCGCGATGCGCCAGAACGGGCTGTTCGCTGCCGCCGCGCTGCACGCGCTGGACCACCACCGCGAGCGCCTGGCCGAAGACCACCGCCACGCGCGCGTGCTCGCCGAGGCACTCGCCGCGAGCCCGGCGGTCGAGCTCGATCTGGCGACGGTGCAGACCAACATCGTCGTCTTCCGCCTCGCCTCCGGCGCGCCCGACGCGGCGACGCTGGTCGCCCGCGCGCGCGAGCGCGGCGTGCTGCTGAATGCCTTCGCGGCGCGCACCGTGCGCGCGGTCACGCACCTGGACGTGAGCGGCGCCCAGGTCGAGCGGGCGGCGGCCATCCTGAGCGAACTGCTGGGTTGAGCGCGCGCGGGCAGACTGGGCACCCCATCGACTTGCAGGAGACGCGTGATGATCAAGGTCAGCGTGATGTATCCCAACACGCCCGGTGCCCGCTTCGACCACGACTACTACCGCGACCGGCACATGCCGCTGGTCCAGCGCAAGATGGGCGAGGCCTGCCGCTCCTACACCGTGGACAAGGGCCTGGCCGGCGGGGCTCCCGGCGCGCAGGCGGCCTATGTCGCGATGTGCCACATCTTCTGCGACTCGGTCGAGTCCTTCCAGGCCGGCTTCGCCCCGCATGTCCAGGAGATCATGGCCGACATCCCGAACTACACCGACCTGCAGCCGCAGATCCAGATCAGCGAGGTCGTGGTCGGCTAGGGACCGTGGGCCCGACCGGCCGCTGCCGGGGGGCCGGTCACGACGGGCCGGCCGAGTCCGCCTCGATGGCCTTCATGACGAGATCGGCCATCGATCCGGCTTCGTCGGCGCTCTCGGCGCGCAGCCCGCGCACCGTGCCGAGCCGGTCCGGCATGGCCTCGTCCTGACTGGCCTTGAGCTTGCCTTCGAGGCGATCGATCGGGATCTCGATGCCGACGATCGCGCGCAGCATGCCGTCGATGAACGAGGTGGGCGCGTCGCCGACGCGCCACGGCTGCGGCCGCTCGGCCTCGTGCTCGTCCGTGAGCCGGTTCAGCATCTCGAGCAGCCAGTCGCGGTCCTCGATCGCCCGGGCCCGGCCGTGCGCGTGGGCCACGCTGTAGTTCCAGGTGGGAACGACCCGGCCATGCTCCGCGTGGCCCGGATACCAGCCTGGCGTGATGTAGGCCTGGGGCCCCTGGAACATCACCACCGAAGTCGCGTCGGGGCCGAGCTCGCGCCAGACCGGGTTGGCGCGGGAAACGTGCCCGATCAGCGTGCCGAGCCGGCCCCGGCTGCGATCGAGCAGGAAGGGCACGTGGTTCGCGATCAGGCCCTCGCGCCCGGGGCACACCCAGGCACCCAGCGGGCGCGACGCGATCAGCGCCGCAAGGGCATCGACGTCGGGGCAGCGATGCTTGGGGTTCACGTACACGAGACGCCCTTCAGAGATCGATGAATGCGCGACGCAGCAGCAGCATCGACAGAACGATCATCGTGCCGCCGACCAGTCCGTCCAGTGCCTGCCACGCCCTGGGCCGGCCGAACCAGGGTGCCAGCCAGCGAGCGCCGAAGCCGAGAAGCGAGAACCAGAACAGACTGGCGCCGCCGGCACCGGCGATGAACCAGCCGCGCAGCGCCGCCGGTTGCTGTGCGCCCACGCTGCCGACCAGCAGCACGGTGTCCAGGTAGACATGGGGGTTGAGCAGCGTGAAAGCCGCGGCCTGCGCCAGCGCGGCGCCTCGCCGCAGTCCGGCCCCGGTCTCGGTGGGCTGCAGTCGATGCGATTGGCGCGCGCGGCGCAGCGCCTGCCATCCGTAGGCTGCCAGGAAAAGGGCGCCGGCCAATGCCAGCGCGCGTGCCAGGCCGGGACTGTGCCCCAGGGCCTGGCCCATGCCCAAGACACCCGCGGCGACGAGCAGGGCGTCGGCCGCGGCGCAGAAGAGCACGACGCTGCCGACGTGCTCACGGCGCAGGCCCAGGCGCAGCACGAACGCGTTCTGGGCCCCGATGGCCACGATGAGACCGAGGCTCAGGGCCAGGCCTTGGGCGAAGACCGGGAAGGCGAGCGAAGCTTGTGCCGGCGTCGAATTCGTGATCATGAGGCGGCGAGGTTGCCAGTCCCGAGCGATCAAGACAAACTAAATCTCCTAAGCTTGATGTAGAAGAACTGAATCCATGCTGGACTACGCGTCGCTCTCGGCGTTGGCAGCCGTCGTTCGCGAGGGCAGCTTCGAACGCGCGGCGCTCGCGCTTCACGTGACGCCCTCGGCGGTGTCGCAGCGCATCCGGTCGCTGGAGGAGCGCGTGGGCTGCGCGCTCGTGGTGCGTGGTCAGCCTTGCCGGGCGACCGAAGCCGGCCGGCGCCTGTGCCTGCATGTCGACCGCGTGCGGCTGCTCGAGCAGGAACTGCAGGGGACGCTGCCGAGGCTCGCCCCGGAGGGCGTCACCCGGGTGGCGCTGCCGATCGCCGTCAATGCCGACAGCCTCGCGACATGGTTCGCACCGGCTCTCGCCACCTTCGCCGCCGATGCCCGCGTGCTGGTGGACCTGGCGGTCGACGACCAGGACCACACCGCCGAGTGGTTGCGCAGCGGCGCGGTGCTCGCCGCCGTGACGGGCACCGCCCGCCCTGCCGCGGGCAGCGACAGCCGGCCATTGGGGGCGATGCGCTACGTCGCGGCAGCCAGTCCGGCCTTCGTGGCACGACACTTCGCTCACGGCGTCGCGGCGGGAAGCCTGGCCCAGGCACCCAGTCTGGTGTTCAACGCCAAGGACGAGCTGCAGGCTCGCTGGGTGCGGCGGCTGTGCCACCGGCACGTGGAACTGCCCCGGCACACGGTGCCGTCGCCGCAGGCCTTCGTCGTTGCCGCAGCGGCTGGCATGGGCTGGGGCCTTCATCCGCAGGCACTGATCGATGCCCACTTGCTGGACGGCTCGCTCGTCGAACTCGTGGCCGATACCCCGCTGGACGTGCCGCTGTACTGGCAGCACGCGCGCGCGGCGTCGGCATGGGTCGAGGGGTTGGGGCGCGCGGTGCTGGCGGCTGCCGCCCGCGCCCTTTTGCCCGCATGAACCGATTCCGGCCGCGCGCGGTGCCGCGCGGGTCGCCTCCGCGTCGATCGCGCGAGTCCGATCCTCGACCCTGGCCGAGCTCGCCCGCTTTCTGGCGGACCCGGGGCCGGCGGTACGGTCGCTAGATGCCGAGCGCCTCCCGCAGCGCGGCGCCGCTGCGCAGCCGCGGGTCGGTCTCGACGAGGTGCGCGATGCGCTCGTTCAGC
>MEGM01000109.1 GCA_001725505.1 Rubrivivax sp. SCN 70-15 | reverse complement strand
AAGCCCGACGCGGGGGAGTGAGCCCGGACACGAACAGTCCTGTGGACTGTTCGTGTCTGGCGAACGCCAGGGGCTCCGGCCCCGGCATGAGCGGAGCAGCGCGCCCCGGCGGCCCGATCTCGCGCGCCTATCGGCACGCGGAACGGCCGTCCGCAACGATCCGGCGTGCGCCTCCGGCCCGATCGCACCTGCCCTCGACCGCCGCCTTTCACGCCTTCTTCATCGGAGTGTCACGCGCAGGCCCAAGCATGCGCGGCATGACGACCGTCGATCTGGTTTGGTTCAACGCCGGCGGCGGCCACCGCGCCGCAGCCCAGGCGCTCGAACAGGTGATGCTCGCGCAGGGCCGGCCGTGGCGCGTGCGCAGGGTCAACCTGACCGAGGTGCTGGACCCGACGGGGCGCTTTCGCCGCGTCACCGGCATCGAGCCCGAGGACCTCTACAACCGGCGCCTGGCGAGCGGCTTCACGCTCGGGCTGGCGCAGGAGCTCAGGCTTCTGCAGCGGCTCATCCGCCTCGGCCACGGGGCGCTGGTCCAGCGCCTGGCGCGGCACTGGCGGGCCACGCAGCCGGACCTGGTGGTCTCGCTGATCCCGAACTTCAACCGCGCGCTGCACGACAGCCTGGCGCTCGCGCGCCCCGGGGTCCGCTTCGCCACCGTGCTCACCGACATGGCCGACCACCCGCCGAACTTCTGGATCGAGCCGGATCTGGACCAGCATCTCGTGTGCGGCACGGCCCATGCGGCGGCGCAGGCGCTCGCCGCGGGCTGCGACCCGCAGCGCGTGCACCGCACCAGCGGCATGATCCTGCGCCCCGAGTTTTACTTCGGCCCCGCCGTCGACCGCCGCGCCGAGCGGCTGCGCGCCGGGCTGGACGAAGCCACGCCGACCGGCC
Source organism: Rubrivivax sp. SCN 70-15 (assembly GCA_001725505.1). Lineage (GTDB taxonomy): Bacteria > Pseudomonadota > Gammaproteobacteria > Burkholderiales > Burkholderiaceae_C > Rubrivivax. The sequence goes on along the minus strand of MEGM01000109.1, from coordinate 9,273 downwards.
TGGTGCTGTTCGGCGGCGCAGGCTCGCGCGTGATGAAGCGCATCGCCCAGGCCTTGCCGGACACGCCGCTGATCCTGATGTGCGGCCGCAACGCGGCGCTGGCGCAGGCGCTGCGCGAAATGCCGGCGAGCGCGCCGCGGGCCGTGGTCGACTTCACGCCCGACGTCGCGCGCTGGATGCGGCTCGCCGACTTCTTCATCGGCAAGCCCGGCCCGGGCAGCCTGAGCGAAGCGGTGCACCAGGGCCTGCCGGTGATCGTCACGCGCAACGCCTGGACCATGCCGCAGGAGCGCTGGAACACCGAATGGGTGCGCATCCACGGGCTGGGGCTGGTGCTGCGCGGCTTCGGCGGCGTCGGCGCGGCCGTGCAGCAGCTCACGCAGCACCTGCCCGAGTTCCAGCAGCGCGTTCGCGCGATCGACAACCAGGCCGTCTTCGAGGTCACCGAGATCCTGGCGCGCCTGCTCGATGCGCAGGGTGCGCGCAGCGCCCGCGCAGCCGCTGACGAAGCGCCGGCGTCACTGGCCTGACGCGACGCTGTCACGGCGACGTCGCGCGCGCCGCCGAAGATGGGCGCGGTCATGCGACGCGACGAACTTCCCGCCCCCCTGCCGACCGGCGCCGCCGATGCGCTGGCCGAAACGACGGCCGGCCACGCCGAGGCACTGCAGGTGCGCACGGTATGGATCTCCGACCTGCATCTGGGCACGCCGGGATGCCAGGCGGCGGCCCTGCTCGATTTCCTGCGCAGCGTCGAATGCGAGACGCTGTACCTCGTCGGCGACATCATCGACGGCTGGCAGCTGCGGCGCCAGTGGTACTGGCCGCAGGCGCACAACGACGTCGTCCAGAAGCTGCTGCGCAAGGCACGCAAGGGCACGCGCGTGATCTTCGTGCCCGGCAACCACGACGAGTTCGCGCGCAAGTACCTGGACCACAACTTCGGCGGCGTCGACGTCGTCGAGGATTGCATCCACCTGATGGCCGACGGCCGCCGGCTCTGGGTCACGCACGGCGACCTGTTCGACGGCGTGATCCAGTGCGCCAAGTGGCTGGCCTACCTGGGCGATTCGCTCTACGAGTTCACGCTCAAGGCGAACCGCCACTTCAATTCGCTGCGCGCGCGGCTCGGGCTGCCGTACTGGAGCCTGTCGCGCTACCTCAAGCTGAAGGTCAAGCGCGCCGTCAGCTACCTGAACGACTTCGAGGTCGCGGTCGCGCGCGAGGCGCGAGCGCGCGGCGTCGAGGGCGTCGTCTGCGGCCACATCCACCATGCCGAGATGCGCGACATCGACGGCATGCTGTACTGCAACGACGGCGACTGGGTCGAGAGCCTGACCGCGCTCGTCGAGCATGGCGACGGGCGGCTAGAGATCGTCGACTGGACGCAGCGCTCGGCGGCTGCCGCGCCGGCTGCGACAGCGCAGCCGGCTCTGGCGAGATAGCGGCGCCCGGGGCGCCCGGCGCCCTCGAATCGCGGCGCCGGGCCAGAATGCGGCATGCCCGCGCCGTCCCCGCCCCCGCAACCGCGCAACCCGCTCCATGGCCTGACGCTGCAGGCCATCGTCACGGCGCTCGTCGCGCAATACGGCTGGGCCGGCCTGGCCGAGCGCATCCCGCTGCGCTGCTTCGCCAGCGAGCCGAGCATCGGCTCGAGCCTGAAGTTCCTGCGCAGGACGCCCTGGGCGCGCGAGAAGGTCGAAGGCCTCTACCTCTTCATGCTGCGCGACGTTCGCCGCACCCGGGCCGACGGCCCGCCGTCGGGCTCGCGATGACGCCACCGCCCGCGCAACGAAAGTACCTGGCGGGCTACCCACCCGAGCTGCTGGCGCGGGTGGACGAGCTCGTCGAGCAGGGCCGCCTGGGCCAGAGCCTGCGTGCGCGCTACGGCGAGGCGCACGAGGTGCGCACCGACGCGGCGCTGTACGACTACGTGCAGGCGCTCAAGAGCCGGCATCTGCGCAGCGCCGATCCGCTCGCCAAGGTGGTCTACGACAACAGGCTGCACGCCGTGCGCAACGCGCTGGGCACGCACACCAAGGTGGCGCGCGTTCAGGGCAACCGGCTCAAGGCCAAGCGCGAGATCCGGATCGCCGGCCTGTTCCGGCAGGCGCCGGCGCCGTTCCTGAAGATGATCGCGGTGCACGAGCTCGCGCACCTGAAGGAGCGCGAGCACGGCAGGCCGTTCTATGCGCTGTGCACGCACATGGAGCCGGCGTACCACCAACTCGAGTTCGACGTCCGGCTGTGGCTGACCTCGCTCGAGCTCGAGGCGGCCGCCGACCGCCCCGTCCTGCGCTGAGCGTCAGTCGGGCTTGCGAAAGCCGCTCTCGACCCACGCCGTCGCGCTGGCGCTGCCGAGCCTGAAGCCCGGGGCCACGCGCACGCTGGCCAGGGCCTCGCCGGCGGCATCGCGAGCGCTGAGCAGCGCATGCGGGTCGTCCTCGTCGGGCACGATGTCGAGCGCGACGGTGATCCGCCCGGCGCTCGCGGTCACGCTGACGGTCCGGTGGTGCAGCGCGTGCAGCTGCTGCTCGTGCCGGCGCAGCACTTCCGAGGCGGTCTTGACCAGCGTGTTGAAGGCCGCCGTGTCCAGCGGCTTGGGATTCTTCTTGTCGCGCCCCATCGTCCAGGGGCCGACCAGCGCCGGCTCGGCCTCGCCCTGCCTGTACATGGCGACCGCCCAGCCTTCGTCGTCCTCGTTCTTGACGACGCGGGCGGTCCAGCCGTTGTCGCGCCACAGACGCGGTTCGTGCACGGATTCGGGCCCTTCGGGGTCGACGCTCGGCTGCGTCGGGTTCGTCGTCATCTTGGTCATCGGGGGATCGGGCGCTCGTTATGCGAGGTCGAGCTCGGGGTAGCGGCGGAAGATGCCCTGCTCGTTGAACGGCAGGCGGCGCTCGCTCTTCAGGTAAGCGGCCACCCGGGGCAGCGCCGCGACGCGGTCGTGCAACTGCACGACGTGCGGCGTCTTCGCCAGCGCGCGTTGCGTCGCGTTCGGGAACGCGTAGCGCAGGCCTTCGACGAGCTGGAACAGCGACAGGTCCGCATAGCTCAGCTTGCCGCCGACAAGGTGGCGCGGCCCGGCCGGGTTGCGCACGACGATGCTCTCGAACCACTGCAGGAACCTGGGCAGGCGCTCGCGGCAGAACCCGGCGGCCCGGCGCAAGGCCTCGGGCTTCTGGTCCTCGTAGTACAGCCCGGCGCCGACCGGGTGGTGCGTGTCGTGCGCCTCGCTCACCATGTCGGCGATGGTGAGCTGGATCTGCTGCGTCCAGATCCGCGCCTGCTCGCTGCGGCCGACCAGCTTCAGCGTCGGCGCGAGATATTGGAGGATGACCGCCGTCTGCCCGACGAGCACCGGGCCGTCCTTCAGGAACGGCGGCGCGAACGGCGGGTGCGCCAGCGCGGGGTCCTGAAGCACGCGCAGCATCGCGGGCACGCCGCGGCCGGCCTCCTCGGCGCCGCGCGCGACGTCGACGTAAGGCGCACCGGCCGCTTCGAGCGCGAGCCGGACGAATTCGCCGCGGCCCTGGATCGTCGGCCAGTAATGGAGTTCGTAGCTCACCAGACAACCCTTCGCGCTGCGCGCTCCGGGATGAGCGCTTTGGAGCGGCCATGCGCGCTCATGGCGTGGACTTTAGCCTGCGCATCCTCGAGGTTCGCCATGCCCTCGCCCGAGGCAGCCGGCGGACTCGCCATCGGCTCCGGGCCCGGGCTCCGATAATCGCCCATGAGCAACATTCCGAATCGGGCCGAAACGGCCCCTGCGACCGACGCGGCGGTCACGTCCGCCGCATCCGGCACGGCCTTCGCCAGCCTGCCGCTGCCGCCGGCCACGCTGGAGAACCTGCAACGCCTGGGCTACGAGGCGATGACGCCGATCCAGGCCGCCAGCCTGCCGCTCGCGCTGGCCGGGCACGATCTGATCGCCCAGGCCAAGACCGGCAGCGGCAAGACGGCCGCCTTCGCGCTGGCCTTGCTGGCGAATCTGAACCCGAGGCGCTTCGCGGTGCAGGCGCTGGTGCTGTGCCCGACGCGCGAGCTGGCCGAGCAGGTGACGCAGGAGCTGCGCCGGCTCGCGCGTGCCGAGGACCACGTGAAGGTGCTGACGCTGTGCGGCGGCAGCACGATGCGCCCGCAGCTCGCGAGCCTGGAGCATGGCGCCCACGTCGTCGTCGGCACGCCCGGGCGCGTCCTGGACCATCTGGAACGCGGCAGCCTGAAGCTCGACGCGCTGAACACGCTGGTGCTCGACGAGGCCGACCGCATGCTCGACATGGGCTTCTTCGACGCCATCGCGACCGTCGTCGCGCAATGCCCGAAGCAGCGCCAGACGCTGCTGTTCTCGGCCACCTACCCGGAAGGCATCGCCAGGCTCGCCGCCGCCTTCATGCGCGCGCCGAAGGAGCTGAAGCTGCTCGCGCAGCATGCGCCGGCCAAGATCCGGCAGCTGTTCTTCGAGGTGCGCGGCGACGAGCGGCTGCACGCGGTCTCGCTGCTGCTCGAGCATTACCGCCCGGTCAGCACGCTGGCCTTCTGCAATACCAAGCAGCAATGCCGCGACCTGGTGCAGGTGCTGCGTGCGCAGGGCTATGCCGCGCTGGAGCTGCACGGCGACCTGGACCAGCGCGAGCGCGACCAGGTGATGGTGCGCTTCGCGAACCGCAGCTGCAGCGTGCTGGTGGCCACCGACATCGCCGCGCGCGGGCTCGACATCGCGCAGCTCGAGGCCGTGATCAACGTCGACATCTCGCCCGACCCGGCCACGCACACGCACCGCATCGGCCGCACCGGGCGCGTCGACGCCGAAGGCTGGGCCTTCAGCCTCGCGAGCCTGGACGAGATGGGCCGCGTCGGCCAGATCGAGCAGGCGCTCGGCTTCACGTCCGAGTGGCACAAGCTCGCCGAGCTGACGCGCAGCAGCGACCAACCGCTGCAGCCGCCGATGCGCACGCTGCAGATCCTGGGCGGGCGCAAGGAGAAGATCCGCCCCGGCGACGTGCTTGGCGCGCTCACCAAGGACCTGGGCTTCGCGGCCACGCAGATCGGCAAGATCAACGTCAATGAGTTCTCGACCTACGTGGCGGTGGCCTCCGACATCGCGACCGAGGTGCTCGAGCGCCTGTCGGCGGGCAAGGTGAAGGGGCGCAGCGTCAAGCTGCGGCTGCTGGACCGTTAGCGCGCGGCGGCGCCGCGCCGGGGGATGCGTTCGAGGTGTCGCGAGCGGTGTGCCCCGTCTCTCGCGCGACGGCTTCCACCAGCGCACCGTTGACGAATACACGATCACCCTCGACCTCGATCAGCCCCGGGCCGAACCGGCTTTCCCAGACGTAGCGCAGCACGCCTCCGACGCACAGCGGCAGGTCGGCCTGGGGACTCGGCCCTCGGCGCGCGAGGACCTCGGGGAGCAATGGGGCGTTCACGATCGGCTCGATGCGCAGACCACGCCGCTCGGCGGTTCTGCGGTGAAGAGTTCCAGGGCGTGGTCAGAACCAGAGCCAGATACGGCGCAGCCAGGCGGGCGTGCGATCGGGCTTGGGTCGATAGTGTTGGCGCAGTGATGGATGCATGGGAACCTCCGTCGAGTGTTTGAACTGTATATATATACAGCCTCGCGCGCAAGACGAATGTCCTTGATTGCTTCGCCCGCCCCTCGGCATCGAGGTCGCAATCCGGGCGACGTCGTCGAAACATATATTTGCAAATCGCACTCGTTCGCATTACGATGCCAACAACGACGGCTTCCCACCCACCCTCAGACCCTCTCCCTGCGATGGCCCAACCTATGTTCCCGACTGCGCTTGTCCTCGCGCTTTTTCTCGCGACAGGCCCTGCGCAAGCAGCCGACCCGGAGCTGTCGCTGGTCATCAAGAACCATCGCTTCGAGCCTGCGGAGCTGCGCGTACCGGCCGGCCGCCGGGTGAAGCTGTCGGTGCACAACCAGGACGCCACTCCGGAGGAGTTCGACAGCTTCAGCCTCAATCGCGAGAAGGTGATTCCGGGTGGCAGCAGAGCCACCATCTTCATCGGCCCGCTCAAGCCCGGGACCTACGAATTCATCGGCGAGTACAACGCAGCCACGGCCAAGGGCGTCGTGATTGCCGAGTAGCGACAGGCAGGAGTCATGTTCGCCGCCGCCCTCATCGTCTTCCGCGAGTCCCTCGAGGCCGCCCTTTTCGTCGGCATCGTCGCTGCCGCGACGAGGCAGCTTTCGGGACGCACCCGATGGCTGGCTGGCGGGGTCGGCGTTGGTGTGCTCGGCGCGGTTGCACTGGCCTTGATGGCCCGGACGGTCGCGAGCTGGTTCGACGGCATCGGCCAGGACGCCGTCAACATCGCCATCTTGTCGGTGGCGCTGACCATGCTGCTGTGGCACTGCACCTGGGTCACGACGCACTCCAAGGACATGGCCGCCGACGCCCGGCAGCTGGGTCTGTCGGTGCAGGGCGGTGGGCGTCGGCCATGGGCACTTTTCGTTGCTGTGGCGCTCGCTGTCCTGCGCGAAGGCGCCGAAACCGTGCTGTTCGTCGGCGGTTCGCTCACGGCCGCTCATGCCAACCTGGGAGCGGTCGTGCTGTCGTGCAGCGTCGGCCTCGCGCTGGGCGCCCTGGTGGGTGCGCTCATCTACGCAGGCCTGTCCCGCATCCCGGCGCGCAGCCTGTTCTCGGCCACGAACGTTCTCATCGCGCTCCTGGCGGGGTCCATCGCCAGCCAGCTTGCCAGGGCCCTGGCACAGGCCGGAATCATCGACACCTGGACCACGCCGGTCTGGGACAGCTCGCGTCTGCTCGAGCCCAGCTCCGTCGTCGGGACCTTCCTGCATGCCCTGGTCGGCTACGACCCCCAGCCTTCGGGCGCGCAGATCGCGTCCTACCTTGCGGTGCTGGTGTTCATCTTCACCGTGACGCGATGGCTTCGGCGAGCGAAGACCGCCCCCGCGGCAGTCCGGGCCTAGCGCCACGGCCCACCCGCCTTGGCCACCCCGAACCCATGAACACCACCGCTCGCGCGGCGGCGCTGGCCGCCCTCGCCTTCCCGTCCCTGTGTCTCCCGCTGCAGGCCGCGGCGGAGCCGTCGGACTACGTCTCCACGCCCATCGTCGAGAAGGGCGAGCGGGAGATCGACTTCAAGGCCGGCAGCGCGAGATGGCGCGATGGAACGCGCGAGAACATGTCCTCGCTCGGTCTGGGCTGGGGGGCGTCGGAGCGCTGGTTCACCGAGCTCTATGCCGTCTGGCACAAGGCGCCCGGCGAGAGCCAGAGGTTCGACGCCTGGGAGTGGGAGAACAAGTTTCAGCTGACCGAGACAGGACAGTACCCCGTGGACGTCGGCTTCCTGCTGGAAGTCGAACGGCCCGCGAACCGCAGCGAAGGTTACGCATACCGCTGGGGTCCACTGCTGCAGGCCGACATCGGCACCCACCTGCAGGCGAACCTGAACCTGCTGTTCGAGAAGCACGCCCGCGGCACCGGCGATGGCGATGCCGAACTGGGCTACCAATGGCAACTGAAGTACCGCTGGCGGCCGGCGCTCGAGTTCGGGCTGCAGGGCTTCGGCGACGTCGGCCCCTGGACCGCCTGGGAGGCATCGTCCCAGCAGCCGCACGGCACCGGCCCGGCGCTGTTCGGTCGCTTCAGGGTCGAGGGCCGACAGGTCATCAACTGGAATGCGGGGCTCGTGCTGGGCGTGACCCACGGCGCGCCTGGCAACACGGTTCGCATGCAGGCCGAGTACGAGTTCTAGCGCCCGCAACGACGCCCAGGGCGCACGGCCGCTTCAGCTGCCGTGGCATCGACTCGTGACGCGCGGGTCTCAGCGGATTCGTCGGCCTCGCAGCCATCGGGCTCGGGACAGGCCGGTGTCGCTGCGCGCCTCGCTGTGCTGTCGCGTCGATTGCCTCGAGCCAGTGCCATGCTCGAGCCTGCAGGCCCGGACAAGCCTGACAAGGCGCCCGTGGCGCCGATCGCGCGGTTCAGCCCGAGCGGGCCCCCGAGACTGCAGCAGACGGCGCGCCGCGTTAAATCCTGACGCCGGGTTACGAGCCGTCACCTCTTGAGCGACCGCCCGACGCGCAGACTGAACCTGCACTCGGGGTCAACGAAGGGGCGATCATGGTCTTCAGGCTCAAAGACACCATCGGCAGCGCGCTCGCCAACCTTCAGCCGCTCGGCGCATGGCTGCGTCGATACCTGACGACGAACTCGCCCGGCCAGCCATGGGCACGGTCGCCCGGCGCCTACGCGCTGCTGGCCGGCGTGCGGCACCCGGATGACTGAACCCTGCCGGGCAGGCCGTCGAGCGCCGCCACAGGGCTGGCCGAGTTGCCAGGAACGGCCATCCAAGAGGGTTGGCCGAGATTCAGGAAATTTCCTCCAAAAAATTGCCTAAGTGCTTGAGGCATAGGCACTTTTTCGCTCTTGAAATCTCCGCTGCTACGCGGCCTTCGATGCGGACTTCTTGAAGCCGAATCTGATCCGGGTGTTCATCGGTTCCACTGCCCGCTCGAGGTCCATCAGGTAGTCGCCGAAGCGGTTGATGTGGATGGTGCGGTACGGTGACAGTCCGCCAAGCACCTCCTCGTTGATCTCGAACGTTCCGTCGTCGTGCATGTCCCTGAGCACCTTGGACATCCGATGCACGTTGTTCAGGATGATCATGTTGGCCACCAGGTGGTTGTACTTGACCACCTTGCGCTGCTCATGGCGCACGTTCTCGGCCATGATCCCCTCCCCGCCGAAGAATGCCCAGCCGGCAAACTGGTGGAACTCCTCGGTCTTGTTGGTCTCGGCGTGGATCGTGCGGCGCAGTTCCGGGTCGCTGATGTAGCGCAGCAGGAACATCGTGCGGATCACGCGTCCAAGCTCGCGGAAGGCGAAGTACAGCTTGTTCTTGCGACTGGCGCTGCCAAGCCGCCGCAGCAGCGTCGACGGCGTGATCATCCCGGCCTTGATCGACACCGCCACGCGCAGCATGTCCTCATAGTGCCGCGCGATCAGATCCCAGTCGATGGCGCCGCCGCTGAACAGCGGCTGGATGTTCTGGTAGCGCGTGTCCTTGCTCGGCTTGAAGAACACCAGGTCCTTGATGTTGCGGATGCGTGGCATCAGCTGGATGCCCAGCAGATGCGCGAGCGCGAACACCGGCGTGCTCTGGGCCTGCGTGTCGCCATGCACCGTGTCGGGCCTGATGTCCGACTGGTTGCGAATCAGTCCGTCGAGGATGTAGATTGCCTCGTAGACGCCGCACGGGATGAAGTGACTGAACAGCGCG
>MEGM01000108.1 GCA_001725505.1 Rubrivivax sp. SCN 70-15 | reverse complement strand
ATCAGGTGGGTGTGCGGGTTGTCGGTGTTCCAGTGATCGACCGCCACCCATTCCAGCCGCGTGCCCAGGTCGGCTTCCATGCGGCCCATCAGGTGCCGCGTGTAGGTGCGCAGGTCTTCCAGCTCGGCCCCATCCTCGGGCGAGACGATGAAGCGGAAGTGGTGCCGGTCGTCGGCGCAGCGTTCCTTGAAGGCATCGAGGTCGGCGGCATCGGTCTGCGGCCCGTAGGCCCCGCCCGCTTCACCGTCCCGACCCACACCGTCGCGCTCGACGTAACGCAAGTGCTTGGCGAGCGACTGCGGGCTCGCCCGCTGCTGGTTGACCAGCAAGGTCTTGATGGTCACGCGCCGCGACATGGGCGTGAGCTTCGCGCCCGCAAACCGCGCCGCCGTATGGCCGCGCCCCAAGCGCGAGCCGGGCCGCTGGCCGGTGGTCTTGCCGCCTCCAACCGATGCCGGGCGGCGCACCGAAGACTTTCCGCTACTGGCCTTGCCGGTCTGTTTGAGCACCTTGGTGATAAAGCCCTGGCCCCGGTTCTTCGGGGCGCTGGGACGCACGCGGAAATCGTCGTCGCGGCGGTTGGTCATGGCTGCGCTCCCTGCAAGCTACGGCGTGTCCGGTCGTGCGAAGCACGCGGACATGTCTGCATCGGCGCGGGCCACGCGCCCCCAGCGGCACGGCGGCGAAGCCGCGCCGTGCCGCGCCACCCCCATGTGCAGACTGGCTTTGCGGGCCGACAGGTGCCGCCCCCTTTTGTCTTGCCCTCCTAATCGGAGTCCTTTTCACCGCCGTCTTCGCAGGCGGTTTCGGGGTTCGCGTGACCATGGCCATTCTCCTTCAATCAGGCAAGTTGAACAATGGACCTGGCCGCGTGCGCGCGCTCGCGCACGCGGCCAGGCAACCGCATTCGTTGCACAAACAAGATCACCGTTCCGACATAAAACCGTGCGCCGGTGCGCCGTGCACTCCTCCGCGCTCATCGACGGGATGTTCAGGACCGGGCCATGGGAGGCGCCGGCAAGCGAGCCGTCGAGGCGCATTACGCGATCGGTCAGACGCAGCATCATCACAGGCATTCGAGCGCGATCCGCTTGCGCGGCCGCAGGCAAGACATCGTGCTTTGCGTCGTACCAGGTCTGCACCATTGCATCGGTGTTCACAAGGAACTCAGTGACCTCATCGAGGTGTTCAGTCAATGGCGCCGCATAAGCCGCGCCGTGTCGCATTCGTGTTCATATCCGTCCTGCCATCCTCATGCCAAGGCCGCGCCCAGCAGCCGCACATCCTTGTCGCGCTGGCGCGCCGCGCGCGTGGCCTCATCGTCGGCCGCATTGCCCACATAGGTCGTGCCGTCGCGCCACATCGCGTGCATCACCACCGCCAACTTTCTCGCCACCGCCACGGCCGCCTTGTGGTGACAACTTTTACGCGCGAGCTGCAGGCCCCACTCGCGCACCTTGTCCTGGCCTCGATAGCGTTTGAGCATCACCGTGGCCGCCTCGTAGAGCGATCGCCGCACGTCCGGGTCGCCCGCCTTGCTGATGCGCCCCTGGATGTCGATCGACGTGCCGGACTGCCACCGTTTGGACGTCAGCCCGAAGTACGCCGCCACATCGCGCGAGCGTTTGAACCGCGCCGGATCTTCCACTGCCGTCATAAAACTGAGCGCCGTCACCGGTCCGACACCCGGAATCGCCATGAACTGCCGGCACACCGGGTTCTGCGCCACGTACCGCACCACCAGGTTGTGCAGCCGCAGGTACTCTTTCCACAACGCCGCGCGCGCCGTCAGCATGCTGTCCATCAGCTCGCGCGTGAGCGCATCGTCGGCCACGGCCTTACGCACCGCCTCGTCAAACCCGCCGCGCCCGACCTTGTGCAACTGCACGCCGAACGCCTTGAGCGAGTGCCGGATGGTGTTTTCCAAGTCCAAGAACTTGCGTTTGAGGTTGCGCCGCTGCGTCAAGAGCAGCCGCAGGCGATAGGTGCTCTCCTGCTTGATGTGCGCCGTGCCGTACCAGCCCGTGCGCAGGATGTGCGCGATGCCGCGTGCATCGGCCGCGTCGGTCTTGTTGCGCTGCGCCGACAAAGCCGCGCGCACCCGCCGCGCCTCCAGGCAGGTCACCGGCAGCCCTAGCACCTGTAACGCCGGATGCAGCCAGGGCGACAAGGCACCGGCCTCGTGGCCCACGCGGCGCAGGCTCGCCCGGTACGGCGCCAGCGCCTTGGCAATCCTCTGCGGATCGGTTGTCACTGTCGTCTCCAGCAGCACGTTTCCTTCTCCATCGACCACGCACAGCGCGGTCTCCTGTACCGATACGTCCAAGCCAGCAAATGTATCCATGTCCGGGCTCCTCGTTGTGCGGGTTGACCGCACAACGGTAGCCGACACCGGACCGCGCGAAGACGCCGCCTTCGCTGGCTTGCCGACGATTACCGCGGCACTCGCCTTTACCATGCGCCCATCCCCGACGCCCCAGCGCCGGGGACCAACTTGCCGGCCCTCGGACGCCAGGGCGACGGTGCCGACGCCGAGGGCGTTGCCCAGGCCAAAGGCCGGGCGAAGGTGGCGCACCCGCAGCACCAGGGCGAGGGCAAGCCGTCTGCACGGGCGAGGCCAACGCCGCCGCACGCGCCATGCGGCGCAGCCCGCATCGGCGCTGCGTGTCGGCAAGCAAGCCGGCCCGCAAGCCGCGTGCAGCGCGGCGCGCAGGATGGCGCGCAATGTGGGCAGCATTCACGGCGCACCCCACACCCAGAGCGGCACGACACGGCCGAAAGCCGCCGTGCGCGGAATCGGCCCGAAGTAGCGGCTATCGAACGAGTCCAGCCGGCCAGGACTGAGCAGGAACCATTCGTCGGGACCGAGCAGCCGGCAGCCGGGCCAGGCCGCCAGCGGCCGGCCCAGGCGGTCGGCAGCGAGTGTGCGCGCCACGGCACGGCCATTGATGCGCACTATGCCGTTGCGCACGCAAACGTGATCGCCGTAGCCAGCGGCAATCGGCTTGATGAGCGGCACGCTGGTCGGCAGGTAGTGCCGCGCGGCGGCGAGCTGGGCGACGGCCGATGGTAAGCGCGTCAGGATGATGTCGCCCACGCGCGGCGGCTGCGCGGTGACGAGGTAGAAGCCGCGCGGAATGCTGGCGCTGGCGTTGTAGGTCAGGCGCGGCGCGGCCGGCGCTTGCGGCGACACGGCGCGCAGCAGGCCGGGCGCGAAGATCGCCGCGACGCCCAAGGTCATCGCGGCCAGCACGCCGGCGCGCACGCGCCAGGTGGGCGAGACAAAGCGAGGCTGCACGTCAGGCATGAACATCTCCTTGCAAGGCGCTGCGCGCGAGGTAGGCCGCGTGCCGCTCGGCCGTGTAGGCCGGCGGCGCCTGCCGCGTGGCGAGCCGGTTGTGGACGGTGCGCCAGTAGTCGGGCGAGACCGACACGGACGCGAGGCCGGCGGCCTCGATGGCGTCGATGCAGGCCAGGGCCACCCGCACGGCGGGCCGACCCTCGGCGTGCAGCAAGAGGCGCGCGCCGGGCGTCACGCCCGCGATGCGCTGCAAGCCTTCGGCGGGCGGGGTTTGCGACCCGCCGGCTTGCAGCACCATGAGCTGCCAAAGCACCGTCCCGTAGGCATTGGCAGCCCAGCGCAGACGGGCGCATACCGCGCCAGCCGGGAACACGGCCAGGCGCCGCCAGTCGTCCAGGCGCACGATGCGCAGCGGCGCGCCGAAGCGCAGGCGGACACGGGCGCGGCGCGCGCGGAACAGCGCCACGCGCATCGCGCCGGCCGCAGGCGTGGCGGGGGATACCGGTCGGGCGATCATGGCTTGCGCTCCGGGAACTCGCGTTCGAGCAGCACACGCAGCAGCGTGGCCGCCGTCACGCCGCGCTCGTAGGCCGCCATGCGGATGCGCCCGCGCAGCGCCGGCGTGATGTCCACGGTCAGGCGCGCGGTGTAGACCGGCGCCTGGGCGTCGCCACGGCGCACCCAGGCGGTGGCCACCGTGGGCGCGGGCCGCTGGCCGATGGCTACGCGGGCACGCCCCGGGGCCTGGCGCGCGTCGTACTTGTCGTGTTCATCGCTCATGGCAGCGCCTCGCGCACGGCAGCGGCCAGCCGCGCGATTTCGTGCGCGGCTGGGCAGCGTGCATCGCGCTCGCGGGCGAGCACGCCGGCGGACACGCTCTCGGCGTAGACGATGCGCTGGGCGACTTCGGCGGCGAGCGCCGGCAGCGGCTGCTCGGCCAGCGCCGCGCGCGCTTCGCGCCCGAGCACCGTGCCGACCACGCGCCGGTTGACGACGAAGGCCGCGCGAAGCTGCGGCCGGTACAGCCGCGCCTCCGCGATGAGCCGCACCGTATCGACGCTGGCCCAGATGTCGTAGGCCGAGGGCTGCACGGGGATCAGCACGAGGTCGGCCGCGAGCAGCGCCGAACGGGTAATCGAGGCCGAGCGCGGCGGCCCGTCGATGACGATGAAATCCGCGTTCTGCGCGAGCTGGGGCACCTCGACGTGCAGCGAGTCGCGCGCCAGGCCGTAGACGCCGTACAGGCGGGTATGGCGGCGCTGCGCGCGCCGCTCGGCCCAGTCCGAGGCCGACGCCTGCGGGTCGGCGTCGATCAGCACGACGCGGTGGCCGTCGAGCGCCAGTTAGCCGGCCAGGTGCGTCGCCAGGGTGGTCTTGCCCGAGCCGCCTTTCTGGTTCAAGAACGCAATGACCTGGCCCGTGCGCGGCAGCGCCAGGCCAGGTTCGAGCATGGCGGCTTGGGACGAGAACGGCGCCGACAAGGGTTCTCCTTGCCGACCGCCGTTTACGGCCTCGCGCGGGCCACTGCTCAAATTTTGAGCAGACAACCTCGCGCCATCATTCTTAGTTAGTCTTTTAGTTAGATAGTTAGAAGCGCCCCGCAGCGCCAATGCCGGCGCGCGTTTCCAGGCATCGCTGCGCCTGATAGCACGAACATTCTGCGCCTGATAGCACGAGGCCGATGCGCCTGAAAGCACGACCGCATCCACAGGATGTTCACAGCTTTGTCCACAAGTTATCCACATCGCGCACTCCTCCTCACGGCGCGGGCGCGCCGGACAGACGATGGAAATAGAGGTGTTCGACGCCGCCGGAGAGCGCCACGCGCAGGCGGTAGCCGGGCAGCGCCTGGCGCTGCGCGAGCCGGCGCACGTCCAGGGCGAAGTCCGAGTAGCGGGCGAGACTGCCCGACTTGGCGTAGAGGTGGCGCAGCTCGAACATCCAGCCCAGGCGCTGCGTGCCGCCGTGCTTGCGCACCAGGCGATACAGCCAGCGTTCGATCCCGCCGCTCAAGCGGAAGTAGCGCGGGTCGATGCCCAGCACCAGGGCATCGGTCATCACGCCGCTGTAGAACCAGTCGGGCACGATCAGCTCGATACCGCCTGACCGGCCGCCGGGGCGCACGGTCTCGCGCCATTCGTTGACCCAGGAGAAGCGGTGCAGGCGCCGGCGGTCGCCCTGGCGCAGCGAGGTCGCCACCGTGGTCGATTGCAAGCGATCGAGCGCGGCGCGCAGGCGCTGGTAGTCGCGCAGCGACGTACCGCGCCCCGTGAAGGCGAGGATCTCGTGCGGGGTGGCCGCCATCAGCCGCGAGGTCGCAAGCCCCATGTCGCGGGCGGCGACGAGCTGGCTGGCGGCCCAGATCAGCACGTCGGCATCCCAGATGGTGGCGATGCCGTGCTCGGGCACGCCCTCGACGCGGATACGCACAGGGCCGGCCTCGAAGTCGATGGGCGCCACGCGCCGGTTCTTGCCCAGCGCGAAGAAGGGATACGCCATGAGGTCTTGCGCATCGCGCGGGCGCATGTCGCCCGGCAGCGCCCGGAACAGCGTGAGCTGTTCGCGCTCGCCGGCGGGAGGTTTGCGCGCGGCCATGGCCAGAACCCCGAGGTGCGCCAGGCCGTCAGCGGCCGGCGCGGCGGTCCAGGTACTCGGGGTCCGAGGTCATGGCGTAGCTGCGGCCATCGGCCCAGGCGTCCAGGTCGGCGAGCGCGTAGCGCACGCGCCGGCCGAATTTACGGAACCGGGGGCCGCCGCCCAGCACGCGCAGCTTTTCCAGTGTCCTGGGAGATAGGCGCAAGTGGGCAGCCGCTTCATCGTTGGTGAGGTAGCGCGCGGTCGCTGCACCGGCAGGCGCAACAACGGGCGGGATTGAAGCAGGCAGGGAAACGTGGGACGGGGCCATGATGCCTCCAGCTAGACGCGGCGCCGAACGGCGCAGCGCCGTCGGCTGGAGACAGTCTCGGCAGGAGGCGGCGTAGCCGGAATGGAGGATTTTTAGGGGGGTGGATTTTTCTCCCTGGCGGGTGCCTGGACGGCGGCTATGCGGCGGCCTGGGTGTTGGTGGATCTGTCGGCATCCGCCGGGGGCAGCCCGGCGAGCTGCCGGTAGCCGCCGCGCATCAGGGCGTAGCCGCGCGCGAGGCTGTGGCGCACCTGCGCCCGCAGCGCGCTGTCGGCGTGCCATTGCGCCTGCACGCGCTCGGTGCCGTACAGCGCCTCGGCGATGTGGCGCTGCGAGGCGCCGGCCTGCGCGCCATCGAGCGCCTGCAAGGCGTGCAGATGGTGCAGGCTGGCCTGCGTCACAGGGTGGACGTGGGGATGGCCGTGGCGATGGACAGGATGGGCCTGGCCGGACGCGGCCGCGCGTCGCGGCACGAAGTGGGCCGCGTGCTCGGCCAGCAGCGCGGTCTGCGCGCGCAAGCGGGCATCGAGCGGCACGGCGCACAGCGCCGGCCGGCCATCGAGCACACCCGCGCCGAGCCGGGCGCGCAGGCTGTGCCCCGCCCCATCGTCGTCGCGCACCTGCAAAGCGTAGCCGCCCGCAGGCAGCGCGGCCAGGCGCTTCTCGCCAGGGATGTGCCAGAGGTTTAAGCCGGCGTCAGTTGTCCCCCCGGCTGGACCGTCGATGGCGTAGACGTGCAGCAGCGCCGGCATCCGGTCGTCCCAGACTGGATGCGCGCGCCGCGCGTCAAGCTGCGGATCTTCGAGTTGGACCAGACCCCAGGGTTGCGCTGCGCCGGGCGGCGCGCGGCGGCCCTGGGCGTGACCATACTGGCGCCAACAGGCGCGGTAGGCGGGCGAGCGGCGCAGGTATTCCCACGCGAGGCTCGCGGCATCGAGCCGCAGCAGGTATAGGTAGGCCGCTGTCGCCTGCCAGGGCGCGTTGTCGTTGTCGGGTGCGCGCATCGTCTCCTCCCGCAAATAGCCCCCTACCCCGGCAGCGGGCTGGGGGGCAAGCGATCGGCGGTCTGATACCGCCGGTCGGAAGCTGGGAGAGGCCAGCACGGGCCAGTAGGGTCACTAGCGGTTCACCCGGCCCGCTGCTAGTCCTCAACGTAGGCGCCCTGGGCGATGGCCCGCGCGGCGTAGTCCGACAGCGTGCGCCGGGCCTGGAAACTCGTATCCACGGCCACCGGGTAGCCGTTCGGCCCGCGCATCGCTTCGAGGTCGTCCAGGCGGATGTCCCCGAGTTGCGGGAAGCCCGTGCCGGGATCGCACAGCCCATATAGCCGCGCAGGCTCCTGCGGATCGGCCGTCGCCAACAGCCACACCACGCCCGCGTCCGGCGTGTAGAGCTTGACCACGGGCACCGGGTCGAAACCGGGATCACGGGTGCATTGCTGGCCTTGGGCCAGCAGTCGGGCGTGCTGCGCGTCGGTCAAGAGCGGCATGGACGCCTCCGGGGCGCGGGGGTTGGCGGCAAGCCAGGCGGGGGTGTTATAAGCATGGCATCAATCATCGCAGTCCGGCAAGACGCCGGTAGGTGGAGGACAAGGTGGAAAGTGTCCTGGGATTCCTCGGTTTCGTGCTGCGGCAACTGGCCTTCGAGGCCATCTTCTTCTGGCCGGGCTGGGCCGTCCTCAAGGTGCTGACCCTGGGCCGCTACCCGCGCTTGCGCGGCCAGTACCTCAACCTGGACTACACGGAAATCACACTCATCGTCTTTGTCGGCGTGCTGTCCGTGTTCGGCCTGGTCGTCCTCGCCGCCAAGTTCTGGCCTGAAATGGTCCAGGTCAGTTCGACGTAAATCCGTAAAACCGCCGCCACGCCGGAAATACGGAACGGCGCCAAATCGTAGACCCGCCGAACCGGATGGACGGGCTTCCTGACATCCGCCGAAACGGCGCTACGGATTGCCGTAAAAACGCGGAACCGTAATTTCTACTGTATCAGGAAAAGGGCTATTTATGCCGTGAACATTTAGTCCGTGCATAAGTACGCCGTGGTGGTTTGTGCGCTCATGCCAAATGATGCGCGCATGACCACATACAAGCCATCGACCGACAAGAACCCGCTATTCACCACCTTTGGGGAGGTCGTGCGTCGACGGCGCAAGGCGTTGGGCTACTCGCAGGAAGCCTTTGGCGACGCCTGCGGGATAGACCGCAGCTACATGGGCCGCATCGAGCGCGGCGAGCACAACCCGACCTTGGCCAGCATCATGAAGATCATCGAGACGCTGGGTGTCCAGCCCTCCGAGTTCTTCCGGGACTTCGACACGCGGCCCTAATTGTCCGTCGATCGCGGCCAGGCGTAACGCGCGTCAGCGATGAAAGCCGCTAGGTCGAGACGCCGCCGGCGGCTCGATGCGCAGCACGCCAGCGCGACCCGGCGCAGCCGGGGACGCCCAAGGGGTAGGGGGAAAAGGTCAGGAGTCAGGCCACCACATTCAGCCAACCCGCCAGCGTCACGTCACCTATCGCCACGCCCGGCACGATCCGCACGTCCTCGGCGGATACCATGCACCAGCGCCCGCCATCTACCGCCAACGTCGCCTTGCCTTCCTGTGCCAGCTCGTCGGCATCGAGCACCCCATAGACCGGCCCACCCAGCGCCTCGTCCGTCCAATTGCGCAGCAAGGCCACGCAGCTCGCGCCCCATGTCCTTCCGATATTCCTTGTTCGATGCGTGTGGCTGCGATCTTCACCCGCGCCATCGAGCGCGCGCTAGACGTAGAACTACGTATAGCGCGAAGAATCGGACGCTTTCACGGCCGAGGCACGAGCATAAAAACACCGACCGCGGCGCGAAGCCGGGGCCGGCAGGCACGCGCTCGCCCGGCGAGCCGGGCGGGCGGTGCTTAGTGCGCCTTCGAGGGGCGCGACCAGATGAGATCGAAGTTGCCCTCCTCGCCCTCGATCAGCCGCGCGTAGATGGTGGCCGGGAACGACGGGTCATCGAGCGTGACCGACAGATAGGGGCGGTCCTGCTGGGAGACCTTGCGCCATGCCGCGCCGATCTCGAAGTTGCCCGCCAGGATGCGGAAGTCCGGCGCCTTCTCGCTGTCCTTGTCGGTCGGGACGATCTTGACCTTGACGTTCAAGGTCAGGGTGCGAACGGTGCCCGTGTAGCCCTTGTCCTGGGCGGCGAAGTTGCCGATGTTAGCCATGATGAAAGCTCCTTGAGGTTGCAAGTCGCGCCCGATTGCGCGTCCTTGTGTGATCCGATCGGGCGAGGACCGGGCGAGGCGCACCCCGTAAGGGCGGCAACGCAGTGGACGACCGGAAGGCCCGGCGATTTTGGCTCGCGAGGAATGCGCGTAGCGCAGGGGAAAATCGTTGGGCCGCACGGTTGCGCTGATGAAGCCCGAGGCGGCCAGGGGCCGCCGTGCCGCAAGCCAGGATTCACAACAACAAGGCCGTGCCATCGGGTGTGAACCTTGCTCAAGGGGCTTCATGGCCGACACGTTCGCTGCCATGACACTGCAAGGGTCCGCCGTTCGTGCAAGCCTGAGCATGGCAAGGTCTCCCGGCCGACACCGCGGGCAGGCACCGGCGCATCCAGGTGGGCAGGATCGGCGCGGCGTGGTGAACGGTCCGCCCGCCGCCCGGTTCGGGCGCGGCGTGCCGCAACCGGCACGCTCACCTCGCCAGGGTGGGCGATGGCGGCATCGGGCACAACCGGCCCGGTCGCATCCAGGCGTAGATGCGTATCCGCCCGGCCTGCTGGACGGGCGCCAATCTGCCGGCACCCCGGCGGCCCGCAGCGGTGCGGCGTGACCCGCCGCCTGCGGCGCTCGATGGGCCACCAGGACGGCGGCCTGGCGTGGACGTTGGCCGCCGCGTCCCGGGCACAACCGGGACGCGGCGACCCGTTTTGCACGGCCCTCGATGGGCACGCAAAACGCCCGCCGTTCCTGCCAGCATCGCGGCCGATCATGCGGCGCACAGCATGGCGGGCAGCCACTTGGCAGCCGTGGCGTGCTGGCCGGCTTCCGCTGCCATGACCGCCTTCTGATAGCCTGCTACCCGGCTGATTTCCCCCGGCTTGAACGCCTTGAACGCGGCCAGGATGTGGGCTTTCGGGACGTGGTTGAAATACGCCTCGGCCGTGGGCTGCCAATAGGCGCTCATGTCCAGCTTGACGGCCCGCGCCAGCGCATCGGCGCGGGTATCGTGCTCGTCGCGCGTCACGGCATCCACCGTGCCGGCCACGCACACGGCCAGCAGCGCCAGCAAGTCGGCCCGCTTCATCTGGCGCAAGGCGTCGAACAGTTCTGCGTCATCGACGGGCAGCCGTTCGCGCCATGCCGTGCGCAGCGCATCGAACTCGGCCGTTGCCTTGCTTGCGGCCAGTTCATGCGCGTACTGGCGCAGGCCGTCCTGGGGATGAACGTGGATTTGCATCAGGCTGTCGCTGCCGCCGTAGAACACGTCCAGCGCCAGCCGATGCACCAGCACGGCCAGGGCCACGTCAGGCTTGCCTGCCACCTCGGCCTGCAGAGCGGCCGTGCGGTGCGCGCTCAGGTTGCGGACCAGCCGGTCCGAAAGGGTCTTGGCGGGCGTGGCCTGCGGCGGCGCATCCGGGCTGTTCGCGCCGTCCCCGTCGGTGGCGTTCGTACCGTCCCCCGGCTGCGCTGCCTGGGTGGCGTCCTTCGCGTCCTCGGGACGCATCAGCCCGCGATGCACGACGACCGCCCCTTCGCGGTCGAGCGTGACGACCGCGCCGGCAACCGCCAGCGTCTCAGGCGCGTAGGCCAGCAGGCCGGTATAGAGCGTGTCCAGGGCTTCGCAAACGCGCTCACCTTCCTCGTAGAGCGGCGCGGCGGCGTCCTCGTCCTCGGCTTCCTCGGCAGCGTGCAGGGCTTCCTCGATCTCGGCCTGCCGGGCGCGCAGCCTGGCGATCTGCTTGGCCTGCCGAGCGGTCGGTTCGCGCTGCACCTGTGGGGCACGGCGAAACCCGGCCAGTTCGGCGTAGCCGAAGACGGGTGCCGCCTCGACCCACTTCCACCCCTCGGCGCGCACACCGGCGGCCATGACCGCCAGCTTGCCCGTTGACAAGCGGGCCAGCAGGTCGGCGTCGGTCAGGTAGACCCCTTCGTCCTGGGCGAACAGGTCGCGGCGGATGCCGCCCCCGGCGGCGGTGTAGGCGTCCACGCCGACGAAGCGGGCCAGCGGACTGCGGGTCGCATCCACGTCGCGCTGCGTGAGGCGGCGGCGCAGCGCATAGGGCTCGCGCTCGTGGGCGGGCGCATCGTAGAACGCGGCTTCCTGGGCTGCATGGTCGTCGGTGAGCGTGAGTGCCATTAGCTGTTCCAGCGTCACGCCGCCCTGGCGGTAGTCGGCCAGCAGGCGCGGCGACACGCGCGCCAGCCGCAGGCGGCGCTGCACGACCAGCGGCGTCACGCCGAAATCGGCCGCAATGTCTTCAACCGGCCGCCCCTCGTTGACCAGGGCCAGGAACGCTTCGAACTGATCGGCCGGGTGCATGTCCTGGCGCTGCACGTTCTCGGTCAGGCTCACGGTGACGGCGCTGTCGTCGGGCACGACGAGGCATGGAATGGTCTGGTCGCGGGCGATGCGCTTGTGCTTGGCCAGCAGCCGCAGTGCGGCCCAGCGCCGTCCGCCTGCGACGACTTCGAACAGGTCGTCCTGCCCCAGCACCGGCACGACTATCAGGTTTTGCAGCAGCCCGACGCGGGCGATGCTTTCGGCCAGGGCATCGACCGGGACGGCGGTCTTGCGCACATCGCGCCGGGACAGGCGCAGCCGGGACAGTGCGATGAAGCGCAGTTCGGCGGCCGGCGTGTCCTGCGCGGCCGGGCTGGTGCCCGCCGCCTCCTGGGCCGCAACCTGCGCCTTGTCGATCACGGCCTGGGTCTGTTCGGCCACCTGCACGGCCTGGGTTTCTACAACGGTTGTGGTGTTCATGATGGGACTCCTTGAGAGGATGCCCAGCGGGTGAATCCCCACATGGGTACGAAGGGCCGGGGTGGCCCTTCGTGCCCATGCCCACCACGCGGCATGGCAGG
>MEGM01000107.1 GCA_001725505.1 Rubrivivax sp. SCN 70-15 | reverse complement strand
AGCCGGGCGCAGCCGGTCTCGGGCACGGTGACCCAGGCCAACAGGGTGTTGCGCAGCCCATAGGCCTGGTCCAGGGCATCGACCAGCGCCGGGCCGAAGCGTCGCGTCAAGCCGCTTCGGGGCAAGGCGCGCAGGTCTCCCAAGGTGCGGCAACCTAGTTGCGCCAAGGTGTCGGCGTGCGGCGCCGTGGCGGTGAGCACGGCAAGGGGCAAAGGGTCCAGTCGCTCGGGCAGCGGGGTGGCGTCCATCACGGCCACAGCCACGCTGTCATCCTCGCACGACCCCGCACGCGCCAGCGCCAGGGCGCCCAGCGCCGTCGGCGCCCAGGCCAGGGTGACGACGCCCAGTGCGGCACCTTCGGCCCGCACCCGCGCGTCCAGCTCCACTGCGCCGCCGAACAGCCGCAGGCTGGCTTGCACTTCCATCAGCACCGCCTCGTCGAGTCGGGCCACTCGGGGGGTGAACTGCAGCGCCCAGGTGGCCACAGCCTGGGCCTCGTCCTGGGCACCATCCTGGGCCGACCCCGACCCCGGGGACTCACCCGGCTGGGACGGGTCGGACAGGCGCAGGGCGCACCACAGCATGGCGGGCTCCGGCAGACAGAGAGGGGGACCGGCCCGGCAGCCGGGAGCGCCGGTTCAGCACCGCCTCCAGCGCACGCGGCACCGCGGGCAGGACCAGGGCCTGTTCCTGCAGCGGGCCGCGTCGTTTGAGGACCTGCACCCGCAGGGTCCAGTCCGGGCCGGGCTGGGCGAGCACGCGCAAGCCCGCGGGAGACGCCTCGCTGCGCACCCCTTCAGGCCGCAGCGCGATGCATAGTGTCCTACCGCCCTGCAATCGGCTTTGCAGCCGTCGCAGGTGCTCGGTCCTGGCCTGAGGCAGCCAGGCGAGCACCGCACCGGCCGTCTCGGCCTGCACCAATTGCTCGGTGGCCCACAGCCGCTGCGCCGGGGTCTCGGTCTGCACCCAGATGAGCTGCCGGGGCTCCAGGCCCAGGGCCTGCAGCCCGGGCATATAGGGCGGTTTGGGCGGACCGACCAGCACCACGCAGCCGCCGTCGGCCGTCACCTGCTGGAGTGCTGCGCCGAGCAGCCGCCATTCCAGCAGCGAGGGCTGGGGGCTGAGCACTTCGGCCAACTCACCACAGGGCCAGCCGCCGCCGGGCAGTTCGGCGTCCAGCGCCGCCCAGCCGCTGGCCACGACCGCGCCGCCCGGGCGGGCAAGGTCATCGCCCCGCCACACCGCGCGGGCCACGGACGACGGCAGGTCAGCAAGCACAAGAGCGGGCGGGGGCATGGCAGCAGTCCTTCGAGGCGGTTGCGAAACCGGGACGGCAAGCCTACACAAAAACTGTATAAAAGAACAGTCTTTCCAATCCGCAGGGAATGCGCGACGCTCTGGGCCCCAACAGCCAGGAGGTCCCATGTGCGGCCGCTACGTCCTCAAAAGCTCCCCGCAGCGCCTGCGGGAGGTCTTCGGCATCGAAGGGCCCGATACCGCGCACAGTGAGACCTGGCGCCCCCACTACAACCTGGCGCCCCATCAGGACGCCCCGGTGGTGCGGTGCCTGGAGGGCCAGCGGCGGCTGGACCTGTTGCGTTGGGGCTTGATGCCAGCCTGGGCCAAGGACCCGGCGCTGGGAAATCGGCTCATCAATGCGCGCAGCGAAACCGTGGCGGACAAACCCGCTTTCCGCTCGGCCTTCAAGAGTCGGCGCTGCATCGTGCCGGCCGACGGGTTCTACGAATGGCAGCAGCAGCCCGCGGGCAAGCAGCCGTTCTATATCCATCGCCAGGATGGGGAACTGCTGGCGATGGCCGGGTTGTGGGAGCAGTGGCTGCCGCCGGGGGCGAGCGAGCCGCTACTGACCTTCACCATTCTGACGACCGAGGCGAATGCCTGGATGCGGCGACTGCATGAACGCATGCCGGTGCTGCTACAGGGGGAACAAGTCCGGCGGTGGCTGGACCCGGCGTTGCGGCCCGTGGACCTGCAGGGGCTGATGCGGCCGGCAGAGGACGGCGTGCTGGCGGCGTATCCGGTGAGCAAGGCGGTGGGGAATGTGCGCAATGATCAGGAGGCCTTGCTGGAGGCGGTGTGAGGCGGTTGCATCGCCACCGGCCCAGTAATGACGAACAGATGATCGTAGGTGAGGCGCCCCGGATTTGACGTAGGCACCAACTTTGACCAGCGAGACCGGGTGCACGGGGTCGATGCTAGGCCCCGCCCGGCCTCCAGTCGTTGGCCCGCGTCGGCACCTCGGCCTAGTCGGACGCCCATGTGGCCAACGCGAGAGGCAGCCGTCGACCCTAAGCGGCCGATTGATGGATAGAGGCCCCCCGCCGGAAACCGCTCATTCGCGAAATCAGCGCTGGGGCATGGTCGCCGTTGAATAGCGCCTAAATTGCAGCCACTTAGCCCCCATGCGGGGATGCCAAGCAACTTCCAACCCTTGGCGCTGTTCGCCAGGCAGTGCGTACGTCACGTTCACAGCCAGATCACCCACGTTGTAGAGCCACGTAGCGAAGCGCACTTTGCCATTCAGTTGCGCCACATGTACGTCGCTTCCGCCGACCATATCAACTGGCATCGCGAGCTGACCGAAGGTGAGATAGAGATAGGGGTATGGTCGTCCGCTCGTGATGGCCTCGCCGAGCGGTATGGTGTCTATGGGAATACTGCCTTCGACCACCAAGCAACCGAACAGCTTCGTGAAGTACAGGTGCACATGGCGCATTTCACGGCGCGTGTCGTAAGGAAAGAGCCAGTTGGCGCGAAATGCTCCCTTGGCTAGCAGCCCGGGTATCGCCGCGCGCAGTTCCCGCGAGCAATGCTCCCACGCGTAGTCATGTGGTTGGGTGCGCGCGCTGTTGCAAGTAAGGCAGATGCGGTGTGCAAATTTCAGAGTGTCCGAGTTGATGCCAC
The DNA here is from genome assembly GCA_001725505.1 of Rubrivivax sp. SCN 70-15. Classification (GTDB taxonomy): domain Bacteria; phylum Pseudomonadota; class Gammaproteobacteria; order Burkholderiales; family Burkholderiaceae_C; genus Rubrivivax. The sequence goes on along the minus strand of MEGM01000107.1, from coordinate 7,307 downwards.
CGACGCGAACATTCCGACGCCCGTGCATCCCAGGGCGGTCGCTGGTGCTGAAGAAGAGCGGTTCACGCTGAGAGGGCTTGCCAAACAACGCCTTCAGATCAGAGGCCTTAGCGAGGTGCTCTCTCGTCCCAGCGTCCTCCGCACCACAAATCCAGCACTTCATCGCGGGGCCTTTCTCAGCCACATGGAATGAACCGGCCATTCTGCTCATACATCCCGTAGGCGAAGCGAACGTGCCAAGCATTTTGCATGTCCTCCGGCAGTGGCCCAATCTGCATAGGTATGCCGGCGAACGGCTTCATGCATTTGCTGCTCATATGAACAGAGAGCATCTCAAATGTGTCCACCAGTTGTCTTTCGACCTGCGACATAAATGAGGAAATTCGGTAGCGCGGAAGCGTGCTGCCCCGGAAATTCACCTCGATAGTTGGGACGGCAATTCGACCATCAGGCTCAGGCTCGAAATCTCTCACTACCACGCCGGACCGGTGGTGCTCAAGGCAGTCACGTGTATTGCGCACGAGCTTCAGCACTGGAACCGCGATGTCTAGCATCTTGCAGAAAGGGTCGTCTACACCGTAGCGGCCGTTTGCCATTGATGCTAAGTCGTCCCAATTTTTTCCTTTCTGCTCCGCGTAGAACAGCGGCACGATTTTCAAAAGCTTCCCCGCGAAGTGGTCAGCTTTCTGAGCAAAAGTTTTGCACTGGGTTTGAACGCTACCGACAGAGGGCACCGTCTGGCTGCTGTGTTTTGACGGGTTCGCTCCCATTCTGTCGAGTGCCGTTTGCTCCGAGGCAGCGAAGCTCTCGGATGCCTCGTGCAACGCCGCCAGCTCTGCCAGGGCATCAAGCGTCAGTTCCATTGCCTTCTCGACGTTGATGCCCAGGAACTCCTTGCGAAACAAGACCTTCGCTTGCATCAATGTTTTCCGCAGCAACTCCGAATCCGTACCCAGGTCAAAGAGCTTCTGCTGGAACGCGGGCGGTAACGCGGGGTTTTTGCGGTCCGGGTCAACTTGGTCGGCCATTTGCACGCGGTAAGTGCACTTCTGCGTGATGACGTAGAGGTACCTTCCGAACGACAGCATGTCCTTGATGGGAGTGCCGTCGTCGGGATTGTTTAGCGTGAACGAGTTGCCGGAATCTCTGCTAGGGCGCGGAGCTGCCATGACCCCTCCCAATTAAGCGACAAACGCGATGTCAGCTTACCCGGAAGCGGTCATCGGTGACCGACGGCCTTTGGCCGATACCCGGCATCCGGTTGCGCGGGATGACCGGCCGTTCCGGCCGAGGTGTGGACGCCCGACCAAGGACTGGTCATCGGCCGCAGCGGAATGCGCGTCACGCGCTAGGTCAACCGGCAAGAGTCATGACTGACATCACTTGCCGCTGCAGCGGAACCGACTGCACCTTGGCCGCCAGCGCGGACGACGCACCGCGCATCAGGAAGGCGAGTACCCGTATCCAGCATGAGCAGCGGCGCGGTCAAAACGACCGCTCCTGAACCGGCTTGCGCTCTGCACCAGCCATGAAGTCGTCGGAGACCGTTTGGCCTGACGCAAAGAAGCCGGGCCAATCGGTCGGCCTGGGAGTGAGCACAACATTCTCACCCTCACGGCGGATAAAGACCTCGCGCCCGGCGCTACGGACGTATTCTCGGCCTGAGCAGCGGGCGCCATGTCGGTGACCGTCGACTTCCCCCTCCATCACGATGAATCTGCTCGCCCCCATCGTGCTCGCGCTGGCAGCCCTCGTATCTTGCACCGCCGCACACGCGACACCCGCCACCGCACGCCGGGCGCCCACGCGCTGCGGCTGGTTCGACAATCCGACCCCCGGCAACGCCTGGCTCACCGACCGCCGGGCGCAGTGGGTGGTGGGCATCCAGGGAGGTCATCAGGCCGCGGGCGACTGGCCGGATTTCCCCGACCGGCAATGGATATCGACCAATGGCCATTACGGCTACGGCTGCGCCTGCCTGCAAGTGCTCGACGATGCACGCAGCCACCAGATCCAGCGCATCCTGCGTGCCTGGGTTCGCCCGCTTGCTGCCTGCGAGCACGACCCGGCGTTGCCCGCACGTCGTCCGTTGACCGACCCGGCGCAGCGCTGAGCGGCCTGCCAGCTGGATGGCCGCTTCTGACCGAAGTGAGTCGAGAGCGGCAGGTCGCGGACGAAGGAAGCTGACGCTCGCGAGGTTGACACTGCGAGCGACCGCTGGAAGTAGCAGAGTCGTCGTGGGGGCAAGCCGTGCCCAACGGCCGTTCCGGCCGAGGAGCAGTCGATCTGGGAACAGACCGGCGCACACTCAGATTGCCCACGGCGTGTGGTTCGCATGCCGACAGAATAAATTGCCGTTCGCTGCTGCCCCGATCCTTCAGGCAGCAGCGAACGGCAAAATCCCCTCACGCGATGCAGCGAGTGTCCTTCGAGCAGACCAGTCTTGGGCCGTGTTGTTTTCACTCTTGCCCCGCGCAAGGCGTCGACGCTTGCAATTTCGCGGCAAGTGTCATGAGCTAAGTCGCTGGCCGTCTCCCCGCGCTTCAGCGCGGTCAGCTAAAGAACATCTCCGCCCCCAGGCGCTGCAAAACCTCGCGCGCCCGCACCTCCGCCTCGCCGATGTATGGCGGATCGATGCTCGACCGTGCCTCCGCGAGCAGGCGGTAGGGCGAGACCGTGTCCACCTCGTACATCGAGGGCCAGTCCTTGAGCGCCTCCGGGGTGCGCAGCCTCGCAGCACGATTCAATTGAATGAAGCCGTCCTCGTTGAGCGCAGGACAGGGCACGCGCCGGGAGATGCGCACCGCGCGGGTCAGGCCCAAGTCTTCGGCCTGCTGCCGGGAGGCCTTGAGGGCTTGCGCAAACCCTGCGGCGTCCCACAACTTGTTCACGCCCACCCGCGACAGGATGTGGCGTTCGATCTTGGGGGCATGCTGCTGCAGCATGCGGCGCAACAGGCCCGCCCGGCGCTTCACCGTGCGCTGGGGGCTGGCCAGTTCGGGCCGTTCCTGCTCGCTGAGGATGCGCGTCAGGTCGTCTGCGGTGAAGGCGTCGGCCACAGCCAGGGCACGGGTCGGTGCACGCTCGCGGATCAAGCGCTCCCCTTCGGTCGCGCGCGCCAGCACCTCCTCATAGCTCGGCCACCAGGCATCGATCCGGCGCGTGGCGTCCTGCAGTTCTGCCTGCACCGGGAGATGGCAGGCTTCGCACAGCACCTCCACGAACTTGACTGAGGATTCCTCCCGCGTGGGCTGCGGGCTGAGCAGGTCATCGTAGGGGCCGGGATGATCCTTACGGCCCTCGACGCGGTGCAACGCGGTCAGGGGGATGCCGAAACCGCCCCGCCCGCCCACCCAGTCCACCACCAGACGGCGCTGGATTTGCCGGCATCCCGAGCAGACGTAGGCGACCGTCATCGGTCCATTGAGCCAGTCCCCATTGGGCAGCGTGCGTTCGCGGATTTCCGCCTGGAGGCGAGCCATCAAAGCCGCTTCGTCCGCTTCGCTCAGGTCAGGATCGGGGGTCAAGTCAGGGGATGATGGGGACATGGCAGGAGCTTGCGTTCAGGTTCGTTCAATGCCAGGACGACAGCAACAGCGGCAGCGCCAGTCCCAGGGCATAGAGCAGCAGGCCCATGAGCCCGCCGACCAGGGTGCCATTGAGGCGGATGTATTGCAGGTCCTTGCCCACGCTGAGCTCCATCTCGCGCACCAGGGTGGCGTTGTCCCAGGACTTGACGGTCTGAGCGATGTGCGTGGCCACGCCATCGCGCAACTCGGCCACCAGCCGTGAGGCAGCGCCGACGATGTGGGTGTTGAGGCTGTCGCGCAGCGCTGGATCGGCCGCCAGGCGGCTGCCCAGGTTGTCCAGCGCGCTGCGCAAGTGGGCCGTCAAGGCCGAATGCTCGCTTTGCAGATCACGACGCAACCACGCCTTGACCTCGCCGACCAGGCCATCCACATAGGTGTGCACACCCGGATGGTCAAGGAGTTGCGCCTTGATGTCCTGCACCCGCTGCTGCAGGGCGGGGTCGGTGCGTAGGCCGGCGATGAACGCCTCGACCTTCTCCCCATAGGCCTGCCGCACCGGATGCTCGGGCTGTTGAAGCACCTCCTGCAATTCCTGCATCAGCGCCTTGGCCAGCCGCTCGGCCAGCGAGTCGCCGATGGACTCGACCGAGGACACGGTGTTCACCAGGGTGGTGAGCGTGGGATATTCCTGACGGGCGTACTTCACCATCAGGGCCGAGACGCGCTTCTTGACCTCGTCCTGGCCGAGGAAGTCCCCCAGTCGCGCCAGGGCTTCATCCAGCAGCGCCTGATGGCGACCATCGCGGGTGAGCAGGGTCAGCACCTGCCCGGCGCTGGTGGCGGCATCCCAGCGGTGCAAGGTGTCGAGCAGCATCTGCCGCAGCGCCTGCTGCAGCCGGTCATCGTCCAGCCAGTCCAGGGCTTCGAGGCCGAATGCCTTGACCTGACGGACCAAGGCTTCGATGCGATCCGGGTCGGTGAGCCAGTGCGCCAGGCGGGAAGCGGGGTCGAACACCTGCAGCTTCTCCAGCAGGGTGCGCGGCGCGAGGAACTTGTCGCGGACGAACACCGCCAGGTTGTCGGCGATGCGCTCTTTGTTGCTGGGGATGATGGCGGTGTGCGGAATCCAGCGCTGGCCCAGCGGGTGGCGAAACAGCGCCACCACGGCGAACCAGTCGGCGAGCGCGCCGACGGCGGCGGCTTCGCAGAAGGCGCGCACCCAGCCCCAGACGCCCTGGGCACCCATGAGGTGCGCCGTCATCAAGCCGATGAGGGCCAGCCCGAGCAGGCCGAGTGCAAGCCCTTGCATGCGACGCAAGCTCCGCAGGCGTTCGTCGCCTGTGTCCACGGACACCGTGTCGCCGGGCCTTCGAAGGGGCTCTTGCATATCGGTCTCGCTCGAAGTCAGGGTCAGCACAGGGTCAGGCGCGGCCATGCTCTGTCGACTCGAACCAGGCATCGATCAGTCCCTTGATTCCGATCATCAGGAAGCCGATCGCCATGATCAGGAACGCAACCCCGCCGAGCAGGGCGCCAATCAGCACCAACGCCCCGTGGGTCAGGCCGACGAAAGTGGCAATGAAGGTATTGATCAGGGTGAACATGGCAGAACTCCTTTGAGGTCAGACAGTGAACAGGCCGCAAGATACGGCGCGGCGGATAAATCCGGTCCGCTGCAAGCTTGCACCTGCAGCAACCTTCCGTGCTTTGCATTGGAGACCTCCTGCGCGACAATTTCTGACGCATCGAGGGCATCCACTCGTCGTCCAGGCACAGGGCGTCAGGGCGGAGGTTGTTCTTGTTGCGGCCTGACCGATGCCGTGGTTCCAATCGACGCACGCACGATGATGACCTCTCAATCCCTCCAGAATCGCCCGAGCGAGGCGACGACTTTCCTGCGGCGCATCGAAATCCTGCAGCGCCTGCCCGCGAAGGGCAGCGGACAGGTCACTGCAACGGTGTTGCTGCATCAGTTGGAGGCCGCCGGGTATGCGGTGAACAAGCGTACCGTCGAACGCGACCTGCAGTTCTTGCAGGACTATGGCCTGTGGTTCGGTGCAGTCGTTTGCGATGCCCGCAGCAAGCCTTACGGCTGGTCGATCGAGCGCAGCAGTGCGCGGCGCGCGCATCAAGGCCTGAGTGTGAATGAAGCACTCAGCTTTGCCTGGGTGGCCAGGGAAGGAGCGAAGCTGCTGCCGCAGGGGATGCTCGACAGCTTGACGCCGTTCTTCCGCGAGTCCGAAGCACGCTTGCAGCACGATTGGCGCGCGCAGCGCTGGGTCGCGCAGAAGGTCAGGGTGATTTCCGGGCGGCCGATCGCCGCGCCCAAACCGATCCCGATCGAGGTGACGCGTGCCGTGTCGACGGCCTTGTTCGAAGACCAGCAGTTGCAACTGCATTACAGCAACGCCCAGGGGCATCGCAGCCAGATGACGCTGTCGCCTCTGGCGCTTGTGGTGCGTGATCTGGGCCTCTACCTGGTTGCCTGGATTCCGAAGTACGCGAATCTGCGGGTGCTGCATCTGAGCCGGATTGTCTCGGCGAAGGTCTTGCCGGACAAGGCTGAAGTCCCTGCGGGCTTTGACATTGACGCTTATGTCGAACAGGGGGATTTTCAGCTTGGGGGCGAACTGGCCAAGGTCCGGCTGCGGTTTGACGCCTTCGCGGGGCACGCCTTTCTGGAGTCGCCCATCGCGGCCGACCAGGAGGTGTTGCACGTCAGTGATGCCGGGGAGGTCGAATTGACCGCGACGATGCGGCTGTCGCCGCAGTTCGTGGCCTGGCTATTGGGGTTCGGTGACCGTGTCGAGGTCATGGCACCCGAGGGGCTGCGAGATGAGGTTGGTCGGAGGTTGCGGGCGGCTTGGGAGCGGTATGCGAGATGATGCAACGAGCCATCAGCGCGTGCAGGGCACGCGTGCTCAGCATGCATCCAGGAGCAGTTGCGTGCGCCCAGCCGCGCGCAAACGCTCCGTCAGCGCCTTGGCAGCGACTGAGGACGCGCCCTTGGCGGGTAGACGCTGCAGAATTTCAATGCAGCGCAAAAAGTCTGGACGTCCAGATTGGTGGCCAAGTCAGATCTCTCCGTAAAGGAAGCTCAAGGGCCAAGCTTGTTGGATGCTGTCGCTGATCGCGAGCGCGCGCGGCCAGTCTCTACGGAGGTGCGCTGCCGCGATTCAGACAATCTCTCCTGCATGCGACAAAAATCGACGCAGGTTTTATCCATCATAGAGGCATCGGCACGTTGGAAGTGCCCAAGTCCATGAGGAGGCCGTCATGCTCAAGTTTGCCGGGTACACCATGTTCGTGGTTCTGGTCGTTGCCAAGGCTGTCGGGCTCATCGTCGGTACGGTCGCAGAGGCGACTGCTCCGTTTCGTAGCGCATCGCGTTGACCGGAGGCTCCCATGTTTCTATCGATCACGACCACCATCGCGGTGTTCGTCGGATGTTCAAGGCAGCGGCGATCCTCATGGGCGCAGTCATCGGCATTGGGCTTTTCGCAATGGCTGTCCGCCTGCTGTTCGCGAAGTTGCTCAAGGAGATCATCGAGCCGACCGTGCGAAATTGTAACGAGAGGGACGCACACTAATTCGTCACTAATGCCAATTTCAATGCACGATCCGTGCCAAGACGCCGATGACAGCCCGTCTTTCTAAGTATCATCAGTTATGGAATGTTGTTATCCGCTGCCTTTCGCTGAGACGCTGCTGCGCGCCCGGCGACGCGAGGAGATCTGCGGTGACGAGGATCCAGATCCCGCCCGAGTTGATGATGAT
>MEGM01000106.1 GCA_001725505.1 Rubrivivax sp. SCN 70-15 | reverse complement strand
TTTTAAGCGGCGAGGGCGTACGTTTGATCGTTCGCAGTTACTTTGTTTCCAGTGGATTTACGAGCGAACTGGTGCTCGGCATGCCCCGCGCCGACTCCGTACCCACGTCGAAGCCAAGTCGGTCCCAGACCCCTAGTTTAGGGCAGTTCCAACCAGCGCAAGAGCGAAGCGGGTTCTTCGATCACCGCGTCCGCACCCCAGTCGGCAATGGGTTCGCCGTCGCCCAGGTAGCCCCAGGCCGCCGCGAGCGTCGCCATCCCGGCGGCGCGGCCGGCACGGATGTCGCGCGGATCGTCGCCGACGTAGACGCAGCGCCGCGCCACCAGGCCCAGCCGGCGCGCGGCCTCGAGCAGCGGCGCCGGGTGCGGCTTGGTGTGCGGAGTGCTGTCGCCGCCGACCAGCACCGCGCTGCGCAAGTGCAACTCCAGGCCCTGCACCAGCGGCTCGGCGTAGCGCAGCGCCTTGTTCGTCACGATGCCCCAGGGCAGCGCCAGCGCCTCGAGCCGCTCGAGCACCGGCACGACGCGCGCGAAGACTGCGGTCTCGCGCAGCAGGCGGCGCTCGTAGCGGGCGAGGAAGTCGTCGCGCAGCGCGTCGTAGCCCGGATCGCCCGGCGCGAGGCCGAAGGCCACCCCGACCATGCCGCGCGCGCCCGATCCGACGCGCGGCCGCAGCCTCTCGAACGGCAGCGCCGGCAGCCCGTGCGCTGCGCGCTGCTCGTTCGCCGCGGCGGCGAGGTCGGGGGCGCTGTCGACGAGCGTGCCGTCGAGATCGAACAGCACGGCGTCGCAGCGTGCGTTCAGCCGGGTCGTCGGCACGCGAGCAGATAGTTGACGCTGGTATCGGCCGTCAGGCCGTAGCGCTGCGTGAACGGGTTGTACTCGATGCCGCGGCTGGTCTCGACCACCAGCCCGGCCTCGCGGCACCAGCGCGCCAGCTCGCTGGGCCGGATGAAGCGCGCGAATTCGTGGGTGCCGCGCGGCAGCAGGCGGAGCAGGTATTCGGCCGCCACGATCGCGAGCGCGAACGCCTTCGGGTTGCGGTTCAGCGTCGAGAAGAACACCCACCCGCCCGGCCTGACCAGCGTCGCGCAGGCGCGCACCACGGACGCCGGATCCGGCACGTGCTCGAGCATCTCCATGCTGGTCACGACGTCGAAGGCCGACGGCTGTTCGGCGGCGAGCGCTTCGGCGGCGATCTCGCGGTAGTTCAGGTTCGCGACCCCGGTTTCGAGCGCATGCAGCCGGGCCACGCCGAGCGGGCGCGACGCGAGATCGATGCCGGTCACCGTCCGCGCCAGCGGCGCCATCGACTCGGCCAGGATGCCGCCGCCGCAGCCGACATCGAGCACCGCCTTGCCGCGCAGCGCGGCCAGGCCGTCGATCCATTCCAGCCGCAGAGGGTTGATGCGGTGCAGCGGCCGGAACTCGCTGTCGGGGTCCCACCAGCGGTGGGCGAGCTCGCTGAACTTGGCGAGCTCCTGGGCGTCGGCGTTGATCATGTCCGCGATCGTAGCGGCTCGCGCGTCGCGGCCCGCTGACGCCGGCTCGAACCCGAAACGGCGCCGCGGCGCCCCCAAACGAAAAACCCCGCCGAAGCGGGGTTTCGGAGTCACGCGCCGGCGGCGCGGAACGCAGCCGTCACTGGCGGGCGCGGGTCCCGACGACTTCGATCTCCACGCGACGGTTCTTCGCGCGGCCCTCGGCCGTCTTGTTCGACGCGATCGGCTGGGCCTCGCCCTTGCCTTCGGTGTAGATCCGGTTCTTCTCGATGCCCTTGGTGACCAGATATTCCTTCACCGCATCGGCGCGGCGCACGGACAGCTTCTGGTTGTAGGCCGGGGTACCGATCGAGTCGGTGTGGCCGACGGCGATGATCACCTCGAGGTTGATCGCCTTGGTCTTGTCGACCAGGTCGTCCAGCTTCGCCTTCGCTTCGGGCTTCAGCACGGACTTGTCGAAGTCGAAGAAGGTGTCGGCCGCGTAGGTGACCTTCTCGGCCACGGGGGCCACGACAGGGGCCGGAGCAGGCGCAGGCGGTGCGGCCGGCGCCGGAGCGGCGACGGGCGGAGGTGCCGGGGGCGCGGGCGCCGGCGGGGGCGGCGGCTTGATCGCGCCGTCGCAGGCCGCGTCGGCGGTGGCCGGCGTCCAGCTGCCATCGCGCCAGCAGAGGTCGCCACCACCGTTCTTCCACGGGGTGCCGTCGGAGGCGCGCCAGTTGTCGTTCGAGTTCGCCTGCGCGAAAACGGCAACGGGGGCGGCAAGTGCGACGGATGCGAACAGCACCGCCACCTTGTTCAGTTTCTTCATTGATTCTCCTCTCGAGAAAAGCCGCAGCAAGCCTGCGTAACGTCCGGAACGACGAGCGAATCCTGGGCAATTCCCCACGATTGCGGGTAGTTACCACTGCAGAATCATTGTGCCATACGGTATTCGCTGACTGGCATTTTGGCCCTGGGTCCGCTGCACCACGCCCGCGCTGTTGCTCAAGCGCGACAAGGCCTGCCGCTTAGAATCGCCGCTTTTCTGCGCCAGCATCGAGCGCACCGCGAGCACGCCAGGGTGCGCCGCGCGCCGTAGCCACCCATGACCCAGTTCGCCAAGGAAACCATCGCCGTCAGCCTCGAAGAGGAGATGCGGCGCTCGTACCTCGATTACGCGATGAGCGTGATCGTGGGCCGCGCGCTGCCCGATGCGCGCGACGGCCTGAAACCCGTGCATCGCCGCGTCCTGTTCGGGATGCACGAGCAGAACAACAACTGGAACCGGCCGTTCAAGAAGAGCGCGCGCATCGTCGGTGACGTGATGGGTAAATACCACCCGCACGGCGACGCGTCGATCTACGACACCATCGTGCGCATGGCCCAGCCTTTCTCGCTGCGCCACATGCTCGTCGACGGACAGGGCAATTTCGGCTCGGTCGACGGCGACAACGCGGCGGCGATGCGCTACACGGAAATCCGCCTGTCGAAGATCGCGCACGAGATGCTCGAGGACATCGACAAGGACACCGTCGACTTCGCCCCGAACTACGACGGCTCCGAGCGCGAGCCCACCGTGCTGCCGTCGCGGCTGCCGAACCTGCTCGTCAACGGCTCGGCCGGGATCGCGGTCGGCATGGCCACGAACATCCCGCCGCACAACCTGAACGAGGTCGTCGACGCCTGCCTGCACCTGCTGAAGAACCCGCAGGCCACGCTCGACGAGCTGATGGAGATCGTGCCGGCGCCGGACTTCCCTACCGCCGGCATCATCTACGGCTTGGCCGGCGTGCGCGAGGGCTACCGCACCGGCCGCGGCCGCGTCGTGATGCGCGCGAAGTGCCACTTCGAGGACATCGACCGCGGCCAGCGCCAGGCCATCGTCGTCGACGAGATCCCCTACCAGGTCAACAAGAAGACGCTGCTCGAGCGCATCGCCGAGCTCGTGCACGAGAAGAAGCTCGAGGGCATCAGCCACATCCAGGACGAGAGCGACAAGTCCGGGATGCGCGTCGTGATCGAGCTCAAGCGCGGCGAAGTGCCCGAGGTGGTGCTGAACAACCTGTACAAGCAGACGCAGCTGCAGGACACCTTCGGCATCAACATGGTGGCGCTGATCGACGGCCAGCCGCGGCTGTGCAACCTGAAACAGCTGGTCGAGATCTTCCTCGAGCACCGGCGCGAGGTCATCACCCGGCGCACGGTGTTCGAGCTGCGCAAGGCGCGCGAGCGCGGCCACGTGCTCGAAGGCCTGGCCGTCGCGCTGGCCAACATCGACGAGTTCATCGAGACGATCAAGACCTCGCCGACGCCGCCGGTCGCGAAGGCGGCGCTGATGGCCAAGGGCTGGGACAGCTCGCTCGTGCGCGAGATGCTCGCGCGCGTCGAAGGCGACGCCACCGGCGGGCGCGACGCGTTCCGGCGTTCCGGCCCGAGGGCCTGCCGGCGCATTACGGGCTGCAGGCCGACGGCAGCTACCGGCTGTCGGACGAGCAGGCGCAGGAAATCCTGCAGATGCGGCTGCAGCGACTGACCGGCCTGGAGCAGGACAAGATCATCGCCGAGTACCGCGAGGTGATGACGCAGATCGCCGACCTGCTCGACATCCTGGCCCGCCCCGAGCGCGTGACCGCGATCATCGCCGCCGAACTGACCGCGCTGCGCCAGGAATTCGGTCAGACCACCGTCGGCGCGCGCCGCAGCGTGATCGAGCGCAACGTGCAGGAGCTCGGCACCGAGGACCTGATCACGCCCGCCGACATGGTGGTCACGCTCAGCCACACCGGCTACATCAAGAGCCAGCCACTGGGCGAGTACCGCGCGCAAAGGCGCGGGGGCCGCGGCAAGCAGGCGACGCAGACCAAGGAAGACGACTGGATCGACCAGCTCTTCATCGCCAACACGCACGACTGGATCCTGTGCTTCAGCGACCGCGGCCGCGTCTACTGGCTCAAGGTCTGGGAGGTGCCGCAGGGCGGGCGCGCCAGCCGCGGCAAGCCGATCGTCAACATGTTCCCGCTCCAGCCGGGCGAGAAGGTCACCGTCGTGCTGCCGCTGACGGGCGAGTTCCGCAGCTTCCCGGCCGACCACTACGTCTTCATGACCACCGCGCAGGGCATCGTCAAGAAGACCCCGCTCGACGACTTCAGCAACCCGCGCAAGGCCGGCATCATCGCCGTCACGCTCGACGAAGGCGACGTGCTGATCGGTGCCGCGCTCACCGACGGCAAGCACGACGTGATGCTGTTCAGCGACGGCGGCAAGGCGGTGCGCTTCGACGAGGACGAGGTCACGCCGCATGGCCGCCAGTCGCGCGGCGTCAAGGGCATGGCGCTCGACGAAGGCCAGAGCGTGATCGCGATGCTGGTCGCCGAACAGGACGAGACGCAGGGCGTGGGCCAGGACAACCCGCCCGTGAGCGTGTTGTGCGCGACCGAGAACGGCTACGGCAAGCGCACCAGCATCGTCGAGTACACGCGCCACGGCCGCGGCACGAAGGGCATGATCGCGATCCAGCAGACCGAGCGCAACGGCAAGGTCGTCGCCGCGACGCTGGTGCGCCCCAGCGACGAGATCATGCTCATCACCGACCGCGGCGTGCTCGTGCGCACCCGCGTCAGCGAGATCCGCGAGCTCGGCCGCGCGACCCAGGGCGTGACGCTGATCGCGCTCGACGACGGCACCAAGCTCTCGGGGCTGCAGCGCATCGTCGAGAACGATGCCCAGACCGACATGGCGACCGACCCTTCCACCGACGACAACAACGCCGGCGACGCCGGTTCGGAGAACCCTTGAAGCACATCCCCCTGCTGCTCGCCCTCGCGCTCGCATCCGTCGCGGCGCAAGCCCAGACCCCGACCGCCAAGCCCGCCGCCCCGGCCGCCAGCGCAGCCGCCCCCGTCAGCGCGGCGAAGAAGGCGTTGATCGACAAGATCCTGCACCTGCAGCAGCCGGCGATCGAGGCCCTCGCACGCCAGCTCGCCGAGCAGCCCGCGGTGCAGATGCTGCAGCGCGCCGGCGCCGCGCTGCAGCGCCTGCCCGTCGAGCAGCGCGAGGCCGTTGCCAAGGAGATCCAGTCCGACGCCCGCAAGTACGCCGACGAGGCGACGCCGATCGTGCGCGATCGCGCGATCAAGCTCGCGCCGTCGACGATCGGCACCGTGCTCGCGCAGAACTTCAACGAGGACGAACTCAAGCAGATCATCGCGATCCTCGAGTCGCCGGTAAACCGCAAGTTCCAGTCGCTCGGCGGCGAGATGCAGCGCTCGCTCGGCGAGCGCCTGGTCGCCGAGACGCGCGCCAGCGTCGAGCCCAAGGTGCAGGCGCTCGAGCAGAGCGTGATCCGGCGCATCAACGCCGCGTCCGCCCCGGCCAGCGCCCCGGCGGCCGCCAGCGCAGCGAAGAAGTGAAGCCCGAGCCGGCCGACGACGCGCGGGCTCTGCTCGCCTTGCGCGGGCAGATCGACGCCGTCGACCGCGAACTGCTCGCGCTGCTGAACCGGCGCGCGTCGCTCGCGCTGGCGGTCGGCGAGCTGAAGAAGCGCGAGGGCTCGGTCGTGTTCCGGCCCGAGCGCGAGGCGCAGGTGATCGACGGCCTGAAGGCCGCCAACCCGGGCCCGCTCGGCAACGCCAGCGTCGCGCCGATCTGGCGCGAGATCATGTCCGCCTGCCGCAGCCTGGAGACGCCCACGCGCGTGGCCTACCTCGGACCGGCCGGCACCTTCAGCGAGGAGGCCGCGCTCGGCTTCTTCGGCAGCTCGATCGTGCGCGTGCCCTGCGCGAGCATCGACGAGGTCTTCCACGCGACCAGCGCCGGCGCCGCCGATTTCGGCGTCGTGCCGGTCGAGAACAGCACCGAGGGCGTGGTCGCGCGCTCGCTCGACCTGTTCCTGCACACGCCGTTGTTCATCATCGGCGAGACCAGCCTGTTCATCCGCCAGAACCTGCTGCGCAAGGAGAACTCGATAGCCGGCATCGAGGCCGTCGTTGCGCACCCGCAGTCGCTCGCGCAATGCCACAACTGGCTCAGCCACCACCTGCCCGACGTCGAGCGCCGCCCGGTCGCGAGCAACGCCGAAGGCGCCCGCCTGGCGAGCCAGGACGCCGCGCTCGCGGCGATCGCCAGCACCCGCGCCGCTAGCGAATTCGGCCTGCACGTGCTCGCGCCGGCGATCCAGGACGACGCGCACAACCGGACCCGCTTCGCGATCGTCACCCACCCCGACCAGCACCCGGCGCCGAAGGCCTCGGGGCACGACTGCACGAGCCTCGTCGTCTCGGTGACGAACCGGCCCGGCGCGGTGCACGACATGCTCGTGCCGCTGAAGACGCATGGCGTCTCTATGACGCGCTTCGAGTCGCGGCCGGCGCGCTCGGGACAGTGGGAGTACTACTTCTACATCGACCTGCAGGGCCACCCCGACGAAGCACCGGTGGCCGCCGCGCTGCGCGAGCTGCGCGATGCCTGCGCCTTCTTCAAGGTGCTCGGCACGTACCCGATCGACGTCAAATGAATCCCCCCCGAAGCGCCTTCGGCGCTCTCCCCCAGGGGGGCGACGCCAGTGGACCGGCAAAGCCGGCTCCGCGGCGTCTGCTGCGTCGCGGCCGGCAGCGCTGACCATGTTCAATCAGCTGGGCATCATCGGTTGCGGCCTGATGGGCGGCTCGTTCGCGCTCGCGCTCAAGCGCGCCGGGCTCGTCAAGCGCGTCATCGGCTACAGCAAGTCGCCGTCGACCACCGAACGGGCGAAGAAGCTGGGCGTGATCGACGTCGCTGCCGAGTCGGCGCTGCTCGCCGTCGCCGGCTCGGACATCGTGCTGCTCGCGGTGCCGGTGGCGGCGACCGAGACCACCTTCAAGGCGATCCGCCACCTGGTGGAGCCCGGCGTGCTGTTCATGGACGTCGGCAGCACCAAGCGCGACGTCGTCGACGCCGCGCGGCGCGTGCTGCGCGAACGCGTCGCGTCGTTCGTGCCGGCGCATCCGATCGCCGGCAAGGAGCAGGCCGGCATCCAGCACGCCGACGCGGCGCTCTACAACGGCCGCCAGGTGATCCTGACGCCGTTGCCGCAGACCGCGCCCGATCTGGTGCAGAAGGCGACCGATGTCTGGTCGGCGATCGGCGCGCAGGTGCTGAAGATGACGCCCGAGAACCACGACTCGGCCTTCGCCGCGGTCAGCCATCTGCCGCACCTGCTCGCGTTCGCGTACTTCAGTGCCGTCGTCAACCAGCCGGCGGGCAAGGACTTCCTCTCGCTCGCGGGCCCCGGTTTCCGCGACTTCACGCGCATCGCGGCGAGCAACCCCGAGATGTGGCGCGACATCCTGATCGCCAACCGCGAAGAGGTGCTCAAGCAGTCGCAGCGCTTCCGCCACACGCTGGACGCGCTCGAGCATGTCATGCGCGGCGGCAACGCCGACGCGCTCGAAGACCTGATCCGCGGCGCCGCCGAAGGCCGCGCAGGCTGGCAGATGGGGGCGCCGCGCACGCCACCGGGCGGGCGCTGATGTCCGGCCCCCAGTCTCGCTTCGTTCGCCGCCCCCCGCGGGGGCGCTCAGCCCCCTTCGGGCGGCCGGGCGGGCGCGTGTCTGGCCCCCAGTCTCACTTCGTTCGCCGCCCCCCGCGGGGGCGCTCAGCGCCCTTCGGGCGGCCGGGCGGGCGCTGATGTTCGACATCCCCTTCCTCGACCTGCCGCCGCTGCGCGGCGCTTCGGGCACGGTGCGCCTGCCGGGGTCGAAGAGCATCTCGAACCGTGTGCTGCTGCTCGCCGGGCTGGCCGAGGGCACGACCGTCGTCCACGACCTGCTCGACAGCGACGACACGCGCGTGATGCTCGACGCGCTGCGCGCTCTGGGCTGCGGGCTCGAACGCGAAGGCCCCACGCTGCGCGTCACCGGCCTGGGCGGCCGGCTGCAGGTGCACGACGCGAAGCTCTTCCTCGGCAACGCCGGCACCGCGATGCGCCCGCTCACCGCCGCGCTCGCCGTGCTCGCGGCGACCCAGGGCGGCCGGTTCGAGCTCTCCGGCGTGCCGCGCATGCACGAGCGCCCGATCCGCGACCTGGTCGCCGCGCTGCGCCCGCTGGGCTGCACCATCGACGAGCTCGGCGAGCCGGGCTACCCGCCGCTGCGCGTGAGCGGCGCGCCCGGCAGCCGGCTCGCGACCGCGCAACCGATCCGCGTGCGCGGCGACGTATCGAGCCAGTTCCTGACCGCGCTGCTGCTCGCGCTGCCGCTGGTGACCGACGAGCGCGCGATCGTGATCGAGGTCGACGGCGAGCTGATCAGCAAGCCCTATGTCGAGATCACGATCAACCTGCTCGGCCGCTTCGGCATCGACGTGCGGCGCGACGGCTGGCAGCGCTTCACGCTGCCGCGCCACAGCCGCTACCGCAGCCCGGGCGCGATCCACGTCGAGGCCGACGCATCGTCGGCCTCGTACTTCGTCGCGCTCGGCGCGATCGCCGCGCACGGCGGCGCGCCGGTGCGCATCGAAGGCGTCGGCAGCGACTCGATCCAGGGCGACATCCGCTTCGTCGACGCCGCACGGGCGATGGGCGCGCAGGTGGACAGCGGCCCGGGCTGGATCGAGGTCCGCCGCGGCCGCTGGCCGCTGCAGGGCATCGCGATCGACGCGCTCGAGATCCCCGACGCGGCGATGACGCTGGCGGCGATGGCGCTCTACGCCGGGGGCCCGACGCGCATCACCGGCATCGCGAGCTGGCGCGTCAAGGAGACCGACCGCATCGCGGCGATGAGCACCGAGCTGCGCAAGCTCGGCGCTGCGGTGGTCGAAGGGCCCGACTTCATCGAGGTCGCGCCGCCGCAGCGCTGGACGCCGGCCGCGCTGCACACCTACGACGACCACAGGATGGCGATGTGCCTGTCGCTCGCCGCCTTCAACCCGCTCGCCGGCGCGGCGCCGCCCTGCCCGGTGCGCATCCTCGACCCGAAGTGCGTCGCCAAGACCTTCCCCGACTACTTCGAGGCCTTGCTCGGTCTCGCCGCGGCCGACCCCGCCGACATCCCGGTGATCACGATCGACGGGCCCACGGCGTCCGGCAAGGGCACGCTGGCGGCGGCGGTCGCCGAGCGCCTGGGCTACCACCTCCTCGACTCGGGCGCGCTCTACCGCGCCACCGGACTGGCAGCGCAATGGGACGGCGTGGCGCCCGACGACGAAGCCGGCCTGGCGCGGCTGGCCGGGGTTCTCGACCTGCGCTTCGGCCACGGCCCCGAGGGCAGCCGCACCTGGCTGCGCGGGCGCGAGGTGAGCACCGAACTGCGCCTCGAATCGGCGGGCCAGCTTGCGTCGCGCGTCTCGGCGCTGCCCGCGGTGCGCGCCGCGCTGACCGGGCTGCAGCTCGCCTTCCGGCGTGCGCCGGGGCTGGTCGCCGACGGGCGCGACATGGGCACGGCGATCTTCCCGACCGCGCCGCTCAAGGTGTATCTCACCGCGAGCGCCGCCGAGCGCGCGGAGCGCCGGCATAAGCAGTTTATTTCAAAGGGAATTTCATCTAACATTGCAGATCTTCGTGCCGATCTCGAGGCGCGCGATGCCCGCGACAGTTCGCGCAGCGTCTCGCCCTTGCGGCCGGCCGAGGATGCGCTGTTGCTCGACAACTCGCAGCTGAGCATCGACGAATCGGTGGCTTGGGTGCTGGCTTGGTGGGCACGACGCAGCCCGTTCGTCCGCGCCGTCGCCCCGACGGCCGCCTGAAGCGGGCACAACCGGTCCATCGCGCTCCCCGCCGCGGCCGCCAGGCCCTCCCCGGGCGCGTTGGTGTCTTCACCCCAACCGCGGCATCCCGCCGCACGCACCGCCCGGCTCTGCTTCCAACTTCCCCCGGGCTCAGGAAATCCATGTCTGCAACCACAACCGTGACCGCCACCAGCGGCGCCGACTCGTTCGCCGCCCTGTTCGAAGAATCGCTGAAGAGCAACGACATGCGCGTCGGCGAGGTCATCTCCGCCGAGGTCGTGCGCATCGACTTCAACCACGTGGTGGTCAACGCCGGGCTCAAGAGCGAGTCCTACGTTCCCATCGAAGAATTCAAGAACGACCAGGGCGAGCTCGAAGTCCAGGTCGGCGACTTCGTCTCGGTCGCGATCGACGCCGTCGAGAACGGCTACGGCGACACGATCCTCAGCCGCGACAAGGCCAAGCGCCTGGCGTCGTGGATGTCGCTCGAGAACTCGCTCGAATCCGGCGAGTTCGTCACCGGCACCGTCAGTGGCAAGGTCAAGGGCGGTCTCACGGTGCTCGTCAACGGCATCCGCGCCTTCCTGCCCGGCAGCCTGCTCGACACGCGCCCGGTCAAGGACATGAGCCCGTTCGAGGGCAAGACGATGGAGTTCAAGGTCATCAAGCTCGACCGCAAGCGCAACAACGTCGTGTTGTCGCGCCGCGCCGTCGTCGAGGCTTCGATGGGCGAGGAACGCGCCAAGCTGCTCGAGACACTGCACGAAGGTGCGATCGTCAACGGCGTGGTCAAGAACATCACCGAGTACGGCGCCTTCGTCGACCTCGGCGGCATCGACGGCCTGCTGCACATCACCGACATGGCCTGGCGCCGCGTGCGCCACCCGAGCGAGGTGGTCCAGGTCGGCCAGGAACTGCAGGCCAAGGTGCTCAAGTTCGACGCCGAGAAGAACCGCGTCAGCCTGGGCCTGAAGCAGCTCGGCGACGACCCGTGGCACGGCGTCAGCCGGCGCTACCCGAACGGCACCCGTCTGTTCGGCAAGATCACGAACATCGCCGACTACGGCGCGTTCGTCGAGATCGAGCCCGGCATCGAGGGCCTGGTCCAGAGATGGACTGGACGAACAAGAACGTCGCCCCCAGCAAGGTGGTCTCGCTCGGCGAAGAGGTCGAGGTCATGGTGCTCGAGATCGACGAGGACAAGCGCCGCATCAGCCTGGGCATGAAGCAGTGCAAGGCCAACCCCTGGGAAGAGTTCGCGATCAACGTCAAGCGCGGCGACAAGGTCCGCGGCCCGGTCAAATCGATCACCGACTTCGGCGTCTTCGTCGGCCTGACCGCCGGCATCGACGGCCTGGTGCACCTGTCCGACCTGTCCTGGCACGAGCCCGGCGAGAGCGCGGTGCGCAACTACAAGAAGGGCCAGGAAGTCGAGGCCGTGGTGCTGGCGGTCGATGTCGAACGCGAGCGCATCAGCCTGGGCATCAAGCAGCTCGACATCGATCCCTTCACCAGCTTCACGACGCTGAACGACCGCGGCGCCGTCGTCACCGGCAAGGTCAAGAGCGTCGACCCGCGTGGCGCCGAGATCCAGCTCAACGACGACGTCACCGGCTACCTGCGCGCGAGCGAGATCAGCCGCGACCGCGTCGAGGACGCGCGCAACGTGCTGAAGGAAGGCGACGAGGTCTCGGTGATGGTCATCAACGTCGACCGCAAGCTGCGCTCGATCCAGTTGTCGATCAAGGCCAAGGACAACGCCGACGAGCAGCAGGCCATGCAGCGCCTGTCGCAGACCAGCGAGCGCGAGAACGCCGGCACGACGAGCCTGGGCGCACTGCTGCGCGCCAAGCTCGACACGCAGAAGGAGTAAGGCACTCCTGCATCGGCCCGCGTGTCCCCGACGGGCACGCGGGCCTTTTCGTCACCACGCCGTCGAAAGAGCTTCACCGCGTCCATGACCCGCTCCGACCTCGTCGCCCGTCTCGCCGAGCGCTTCGCGCAGCTCACGCAGCGCGACACCGAGTTCGCCGTCAAGACCATCCTCGACGCGATGTCCGACGCGCTCGCGCGCGGCCACCGGATCGAGATCCGCGGCTTCGGCAGCTTCTCGATCAACCGCCGGCCGCCCCGCGTCGGGCGCAACCCGCGCAGCGGCGAGCAGGTCGTGATCCCGGAAAAACTGGTGCCCCACTTCAAGCCCGGCAAGGCCTTGCGCGAATCGGTCGACGCCCAGGGCGCCGCCGACGCGCCACCGGCGCCCTGACGCCGCGCCCGAGACGGCCCCGTCCGGCCCGCGCCTAGAATCGGCGCCCCATGCGCATCCTCGTCTGGCTGTTTCGCGCCTTCGTCTTCTTCACGCTGTTCGCGTTCGCGCTGAACAACCAGCAGCTCGCCGTCGTGCGCTGGTTCTTCGGTGTCGAGTGGCATGCGCCGATGGTCATCGTCGTGCTGGCCGCGTTTGCCGCCGGCTGCGCGGTCGGCGTGCTCGCGATGGTGCCGAGCTGGTGGCGGCACCGGCGCATCGCCAAGCGCCACAAGCCCGCCGCGACGACGGCCCAGATGCCGGACCCGAACAGCGCCCCGCCCTCGGACTTCGCGCCCGAGCATCCGCCGCGCGAAGGGCCTTGACGGCCGACCATGGACTTCGATTTCCAGTGGCTGCTGATCGGCCTGCCGATCGCCTTCGCGCTCGGCTGGATGGCGTCGCGCTTCGACCTGCGCCAGGTCCGGCGCGACAACCGCGACGCACCGCGCGCCTACTTCAAGGGCCTGAACCTGCTCCTCAACGAGCAGCAGGACAAGGCCATCGACACCTTCATCGAGGCGGTCCAGAGCGATCCCGACACGACCGAACTGCACTTCGCGCTGGGCAACCTGTTCCGCCGCCGCGGCGAGTTCGAGCGCGCGGTACGCGTCCACCAGCATCTGCTCGGCCGTGCCGACCTGAAGACCGGCGACCGTGACCGCGCCCAGCTCGCGCTCGCGCAGGACTACATGAAGGCCGGCCTGTTCGACCGCGCCGAGGCCGCCTGGCGCGCGCTCGAGGGCACGCCCTTCGACGGCGAGGCCCGGCTCGCGCTGCTCTCGCTCTACGAACGCTCGCGCGACTGGCGCCATGCGGCCGAAGTCGCCGCCCGGCTCGAGCAGGCCGGCGGCGGCTCGTTCGCGTCGCGCATCGCGCACCACTGGTGCGAGATCGCGCTCGAGGCCGAAGAACGAGGCCGCCCGGACGAGGCCGAGACCGCGCTGCGCCGCGCGCGCGAGGTCGCGCCGCAGTCGCCGCGCCCGCTGGTGCTGGCCGGCGAACGGCTCGCACGCCAGGGCGAACACGCACGGGCGCTGGCCGTCTGGGACGAGCTGCGCCAGCTGCACCCGGCGCGCTTCGCCCTCGTCGCCGCGGCCTATGCCGACAGCGCACTCGCCTGCGGCCGGAGCGACGCGGCGCGCGCGACGCTGGGCGCGCTGTTCGCGCAAGCGCCGTCGCTCGACCTGCTGCGCGCACTCGATCGCCTCGGCGCCGCACCGCCGCTGCTGCCCTACCTTCAGCAGCACCCGACACTGTCGGCCGCCCAGCAATGGCTGGCCCAGCCGCGCGCCGCGTGGACCGACGACGGCGTGCTCGCGGTGCGCAGCGCGATCGAGCAGGCCGCGCGGCCGCTGCAGCGCTACCGTTGCGCGGCCTGCGGCTTCGAGGCCCAGCATTACTTCTGGCAATGCCCCGGCTGCCTGAGCTGGGACAGCTACCCGCCGCAGCGCATCGAGGAACTGTAGGCCGGGTCAGCCGGCGAGCTGGCGCTCTAGCAACGCCAGCACCTCGGCCTGCGCCGGCACCTGGCCCTTGCCGCCGACGCTGGCGACACGGACCTCGGGCCCGCCGCCGGCAAGCCCGGCCAGGCCCGGATCGTGGTCGCAGTAGATCCCCACCGTCGGCCGGCCGAGCGCCGCAGCCAGGTGCGTGAATCCGGTGTCCAGCCCGACGATCTGGCGTGCGCCGGCGAGCAGCGCGGCCGCCTCGCCGACCTTCAGGAACGGCGGCACGTCGCCGTCGCAGCTGGCCGCGATGCGCTCGGCCAGGGTCTGCTCGTCGGCGCGCCCCCACAGCACGACGGGCGTCCAGCCGCGCGAGCGCAGCCGCTGCCCGACGGCCACCCAGCGGCGTTCGGGCCAGAGCTTCTCGGGCCGGCTCGCATTCGGGATCAGCACCGCGTAGGGCCCTCGGGGCATCCAGCCCGGCGGGGGCGGGTGCAGCCCGAACTCGGGTGCACTGTCGGGCACCGGGTAACCCAGGTGCGCGGCCGCGAGCGCGCGGCAGCGCTGCACCGCCTGCATCTCGACCGCGACCGCCGCGCGCCGCTGGTAGAACCAGGCCGCCAGCGGCTCGCGCGCGCTGGCGCTGTCGAAGCCGGCCAGCGGCCCGCGCGCCTGGCGCGCCCAGAGCGCGCTCTTGAGCAGCCCCTGCAGGTCGAGCACCAGGTCGTAGGGTTCGCGCCTGAGCTCGGCGCGCAGCGCGGCGATTGCCTCGCGCGTGCTGCGCCTGAACAGGCTGTGGCGCCACTTGCGCCAGGCCATGGGCAGCACGCGGCGCACGCCCGGGTGCATCTGCGGGATCGCCGCGAACGGCGCCTCGACCAGCCAGTCGAGCTCCAGCCCCGGGACTTGGCGCAGCATGTCGCTCGCCGCCGGCAGCGCATGGACTACGTCGCCCATCGACGAAGTCTTCACCACCAGCACCCTCATCGGGCGCGACCCCGTGCCGGCAGGCTCACCGCTGCGCGCTCCGTTCCTTCGCGAGCTCGGGGTTGAAGCGCGGATCGTTGTACATCTTGAACTGGCGGTAGACCTTGAAGTACGCGCGCCCGGCCGCCGCATCGGCGAGCAGCGCGTCCAGGCAGGCGCCGAGGTCGCGCCGCTGCTGCGCCAGGCGCTCGAGCTTGACCCGGCTCGCGGCGCGGTGCGCCTCGTCGGCGTCGGCGCGCTCGGTCTGCCAGCGCATCGCGTGGATCTTCAGCGCCAGGATCGAGAGCCGGTCGATCATGCTGCCCGCGGTCTCGCTGTTCAGCCGGGCGCCGGCCGGCACGCGAGCGAGCGGCGCGTCGCTGCGCGCCGACGCCTCGTCGACGAGGCCGAGCGCGACGAGCAGCAGCTCGTCGATGCGCTCGGTCGCGTCGTTTCGCGCCTGGTTGAAGCCGTCGATCGCGCGCTTGTTGGCCGCGATCTCGGCGTCGGCCACGGTGGTGCGGCGTGCCAGGTCCTCTTCGGCCCAGAGCCGGCTGTTGTAGCGGTGGTTCGCCTGCACCCAATGCCAGACGTCGGCGACGCCGGCAGGCGCCGGCGGCTCGTGCTGCGGCCAGCCGGGGCTGGCGAGCAGGCGGTCGTGGAGCGCGCTCAGGTCGGCGGCGCTCGGGAGGGTTGCGGGCATCGATCGTCCGGGCTGGCAGAATCGCGGCCGATTATCCGTCGCCGATGCCGTCTCCCCGCCCCACGCTGATCGTGCGCCTGCGCAACTGGGTCGGCGACGTCACGCTCGGCCTGCCGACGCTGCAACGCCTGGCCGACGCGGGCTTCGATCTGCAGCTGGTCGGCAAGGGCTGGGCGCGAGAACTGCTCGCCGGCCATGGCTGGCCGGTGGCCGTACTCGCGAAGTCCCTGCCCGATCGGGTGCGCCAGCTGCGCGCGCTGCGCCGCCAGGCGCTGGCTGCGGACCCCGGCTTCGGGCGGCGCCTGAACGCGGTCTGCTTTCCGTATTCGTTCTCGAGCGCGCTCGACATGCGGCTGGCCGGGCTGCGCGCGATCGGCCATGCGCACGAAGGCCGTGGCCTGCTGCTCGGGCGCAGCGTGGCCCGGCCGGTGGGTCGGCACGAGATCGAGGTCTACTGGCAGCTCGGCAGCGAACTGCTCGGCGCCGACGCGCCGCTGCCGCCGCGCATCGACCTGCGCGTCGCGCCGCGCCACGCCGAGGCGGCGCGGGCCCTGCGCGAACGCCACGCGATCGCGCCCGGCTACCTCGTGATCTGCCCCTTCGCCGGCGGCACCTTCGAAGGGCTGGACAAGACCTGGCCCGACTTCGCCGACTTCGTGCGCCACGAACTGCCGGCCTTCGGCCGCGACGTCGTCGTCGTGCCCGGGCCGGGCGAGGAAGCGCTCGCGCGCGAGCGCTTCGCCAGCGCGAAGCGGCTCGAAGGCGTGAACCTGGGCACCTACGCGGCGCTGCTGCGCGACGCCGCGCTGATGATCTCCAACGACACCGGCCCCGGCCACGTGGCCGCCGCGCTGGGCACGCCGCTGCTGTCGGTGCTGGGGCCGAGCGACCCCGCGCAATGGCGCGCCTGGGGTCCGAGCGTGCGCCTGCTGCAGGGGGCCGGTGGCTGGCCGGGTCGGGGCCAGGTGCGCGACGCCGTCACGGCGGCACTGGCCTGACCCTCGGCCGGGGGCGTCGCCCGCCCCCCGCCCTGGGGCCCGCCGCGACCGCCTCCGCAGGGGGAATGGCAGGGACGGGCCGGATGCGCAGACTGGTCACCGGCCCGTCGTAACGGGCCACCGGGCTCCGGAAGGGGCCCGGCCTGCAACCCGACCCAAGGAGACTTCCATGATCCGTCACCTCATCGTCAGCCTGCTCGCCGCCTTCGCGCTCAACGCCGTCGCGGTCGAAGCCAACCAGGCCAGCCAGGCCGAACTGCAGACCGTGAAGGGCATCGGCCCCGGCCTGTCGGGCAAGATCCTCGCCGCGCGCAAGACCGGCGCGTTCAGGAACTGGGCCGACATGGTCGAGCGCGTGCCCGGCATCGGCGAGGGCAACGCGGCGCGCTTCTCGAAGGCCGGGCTGACGGTCGCCGGCGCCGCCTACGGCGCGGCGCCGAAGGCGGCCCAGCCGGCGGCGGGCGCCAAGCCGACCGCCCCGGCCAAGCCCGCCGCGAAGTCGTGATCTCTCAGGGCAGGCTGATGTCGAGCGCGGCGCCGGCCACCTGCGGCCGGCCCGCGACGTCCCAGCCGAAGAAGCGCAGCACCTCGTCGCGCCGCGCCAGCGTGTCGGTCTCGCCGAGCGAGATCAGCTCGCCGGTGAACGGCGCCTCGAAGAGCAGGTAGCTGGCCAGCGCGGCGCCACGCGCCGTGGCGCCCTCGCCGCCGACGCCGACGCCGCGCAGCAGCGCGCGCACCGGCGCCGGCAGGCTGCCCAGGTGGCGCGCGGCGATGTCGTCGATGCGCTGCGACGGCGAGATCACGAGCGCCTCGATCGGCCGCAGCGGCGTGTCGGCGAGCGCGCTGTCGGGCAGCAGCGCCAGCGTGCGGTTGATGCGCCGCATCCGTTCGACGTCGACCGCCAGTGCGTCGAGGAAGATGCTCGACATCGCGTGGCCGGCGATCTGCGCCAGGTTCGGGTAGCCGGTGTCGGCGACCTGCCGGTTCGGCGGCTCGTGCATGCGCCCGGCGCCGATGATGAGCAGCCGCTGCGCGCCGAGGTGGATCGCCGGCGACAGCGGCGCGGTCTGCCGCATCGAACCGTCGCCGAACCAGCCACGGCCGGCGCCATGCGCCAGCCGCGTGGCCGGGAAGACGAACGGGATCGCCGACGACGCGAGCAGGTGTTCATGGGTGAGCCGGGTCGGCTCGGCGACGCGCTGCGATCGCTCCCAGGGCTCGACCGGCTGCGCCGCGCTGTAGAAGGTGAAATGCTCGCCGCTGCTGTAGCTCGACGCGCTGACCGCCAGCGCATGCAGGTGGCCGGCGGCGAGCAGCGTCGGCAGCCGCTCGAGCGGCACGAGCCGCTGCAGCAGGCCGGCGAGCGGCTCGTTGTCGAGCAGCGAGCGCGGCCGCGCGCGGCGCCAGCGTGCGATGACCCACCCGATCGACATCATCGTCAGCCAGCGCGCGCCGCTGCGGATCACGCCCAGCGAATCGGCACGGTAGACCTGGTCCGCCGAGAAGCCCTGCCAGACACGCGCGATCACGTCGACGGCGGCGTCGAAGCGGTCCGCATGGCTGGCCAGCGCAGCGGCGTTGATCGCGCCGGCCGAGGTGCCGCAGATCACGCCGAAGGGGTTGACCAGGCGTGAACGCGGTCCGAGCGCATCGCGACGCAGGCGCGCGACCGCGCGCAGCACGCCGACCTGGTAGGCGGCGCGGGCACCGCCGCCGCTGAGGATCAGACCCGTGAGCGGGGATTCATGCATGAAGCGCCACTGTAGGCGCTGCGCGGCCGTGCCCGGCCTAGGGCATGCCCCGGCGCGGGCGGTCGCCGGTCGCGCTCGTCAGTCGCGCTCGTGTTCGCGCCCGCGACCGTGGCCCCCCTCATGGCCGCGGTCGTGCGGATCCCCGCGCCAGCCATCGCGACGCTCGTCGCGACGGTCGTCGCGCCGATCGCGCTGCGTCATCACGTGGTCGCGGTACCAGCGGTCCTGCACGAAGTACACCGGCACGCCGCAGGCGCGGTAGCGCGCGCAATAGCGGCCCCAGTGCTTCTGCTGGCCCGGCGGCACCCAGAGGTACACCGGCTGCGGTGCCGCGACGACCGGGCGGCCGATGATCACCGGCTGCTGCACGATGAGCTCGGGCTGCGGGAAGCGGCCGATGTCGATGCGGCCGTAGACACCCGGCTGGCTGATCTGCACCGACACACCGACATCGGCCGCGAAGCTGGGCAGGCTGGCGGCGAGCAGGGCAGTGGCGATCAAGGCTTTCATGGGGCTTCCGTCGATGAGTGGCTGACCCCGATTACAACGCGCGCTCACGCGAACCGGATGTCGGACAAGGGCTCGAATACAAAGCTTTTCATTCGTAAACGATGGACGCGACGCCGCCCTCGGCCAGGCTCTTCCAGCGCGCGAGCGCCTCGTCGCTGGGCCAGAAGCGCGCATCGTCGCCGAGGTCGAGCTCGGCGATGGCGGCACGCCGGCGCAGCCGCAGGCGCACGCCCAGGCCTTGCACGAGCTCGCCCTGATCGCTTTCGACGCGACGCACCGGCCACAGCCGCAGCACCTCGGCCACCGGCGGCATCGCGCCGTTGATGTCCACCGCCAGGTAGCGGCCGAAGCGCGCACGCGCGGCGGGCAGGTCCCAGAGCTGGTTGACGTTCAGGCGCAGCCCGCTGGAGAAACGGTCGGGCTGCAGCCTGCCCTGGACGATGACGAGCTCGTCGTCGCGCAGCAGGTCGCGGTGGGCATCGATCAGCTCATCGTTGGCGACCGACTCGATGACCTCGCTGCCGTCCTCGAGCTTGAAGATCGCGACGCGGCCGCGCTGGCCGTTGACGACGCGCAGCTCGCTGACGATGCCGGCCAGCAGCACCGGCTCGCGCGTGTCCACCAGGTCGGCGATCGCGCGCCGCGCGAAGCGGCGCACCTCGTCGCGGCAGGCATCGAACAGATGGCCCGAAAGGTAGAAGCCGATCGCCGCCTTCTCGTGCGTGAGCCGCTCGCGGATGGTCCAGGGCTCCACGCCCGGCAGCGCCGGCTCCTGCGTGCTCGAGCCATGGGCGTCACCGAAGTCGAACAGCCCGCCCTGGTCGGCATGCGCAGCCTGGGTGTCGGCCCAGTCGAAGGCGAGTCCAACGCCGGCCAACGCCGACGCGCGGTCCGGGTGCAGCGCGTCGAAGGCGCCGGCCTTGACCAGCGCCTCGACGACGCGCTTGTTGACGCGCTGGCGGTCGACGCGGGCGCAGAAGTCGAACAGGCTGCGGAACGGGCCGCCGCCCTCGCCGTCGCGGCCCTCGCGCGCCGCGACGATGGCCTCGATCGCGCCCGCGCCGGTGCCCTTGATCGCGCCCAACCCGTAGCGCACGCGCCTGTCGCCGACGGGCTCGAAGCGCAGCGTGCCCTGGTTCACGTCGGGCGGGTCGAACGCGATGCCGAACAGCTTCGCGTCGGCGAGCAGCACCCTCAGCTTGTCGGTGTTGTCGGCCTCGATCGTCATGTTGGCCGCGTAGAACTCGGCCGTGCAGTGCACCTTGAGCCAGGCCGTGTGGTACGCGAGCAGCGCATAGGCCGCGGCATGGCTCTTGTTGAAGCCGTAGCCGGCGAACTTCTCCATCAGGTCGAAGACCTCGTCGGCCTTCTCCGGCGCGATGCCCTGCTTGGACGCGCCTTCGCGGAAGATCGCGCGGTGCTCGGCCATCTCCTCGGCCTTCTTCTTGCCCATCGCGCGGCGCAGCAGGTCGGCGCCGCCGAGCGAGTAGTCGCCCAGGATCTGCGCCGCCTGCATCACCTGCTCCTGGTAGACGAAGATGCCGTAGGTCTCGTCGAGCACTGTGGCGAGCAGCGGATGCGGATAGCTCACGTCCTCCTTGCCGTTCTTGCGCGCGCAGAACGACGGGATGTTCTCCATCGGCCCCGGCCGGAACATCGCGTTCATCGCGATCAGGTCCTCGAGCCGGTTCGGCCGGGCCTCGCGCAGCATGCCCTGCATGCCGCGGCTTTCGAACTGGAACACCGCCTCGGTCAGGCCGTCGGTGAAGAGCTTGTAGACCTTGGGGTCGTCGAGCGGCAGGGCCTCGTAGCTGAAGTCGCGCCGCTCGGGCCGGCGCCGGACGATGAACTCCTTGGCCAGCTCCAGTATCGTCAGCGTCGCCAGGCCGAGGAAGTCGAACTTGACCAGGCCGATCGCCTCGACGTCGTCCTTGTCGAACTGGCTCACCGCGCTGTCGCTGCCGGGCTGCTGGTAGAGCGGGCAGAAGTCGGTGATCTTGCCCGGCGCGATGAGCACGCCGCCGGCATGCATGCCGACGTTGCGCACGATGCCCTCGACGCGCATCGCGAGCGACAGCAGCTCGGCCACCTCTTCCTCGGCCGCCTCGCGCTGCTCGAGCTCGGGCGCTTCCCTGCGCGCGTAGATCACGCCCGGGTCCGGCTTGTCGGGCACGCGCGCCAGCGTCACCGTCTTGCCCGGCGGCGCCGGGATCAGCTTGGCGATGCCGTCGACATGGCCGTAGCCCATGCCGAGCACGCGGCCGACGTCGCGCAGCGCGGCCTTCGCGGCCATCGTGCCGAAGGTCGCGATCTGGCTCACCGCGTCACGGCCGTACTTGTCCTTGACGTAGTCGATGACCCGGTCGCGATTCGCCTGGCAGAAGTCGATGTCGAAGTCGGGCATCGACACCCGCTCCGGGTTCAGGAAGCGCTCGAACAGCAGCTGGTAGCGCAGCGGGTCGAGGTCGGTGATGAAGAGCGCGTAGGCGACGAGCGAGCCCGCACCCGAGCCGCGCCCGGGGCCGACCGGGCAGCCGTGTTCCTTGGCCCAGACGATGAAGTCCGAGACGATCAGGAAGTAGCCCGGAAAGCCCATCTTCAGGATCGTCGCGATCTCGAACTCGAGCCGCTCGACGTAGCGCGGACGCTCGCGGGTCGCGCGCCGCCGGGTCGGGGTACAGCGCGGCCAGCCGCCGCTCCAGGCCGGCGTGCGAAGCCTCGCGGAAATAGGCCTCGATCGGCTGGCCGTCGGGCGTCGGGAAGTCCGGCAGCTGCGGCTTGCCGAGCACGAGCTTCAGATTGCAGCGGCGCGCGATCGCGAGCGTGTTCGCCAGCGCCGACGGGACGTCGGCGAACAGCGCCTCCATCTGCGCCTGCGTCTTCAGGTACTGCTCGCGCGTGAAGCGCTTGATGCGCTTCGGGTTCGACAGCAGCTCGCCCTCGGCGACGCAGACGCGCGCCTCGTGGGCCTCGAAGTCGTCGGGTTCGAGGAACTGCACCGGGTGCGTCGCGACCACCGGCAGCGCGAGCCGCGCCGCCAGCGGCACCGCGGCGCGCACGTGCGCCTCGTGCGCCGGCAGCCCGGCGCGCTGCAGCTCGAGATAGAAGCGGCCCGGGAACAGCTCGGCGAGCCTGAGCGCCACCGCTTCGGCGCGGGCCTCGTCGCCGGCGAGCAGCGCCGCGCCCACCGCGCCGGCGTCGGCGCCCGACAGCGCGATCAGCCCGCCGCCCAGCTCGGCCAGCCAGGCCCATTTCATCCACGCCTGCGCGCGCTGGGCGTTGCGCGTCCAGCCGCGCGCGAGCAGTTCGCACAGGTTCAGGTAGCCCTGCGTGTCCTGCACCAGCAGCAGCAGACGGCTCGGGTTCCTGTCGGCGCCACCGGCCTCGGCGAGCGGCTCCATCCAGACGTCGGCGCCGATCAGTGGCTTGACGCCGGCGCCGCGGCAGGCCTTGTAGAACTTGATCGCTCCGAAGAGGTTGTTCAGGTCGGTGATGGCGAGCGCGCCCTGGCCATCGGCACGCGCCGCGGCCGCGGCATCGGGCACGCGCAGGGTGCCGTCGACGACGGAATATTCGGTGTGGGTGCGCAGGTGGACGAAGGGCATGAAGGCATTCTAGGCAGGCCCTCGGAGCCCGTTCGGGCTGCCTACAATCCGCCGCGTGCCCGAGGTCCTGAACGCCGCCGCCTACCGCTTCGTCGACATCGACGACCCGGCCGCATTGCGCGAACACCTCATCGCGAGCGCCAGCGCGGCGGAGCTGCTGGGCACGGTCCTGATCGCGCCCGAAGGCCTCAACCTCTTCGTCGCCGGCACGCCCGAACGCGTGCGCGGCTGGCTGAAATGCCTGCAGGCCGACCCGCGCCTGGCCGCGCTGCCGGTGCGCGAGAGCTTCAGCGCCGCGCCGCCGTTCAGGCACCTGCGCGTGCGCGTCAAGCGCGAGATCATCCGCATCGACCGGCCCGCACTGCGCCCTGCCACCGGCCGTGCGCCGGCGGTCGATGCCGCGACGCTGGCGCGCTGGCTGGCGCAGGGCCATTGCGACGCGGGCCGGCCGCTGGCCCTGCTCGACACGCGCAACGCCTTCGAGGTCGACGCCGGCGCGTTCGAAGGTGCGATCGACTGGCGCCTGGAGAAGTTCGGCGACTTCCCCGCCGCGCTCGAGGCGCACCGCGCCGAACTCGAAGGCCGCACCGTCGTCAGCTACTGCACCGGCGGCATCCGCTGCGAGAAGGCCGCGCTGCTGATGCGCGAGCAAGGCCTCGCGAACGTGCTCCAGCTCGACGGCGGCATCCTCGGCTACTTCGCCGCCAGCGCCGAGGCGCCCGGCTGGCGCGGCGACTGCGTGGTCTTCGACGCGCGCGGCGCCGTCGATCGGCAGCTGTCCCCGCGACGCTCGGCGCAGCCCGCCCCGGCATGAAGGCCGCGCTCGTCAAGGCCTTGGGCATCCTGCTCATGCTGAGCGCGGTCGCGCTCGCGCTGTCGCAGGCGCCGGACCGGCCGGTGACGAGCCTGGTCGCGCGCTGGGCGCCGCCGCCGTCGGACTTCGTCGACGTCAAGGGGCAGATCGTCCACCTGCGCGACGAGGGCCCGCGCGACGACCCCTTGCCGGTGGTGCTGCTGCACGGCACCTCGTCCAGCCTGCACACCTGGGAAGGCTGGGTGCGCGCGCTGAAGAGCCAGCGGCGCGTGATCACGCTCGACCTGCCGGGCTTCGGTCTCACCGGCCCGTTCAGCGGCGAGTACCCGCCCGACGACTACCGCGGCGACACCTACGCCCGCTTCGTGCTCGACCTGCTCGACAGCCTGCACGTGCAGCGCTTCGTGATCGGCGGCAACTCGCTCGGTGGCGAGATCGCCTGGCGCATCGCCTTCATGGCGCGCGATCGCGTCGCGCAGCTGATCCTCGTCGACGCGGGCGGGCTCGCCGTCACGCCGGGCTCGGTGCCGCTGGGCTGGCGCATCGCGCGCATCCCCGGCCTGGGCCGGATCTTCGAACACGTGCTGCCGCGCGCGCTGGTCGCGCAAGGGCTGGTCGAGGTCTACGGCCACCCGGACCGCGTGACGCCCGCGCTCGTCGACCGCTACTACGAGCTCACGCTGCGCGAGGGCAACCGGCGCGCGCTGGTGCAGCGGCTGCGCCAGGCCGACCCCGGCGCCGACGCGGCGCGCATCCCCACGCTGCGGCTGCCGACGCTGATCCTCTGGGGCGGTCGCGACCACCTCATCGCTCCTGCCGCGGGACGCGAGTTCCAGCGCCTGATCCCCGGCAGCCGCCTCGTCGTGTTCGACGACCTCGGCCACGTACCGCAGGAGGAAGACCCCGTTCGCACCGTGCAGCCGGCGCGCGAATTCCTCGGCCTGCACTGAGCCCGGCCGCTCCTGCCTATTCGCGATCGATCGTCAAGAAAAGCCGCGTGTCGGCTCGCAGGCGGAGGCGGCCTCTGGCCGCTTCGGGCCGAACGGCCCTTTGCACCGCTCCCCCGCGCCCCCTCCGCGAGGGGGCTCCAGCTCGGATGACGAGTCGGCCTTCAGGCCGACCCAGTCTCGAGCCAGGCGGCGCTGTCGGTACACGTGCAGCG
>MEGM01000105.1 GCA_001725505.1 Rubrivivax sp. SCN 70-15 | reverse complement strand
CTTGACCCAGAGCACTTCCATGCGTGCTGCCTGCTTCTCCACCTTTGGCGGCTTGACCTTGACGGTCTTCCAGCCACGACGCAGACGCTTGTCGTAGATCGAGTTCTCGTAGCCCGAAATTACGACAGGCCCAGGGTGGCTGGACAAGACGTCGAGCATTTCCAAATGCTCATCGACGCTCATCTCGTTCGCATACATCTTCTGCGTGCGCGTCTCCATGAGGTACGGCGGATCCGCGTAGATCAGCGTGTCCCTTGTGGCGAAGCGCTGCATGACCTCGACGGCGGGCCGGTTCTCGATCTCGGCGTCCTTCAGGCGCATCGCCAGCTCGGCCAGATCGGAAGGAACGCGTTGCCAGCGCACCGACATGCCGCGTGCCAGTTGCTTGGAACCGCGGTTCTTCCAGCCGGTTTTCTTGGCGAGGTCCGACGCGTGTGCCTGCCAGATTCGCGTGACGAAGCGGCGGGCATCCTCCAGGGCGTCGGCCAGCGAGAACGTGAAGACCTTGCCGCCGAGCGACGCTTGGGTGCCTCGATGGGCTGGTCGGTCTCAAAGAGGTCTTCAACAGTGTGCATGGATGTGGCGCTGTTGGCTTGATGCAATCGCATCTTATCATCGCATACTGGTAATTTGTACAGGATTGAAGGCGGTCTCCACTGGCGGCTCCCCGCGTTTGGAAGAAGTACCTGCTGAAGAACGGGCAAGTCCCTGACTGTCTGCTTGTCTGTCGGCTGAGGGGCCGCTATGGGTCGCAGCGGCCTCATTCCTGGTCCGTCGATCGCAGGTCGGCTCAGCGGTGCTGCGCGTGGCGCTCCAGCATCGCGCGGAAGGCGTCGAAGGCCTTTTGCATCACGGCCGGCTTGTACGGGAACAGGTCGACCGGGTCGGTCGCATGGATCCAGCCGCGGCTGTCGGCCTCGAACAGCAGCAGCCGGCCGTCGCGGGTTTCGGCGGCATCGAGAACGACGTAGTCCAGCCCGAGCCGGTGCGCGATCGCCTCGAGCGCCGCCCGGTGCCTGGCGCCGAAGCCGGCATCGAAGCCTGCCATCGCCGCTGCTTCCTCGTCGCGCTTGGACGCGCTGAGCTCCATGCCGGCCGAGCGGTAATGGACGATCCAGTGCGCCGAGATCGCGACGTGGCAGACGAAGGCCCGGCCGTCGATGAGCGCGATCCGGTACTTCCGGTACAGGCCGTCCGCAGACCGGTAGTCGACGTAGCGGGCGACGTAGAAGTGGGGGTCCGGGTGGGCGTCGAGAAAGCGCTGCAGGCCGGGCGCGTCGTCGATCCGGGTGAGGCCCTCGCCGGCGTGGGTGTCGATCGGCCGGACGTGCCAGGCATCTCCAGGCCGGGCACGCCGTCGAGCAGCCGCTCGGCCACCTCGCGGGCGCAGCGAGCGATTGCCCGAGGGCGGTTCAACACCGGGCGCGGCCAGTCGGCCAGCGCCTCGTGCAGGCGCGCGAGCAGCGCTTCGTTCCGGTCCGACTGGCAGACGGCGACGATCGCGACGTCGTGATCCGGAATCACCGCCGGCAGTTCCCGATCCGGCATCACGTACAGCAGGTCGAGACGGACATCGCTGCGCTCGACGACGAACTCGAAGGGCGTGTTGTCGACCATGTCGCCCGGGCCCATGAAGGCTAGCAGCCGCAGCGCGCGATCCGACGCCGCACCGATTCGGTAGACCTGCCGCTGCGCGAGGGCCCGCGCCTGCATCTCGAGCGCGAACTCGGTGCGGCCCATCGCGAGCAGCACATGGCACATCTGCAGGCACAGGTTCGGCAGGTCGGTCAGCGCATGGGTGTCCGCGATCAGCGCGGGCAGGGCCGACACGGGCTCGCGCATGACGCTGGCGACGCCGAGGATCGGGTCGAGATCCAGCTCGGTGAGCTGCGGCGGGCGGTGGGCGGGGGACATGTCGGTGGCGCCGGGCGGCCCGGATCGGTCGGCCGGGGCGGCAGCCGCAGCATAGGGCCTGACGACCCATCGGGAGGGGTCCAGCGGGTCATCTGGCAGGCCGCGAGGGCGGTGCTGATCTGCGGGCCTCGCCCCGGGCGCGCCGCCGGCGGGTCCGCTGCAGGCCGGGCCGGTCCTGGGCATCATGCGACTCCGGCCCATCGCCACACCCGCCGTCCGTCGAACTCATCTCCCACCCAATGAACATCACCAACTTCGAAGAGCTCCTGGCGGCTGCACGCGCCCAGCCCAGCCCGCAACGCCTGCTGCTGGTGTTCGCCGGTGCCGAGCTGGGCGCCGACGCGACGCCCGAGCAACGCGCTGCCTTTGCCGAAGGGCACGGCGGCGAACTGGTGCCGCTGATGTGCGTCGACAAGGCCGTCGACGAGATCACCAGCTTCGCCGCACTCGTCGACGAGTCGCGTCGGGCCGGCCCGCCCTGGGCCATCGTCTTCGTGACGGCCCTGTCCGGAACGGCCAGCGCCCCGCCCGACAGCAAGGCGGCCGAGGCGCCCTTGCAGCGCATGGTGGGAAGCATCCGCGTGGGCGCCTTGAACGGCATGATTCCCTTCGACACCTCGGGCGAGGCGGTCACGCTCGGCTGAACGGGACATCGACCGCAACCGGAACACCCCGGGGGTCGATCGCTGCGGCCGGCGCGGGCGTCGGCAAGCGCGCTACGCTGAATCCTCGTCACGCACCGACGCCGGCGATCGCATGCGCCCGTTCAGACCCCGCAGCGACAACGCCAGGAAACGCTCCTGGCGGTGTTCCTCGTCGAACAGCGCTCGCGACGGTTCGATGAGATCGCTTCGGCTGATGATGCCCAGCAGGCGGCGCGAGGTCGCGTCGGCAACGACGGGCAGCCGCTCCAGCCCGTGCACCGCAAGCCGGGTGGCGATCGTGCGGCAGTCCTCACCCGGCAAGGCCATGATGGGGACGTTGGCACCGAACAGGTCGGCGACACGGCGCGCGCTCGGCCTGGCGGCGCCGGCGATCAGGCCCTCCCGGTCGATCATGCCCAGGAGCCTGCCGTCGACGACCACCGGATACGCCCGGTGGGTCTGCAAGGGTCCGAAGTACTCGTCGATCGCGCTCGCGATCGCCGCATCCCCCCGGAGGCTCACCACGTCGTGCGTCATCAGTTCATCGACGGCGTGCCGCTCCAGCGGATCGATGCCGTATTCGCGGTAGATGTGGTGTCCGCGGCGCGCGATCTTTTCGGTCAGGATCGAGCGCGGCATCGTCAAGACCGTGAAGCCGTAGGCGACGGCGGATGCGATCAGCAGCGGCAGCAGCGCATTGATGTCCTGCGTCAGCTCGAGCGCGAACATCACCGCCATGATCGGCGCCCGCATCATCCCGCCGAGCGTTGCCGCCATGAACACCAACGGCCACAACGAGGCG
This sequence comes from Rubrivivax sp. SCN 70-15, assembly GCA_001725505.1. Taxonomy (GTDB): domain Bacteria; phylum Pseudomonadota; class Gammaproteobacteria; order Burkholderiales; family Burkholderiaceae_C; genus Rubrivivax. The sequence goes on along the minus strand of MEGM01000105.1, from coordinate 8,261 downwards.
TCGCTGCCCGGCAGCAGCGGCCCGATCAGCGCGCCGAGGCCGGCGCCCATGATCAGCAATGGCGCGAGCACGCCGCCGGAGGTTCCCGAGCCCAGCGCGATGACCCACATCAGCGCCTTGCAGACCACGAGCGCGAGCACCGCCGCCAGCGCCAGGTGGTTGTGCAGCAGATCGCCGATCACGTCGTAGCCGACGCCCAGCGCCCGCGGCTGGAACCATCCGCCGACGCCGACCGCGAGGCCTCCGAGCGCGGGCCACCACATCCAGTGGATCGGCAAATGGGCAAACAGGTCCTCGACCTTGTAGAGCGAGGTCGACACCGTCCACGACAACGCACCCGCCGCAATGCCGGCGAGCACGCAGGCCGCGAGCGTCGGCAGGTCGGCGGATGCCGTCTGCAGCGGGAACAAGGCCCCGCCGCCGAGGATCAGCGGGCGCAACGCGGCGGAGACGCAACAGGCGATCGCGACCGGGAGGAGGCTGCGCGGGCGCAACTCGAACAGTAGCAGTTCGACCGCAAGCATCACGGCCGCGATCGGTGTTCCGAAGACGGCCGTCATCCCCGCGACGGCACCGGCGACCAGCAGGGTCTTGCGTTCGGCCCCGGTGAGGTGAAAGAACTGCCCCGCCAGCGATCCGAACGCGCCGCCGGTCATGATGATCGGGCCTTCGGCGCCGAACGGGCCGCCGCTGCCGATCGCGATGCCCGACGACAGGGGCTTGAGGATCGCGACCTTCAGCGACATCCGGCTCTGGCCGAAGAGGATCGATTCGATCGCCTCGGGAATGCCGTGCCCGCGGATCTTCTCCGTCCCGAAGCGGGCCATCAGCCCGATGATCAAGCCACCGATCGCGGGCACGACGATCGCCCAGGCGCCGAGCGTGTTCGCCGCGGGCGAGACGGCCCGATCCGACAACGATTGGAAGAAGAACAGGTTCGTGAAGAAGCGAATCAGGTGCAGCAGGACCCAGGCCATCAGCGTGCTCGCGCCACCGACCACCACCGCCATCGCGGCAATCGCCGGCAGCCGCCCGGTCGCCGCGAAATCGCGGCGCTTGTCCTGGGATGCGGGGGCGTCTCGCTGCGACCCATCGACATGCATGGTCGTCATCGGTTGATCCTCGGAACCGGAAACACCTTGGCGAGCGATCGCAGTTCGGTACGGTGGAGCTGGGCCAGCTTCTTCAGCATGCGCTCCCCGGCCGGCAGCAGGTGAACCTCGACCTGGCGCCGGTCCGCCGCACTCTGGCGCCGCTCGACCAGGTCACGCTCCTCGCAACGCGTCACCAGCGCAACGACCCCGTTCGGCCTGGCCTGCAGACGTTCGGCCAACTCGCCGACGGTGGCACAGGCGCGTCCTGGATGACCTTTGACGTGCAGCAGGAGCAGGTATTGCAAAGGCGTGATGCCACAGGCGCGGGCGGCGTCCTCGGAGAAGCGTTCGAAGCGACGGATCTGGAATCGAAACTCCGACAGCGCTTCGAACTCGGCCTTGGTCAAGGCTTCGGGTCTGGCTGAGGCCATGGAAACCTGGGTGCAGTCCGGAAGGGTCTGATTATGTCATGCCATGACATACAGACGGCGGCGAGCCCGACGCTTCGAGGCGGCCCGAGGTCCGTGGGGCGACCCGGTCGACGTCGACCGTTCGATGACGAGGTTCGCCGACGATGGCGTGGCGGACGCGGGCCGTGCCCGGCCCTCAGCGCGGGACGAAGAAGGTCGACTTCTCGTCGACGGTCCGACGCTGGCCACCGGGCGAGGTCGTGACCTCGAAGGCGATCGGAACGACCTGGCCCCGGTGCGCCTCTGCGGCCACCGCGTCGAGCGCCACGCGCACGGCGAGCGAGCCGATGCGCGTGCCCTCGACGTCGATCTCGGCCGGCGTGGCGATCTTCAGCCCGCGAAGACCAGTCACCTCGACCCGGTAGCGGTGCGGCTGCTCGGTGCCGTTCGCGATCTGCAGCCGATAGACGTTCTCGACCGCGCCGTGGTCCACGGTGCGCGCCAGCGTGCTTCTGTCCTTGATGACGTCGACCGCGAACTCGCTGCGCAGGTAGAGACTCGTCACGAACAGCGTGATCACGGTCAAGAGCACTCCGGCGTAGACGAGGACGCGAGGCCTGAGCGATCTGCGCAGCATCTGCGCGCGCGACCATCCCCGGGCGACGCCGTTCTCCGTCGAATAGCGGATGAGCCCGGTGGGGTAACCCATCTTCCCCATCACGTCGTCGCAGACATCGATGCAGGCCGCGCAGCCGATGCACTCGTTCTGGAGTCCGTTGCGGATGTCGATGCCGGTGGGGCAGACCTGGACACACAGCGTGCAGTCGATGCAGTCGCCCAGGCCCAGCGCCCTGGCGTCGGCCTTGCGCGGCCGCGATCCTCTGGCTTCGCCCCTTCCGGCGTCGTAGGCGATGACCAACGAGTCCTTGTCGATCAGCGCGCTCTGAAAGCGCGCATACGGGCACATGTACTTGCAGACCTGTTCGCGCATGTAGCCCGCGTTTCCGTAGGTGGCGAGACCGTAGAACAGGATCCAGAACCACTGCCAGGCCGAGAGCGCCAGCGTGGTCGCTTCGGCTGCCAGCATGCGAATGGGCGTGAAGTAGCCGACGAAGGTGAAGCCGGTGAACAGGCCGATCGCGAGCCAGACCGCGTGCTTGCCGCCCTTGCGCGACAACTTCTCCATGCCCCAGGGCGCCGCGTCGAGCCGCATGCGCGTCACACGGTCACCTTCGAGGCGGCGTTCCACCCACAGGAACATCTCGGTGTAGACGGTCTGGGGGCAGGCGTAACCGCACCAGAGCCGGCCGGCGACGGCCGTGAACAGGAAGAGCGACAGCGCGGCGATGACCAGCAGCGCTGCCAGGTAGATCAGATCCTGCGGCTGGAGCACGAGGCCGAACACGAAGAAGCGACGCTCGGTCAGGTCGAACAGCATCGCCTGGCGGCCGTTCCACTGCAGCCATGGTGCACCGTAGAAGACCAGCTGGGTGAGCCAGACCATGCTCCAGCGCCACCGGGCGAACCAGCCGCTGACGGAACGTGGATAGATCTTCGCCTGCTTCTCGTACATCGAGACCGTGAGTTCGTCGTCCGGCCCGGTGGCGACGGGCCGAATCGGAATCACGGCGGTGCGCGCGGCTTGGCTCATGGCGTCGAAGCGGGCGCGTGGCGACGCATCACGGCCCGGAGGCGACTTGCGTCGATGTCGAATCGTCCGGATCGACGCCGAAGCTCTGGCGAGAGAGTCTGGTCATAAGATGCATACACGGTACATGTATGATAGTCGCGTCCTTCCCTTGGATGCAACGAAACCGTCGCTGGAAGTCCACGACGAATCACCGGCAGATGCAGGCCGCGTCGACGACAGCCCTGCGCGTGGGCCCGCCTCCCGTCGGCCTCCGCCGGTCGGGGTGCCGGCCCGGCGGCTGCGATGGTGCGAATCGGCGTGCCGTACACGAGCCACGAGCGCCGGCCACGCTGCCACCGCCGATCGGACGCGTGGACACCATTTCGGTGTCGGCAAAGGAGCCGCGCTGATGCCCCGGCGGCCCCGTCATCCGGGTCTCGCGCCCGCCGGTGACGCCGTCGAACGTGCCGGGACCCGGCGCTGGCGCGCGCAACGCCTGCTCGAGGCACCCCACCGGCTGTGCTTCTTCTGGGCCGGGGTGACGTGGGCACTGTCGGCCACGTGGTGGGCGGTCCAACTCGTGGCGGTCTGGCTCGGGGCCGACTGGCCGTGGCGGGTCGCGCCCGCAGTCGCTCACGGACTGCTCTTCGCGATGGGATCCATGCCCTTGTTCATCGCGGGCTTCGTGTTCACCGCCGGCCCCAGGTGGTTGCAGCGGCCACCCGTGTCGGCGTACGGCCTGCGCTGGCCGGTCTGGCTCTACGCGTCGGGCTGGGCTCTGGCCGTCGCGGGCTTCCAACTCAGCGACGGGCTCGCCGCCGGCGGTCTTGCCATCGCCTGCGGCGCCTGGGCGGCATTGACGCTGCGGGTTCTGCGGCTGCGCTCGGGCAGCCAGGTGGCGGATCGCCAGCACGTGACGGGCATGGCCGTCGCCTGCCTGGCCATCGTCGCTTGCCTGGCTGCTTCGTCGCTGGCCTTGCTGCTGACCCGTCCGCAGTGGCTGGGGTCGACGCTGCGCATCGGCCTGTGGAGCGTGGCGGCCATCTTCCTGATCGTCTCGCACCGCATGCTGCCTTTCCTCGGCAAGGGCGCGTGGCGTCTACTGGATGCCCGCTGGCCCGACTGGCCGCTCTGGCTCGTCGTCTCCGTGCCGCTGGTCCAGATCGCGGCAGCCATCCTCGACCCAGGGCACTCGGCGCCCCGGGCATGGCGAGCCGCGGAAGCGGCGCTGCTCGCCTTCGTGGCGACGGTGTGTCTGCTGCTTGCACTGCGCTTGCGCCGCCAGGCGGCGCTGAGGCAGCCGCTGGTGGCGATGCTGTTCGTTGCGTTCCTGTGGTGGGACCTTGCCCTGTGGCTCGGCGCCGCTTCGCACTGGCCCTGGGGATCCGACGGCCGGTGGAGGGCCCTCGACATCGCGCAGCTTCATGCCTTGGCGCTCGGTTTCCTCGGCGGCACCCTGCTGGTCATGGCCTCGCGTGTCAGCAGCGCGCGCAGCGGCCGGCCCCAGGCGATCGACAAGGCAGCTCGGCTCCTGTACGCGGCACTGCAGGCGACGGTCGTCCTGCGCCTGACATCGGCACTGTGGGCGCAGGCCCCGGCACTGCTGCTGCCGCTGGCGGCCTGCGCGTGGATGGGGATCGCCGGCATCTGGGCGGCGCGACATGGACGCTGGCTGGGATGTCCGCGTGTCGACGGCCGCCCCGGGTGAGCACGGGCGCGGTTCAGGGTCCGCCTTCGGTGACGATCACCTGCATCGGGATGTCGTGAGCCAGGGGATGGATGGTCGCGATGGCCGCCAGCCCCAGGCCGACCCCGATCACCCGCGGCCGCCTCGCCATCGCGGCAAGCGTCCTGTCGTAGAAGCCGCCGCCGTAGCCCAGCCTGTAGCCGGCCGCATCGAAGCCCACGACCGGCGCCAGCACCACGTCCGGTGTCACCTCGCAGCCATCGGCCGGAACCGGAATGTCCCAGAAGCCGGCGGTCATCCTGGCGCCGGGGCGCCACGCGCGGAAGACGAGCGGAGCCCGTCGCTCGACGACGACCGGCAAGGCGCACCGCGCACCGCGCGCATGGATCCGCTCCATCCACGGACGCAGGTTGGGCTCGCCCCGAAATGGCCAATACACGGCCACCGTCAGGCCGCTTACGTCGCCGAGCGTCTCGTCCAGGTGGCTGGCGATCAGCGTGGAACGAGCACGCCGCTCGACCGACGGCAGCGCCAGACGCGCGTCCATGAGTCTCTGTCGTTCGGTCCTGCGCCAGCGCATCACCGCCGCCCGGCGCTGCTCGTCCCTGTCCACTACCTCGAGCATCACTCAGGCCGTCGTCACGGCGCGGATGAACGGCCCGGCCACTCGGTGGCCGTCACCACTGCCGTCGCGCCAGGCTCGCCTGGGGAGCATCAGACAGGACGGTCATCGATGGTCGCGCGTGCGATGTCGAAGCCGGCCGCCAGGGCCCGGGCAGGCTCGGCATCGTCGATCACGTACTCGACGGTCTGGCCGGGCGTGCCGAGTACCTCGCCATGGATCACGATCACGATACGGCTCGTGTCGGACATGTCGTGGCGAAAGACGCTCACTTCGACTACGCGCCCCTTGTAGGCGGCCGTGGCGTGACGCGAGCCCGGTGGCGAGAACCTGCATTCGCGAACATCGAGCAGCCGCGCCGGCACTGCGCCTGGCCCCGCCGTCGCCATCGATGCCCGGCGATCGCCGCTTCGTGCTGCCACGGTTCCCTTCGATATCACGGATTCACTCCTTCTATGCCCCGGCGCGGACTTCACGCGATGCGGGGCCTGGACGCGATGTTCGATCCGACGGTGAAGTTAGTAAAGTGACTTTCATCTTCATTTGAATGCAACAATATTGCAGTCAAAGGCCCAGTGAGCTGCCGACGCCATGGACATCACGCTCGCCCGCACGTTCCTGGACATCGTCGCCGCGGGAAGCTTCCTGCGCGCCGCCGAGCGCCTGCACGTGACGCAGACGGCCGTCAGCGCCCGCGTGCGGACCCTGGAGCAACAGATCGGTGCGACGCTCTTCGTGCGCAACCGCGCAGGTGCGTCGCTGACGCCCGCCGGCGAACAGTTCGTTCGATACGCCTCGATGCTCGTCCAGGTCTGGGAGCGGGCGCGCCATCAGGTCGCCATTCCTTCCGGACGGCGCTCGGTGCTGACCATCGGGTGCGAGCTGAGTCTGTGGGACCCGCTCTTGCTGGACTGGCTCCTCTGGATGCGAACCCAGGCACCGCATCTGGCGCTGCGCACCGAGGTCGGGTTCCCGGGCGACCTCGTCGATCGGGTGGCCTCGGGCATGCTCGACGTCGCGGTCGTCTATGCGCCCCAGCAGCGGCCGGGTCTGCGGATCGAATTGCTGATCGAGGAGAAGCTGGTTCTGGTCACGACGCGCGAGGGCGGCCCGGCACCCGACCCGTCCGATTACGTCTACGTCGATTGGGGTCCTGAATTTGCCGCACAGCACGCGCTGGCATTTCCGGACCTCGGCAACGCCGCGGTCGCCGCCGGACTCGGGCCCCTGGGTCGCGAGTACGTCGTCGCCGCTGGCGGGTCGGGATACTTCCGGCTCGCGGTGGTCCGGCATCATCTGGAAAGCGGTCGCCTGCACCGCGTGCGGGGTGCGCCCGAGTTCCTCTATCCGGCCTATGCGGTCTACGCGGACGGAGCGGACCCCAACGTGCTCGGCGCTGCGCTCGAAGGCCTGAGACAGGTGGCCGGCCCCGACCCGGTGGTGCCGAAGAAGACGACACGGCGGCGACGGGCGCCGCCGGTCACGTCCGGATCGAAATCACGGCGGGTCGCCGCCCCCGGAAAGGCGCGACGGCGAGGCGCTTGAACCCGCAGCGAGCGGCCGTTCACGCCCGCGCCGAGACGGATCCCGCGGCAGGCGTCGTCGCCGCCGCGTCCCGATCGGCTGGTGCCGCGGCGCTCATGCGCTGCGCGTTGCGGGGCGCTGGCCGGTACCGAACGCTGCCCGTTGGGAGTACCCCGCCTGGGCAGGCCGGTCGCGCGCCGACGGGTGCTATGTTCCCCCGCTGCTGGTCCGTCGGCCAGCGCGACCCGCCCATGCCCGCCACCGACCTCGCCGCCGAAGACGAATTGCGCCTGGCCGTGCTGCTTGCCGGCGACGTGCATGCGGTGCGCATCGACGAAGGCGCGCTGCAGCTGCACGCGCTCACCGCGCGCGGCGAGGCGCGCATCGCGCTGCACCCGACGGGGCGGCCCGAGCGCTACCTGATGCAGCTGCGCGAGCGTCTGGCCGGGCACGCGATGGGTTCGCCGGGCGGCTACCCGGTGCACCTGCGGCGCTGGACGCGCAGCGGCCACGCCAGCCCGAAGAGCCTGCAGGCGCTGCTGTGCCTGGGCGAGCCCGAGGCGGTGACCGCGGTGGCCCTCTCGGCCGAGCTCACCGACGAGCTCGCGCGCCGCGTCTGGTGGGCCCAGCCCGGCGCCGACATCGCGCGCTACATGCTCGGCCACACCGGGGTGCGCGGCGGGACGATGGGCCCGACGCTGGCGCAGTACCTGGTCGAGCACCTGCCGTTCGAGGAAGACGCCGACGCGGCGATGCAGTCGGTGACCGCGATCGCCGCGGCCGGGCTGCTCGACGAAGCGACGCGCCAGCGCCTGTGGCGCGCGGCGCAGAACCGGCCGCATTACCTGATCGGCTGGCTCGAGCACGCGAGCCAGACGCTGCCGCCGGCGCCGGCGCGCGAGCTGCTCCCGGCCTGGCGCGACGCGGCCGACCCCTGGGCCGGCGCGTTGCAGCGCTGGGCGTCGGCGCAGGGCCAGGGGACGCTGCGTGCGCTCGCGCTGGCGCTGGACAAGCCGCCGACGCACGAGGCGGTCTACCGCGTGCTCGACGTCACCGGCACGCTGTTCGCGCCCGCCCCTGACGCCGCGCCGCCGCCGGGCCTGGCCGCCGAGGCCGCGGCGCTGGCCGCGCTGGCGCGCGCGAGCCGCCGCGATGCCGAGCCCATCCTCGCGCGCACGAGCGCGGTCGGCCCGCTGATGCGGCGCCACCTCGAGCCGGTGCTCGCGCCGCTGCGCGCCGGGCTGCGCGTGCTGCTCGCGCCGGCGGCCCCGCGATGAAGGGCGGCGTCTACCTC
>MEGM01000104.1:7698-18014 GCA_001725505.1 Rubrivivax sp. SCN 70-15 | reverse complement strand
TTCTCGCAGCGGCGCAAGCTGCTGCGCCACACGCTGGGCCGCTGGCTGCAGGAACGCGGCTGCGGCGCCGGCTTCGACGTCCAGCGCCGCGCCGAGGAGGTACCCGTCGCCGAATACCTGGCGCTGGCGCGCGAGGTCGCCAGCGCCGCCGCGTCAGGCGGTTAGGCTGCGTTCAGCCAGGCCGCGGTGTCGAAGGCGCTGCTCATCAAGGGCATGTTCATGCCGAAGTTCGGGTTGCTGCCGCTCTTCGCGACGCCAACCTTGGCGGCCGGCTTGACCGCACTGCTCTGGGCCACTTCCGTCGCCCGCTCCCATGACCCGAATTCCAGGGAGCGGGCTACTGAAAAGAATAGAAACACCTGAACGGTATTCGTCGGTCCGCCCAGAAGTCGGCGGCGTCGCGGAACACGTCGAGCAGCTGCTCGCGCGCCTCGCGGTCGAAGCGCGGGTTGTCGGGCAACTGCTCGAGCACGACGACGAAGCCCGGCTGCTGCCCGGCCTTGTGGACGAGGTCGGTCATGCAGTCGTAGAGCGCGTCCAGGTTCTTGCCGAAATGGGCCGGAAACAGGAACGCGCCGGCGATCCCTTCCAGGACCTCCTGCTTGGACTGCGCCGACGACAGGTTGGCGTAGAGGAAATGCTGCCCCGCGCCTTCGGCGGCCTGCATCAGGTCCTCGACGCGGTAGGCACGTATCGCCTGGACGATATTGGGGCGGACGGTCTGCAACTGCATGGTCGCTTGCCTCCTTCTTCGATCAGCTGGGAAACGGGGGCCGGGCTTTCAGGGCACGATCCGCTGAAAGCTCGCGTAATGGTCGGCGCTGTAGTAACAAACTTCCGGTGTCCGGGGCTGCTCGCCGCCGCAGACGATGCGCCGCGCGCCGCGGTTCCTCGCCCTGGGCGTCCTGACGGTGTATTCACGGTAGTAGCCGCGCGCCCGGCCCGGCAGCAACCTTTCGCGGTTGCCGAACACCACGCCGTCCTTGGCATAGGCGAACGGGCCACCGGCGAAGATGTCCCGGTAGGTCTGCCGGGCTTGGTCGGGCAGCGCGCCGAGGGTCACCGTCGCGGCGGGCGGCGGCTTCGCCACCGCGCTCGACCCGGCTGCCAGGCCCAGGGTCAGCGCGACGGCCAATCCCAGACTGTTGACTGCCTGTCGGAGCGCGGCGCCCCGCACGGCAAGACCGGACCAGAACACGGGTTAACCCTGAAAAAGCAAACCCGAATGCTACCCGAACCCCCCTAAAAACTCAAGCCAGTGCCCGGAAATGGGGCAGTCTCCCGCGGCTTTGAGCGTGCGCTCACATTCGGATTCAATCAGCTTTCAGCGCATCGCGTTCGCGTCGGCGACCGTCAAGGCCGTCATGTTGACGATCCGGCGCACGGTCGCCGACGGCGTCAGGATGTGCACCGGCCGCGCAGCGCCGAGCAGCACCGGCCCGATCGCGATGCCGCCGCCGGAGGCCGTCTTGAGCAGGTTGTAGGCGATGTTGGCGGCGTCGATGTTCGGCAGCACGAGCAGGTTGGCCTCGCCGGTCAGGGCGCTGCGTGGCATCAGCTGGCGCCGGTAGTCGGGGTCGAGCGCGGTGTCGCCATGCATCTCGCCGTCGACCTCGAGCCAGGGGGCGCGCTGCTGGATCAGCGCGAGCGCGTCGCGCATCTTCACCGCCGACGGCTTGTCGCTCGAGCCGAAGTTCGAGTGCGAGAGCAGCGCGGCCTTGGGCTGGACGCCGAAGCGCTTGAGCTCCTCGGCCGCCATCACCGTGATCTCGGCCAGTTCGGCCGCGCTCGGGTCGTAGTTGACGTGGGTGTCGACGAGGAAGACCTGGCGCTCCGGCAGGATCAGCCCGTTCATGCAGGCGTAGGTGCACACGCCGGCGCGGCGGCCGATGACCTGGTCGATCCAGGCCAGGTGCGTGGCCGTCGTGCCCCAGGTGCCGCAGATCAGGCCGTCGACCTCGCCCTTGTGCAGCAGCATCGAGCCGATCAGCGTCAGGCGCCGGCGCATCTCGATCTTCGCCAGCTGAGCGGTGACGCCGCGCCGCTCCATCATCTGGTGGTAGGTCTGCCAGTAGTCGCGGTAGCGATGGTCGTTCTCGGTGTTGACGAGGTCGTAGTCGCGCCCGGCCTCCAGGCGCAGGCCGAACTTCTCGATGCGCTGCGCGATCACCGCGGGCCGCCCGATCAGCGTCGGCCGCGCCAGCCCTTCGTCGACGACAACCTGCACCGCGCGCAGCACGCGCTCCTCCTCGCCTTCGGCGTAGGCCACGCGCCGGGCAAGCGCGCGCTTGGCGAGCGCGAAGATCGGCTTCATCGTCGTGCCCGACGCGTAGACGAAGTTCTGCAGCTTCTCGCGGTAGGCGTCCAGGTCCTGCACCGGCCGCAGTGCGACGCCCGACTCGGCGGCGGCCTGCGCCACCGCCGGCGCGATCTTCATCATCAGCCGCGGATCGAAGGGCTTGGGGATCAGGTACTCGGGGCCGAAGCTCAGGTTCGCGCCGGCGTAGGCGGCGGCGACGACCTCGCTCTGCTCGGCCTGCGCCAGCTCGGCGATCGCGCGCACCGCGGCGATCTCCATCGCGTCCGTCACCGTCGTCGCGCCCGAGTCGAGCGCCCCGCGGAAGATGTACGGGAAGCACAGGACGTTGTTGACCTGGTTCGGGTAGTCGGTGCGTCCGGTCGCGATGATCGCGTCGTCGCGCACCGCCTTGACCTCCTCGGGCAGGATCTCCGGCGTCGGGTTCGCGAGCGCGAAGATGACCGGCTGGCGCGCCATCGCGGCGACCATCGCCGGCTTGAGCACGCCGCCGGCCGACAGGCCGAGGAAGACGTCGGCACCCGGCATCACCTCGGCCAGCGTGCGCAGCGTGGTCTTCTGGGCAAAGAAGTCCTTGTCCGCGTCCATCAGCTCCTTGCGGCCCTCGTAGACGACGCCGGCGAGGTCGGTGACCCAGACGTTCTCGCGCCGCAGCCCCATCTTCAGCAGCAGGCCCAGGCAGGCGAGCGCCGCCGCGCCAGCGCCACTGGCGACCAGCTTGACCTCGGCGATGTCCTTGCCCACGACCTTCAGCGCGTTCAGCACCGCTGCACCGACGACGATCGCGGTGCCATGCTGATCGTCGTGGAAGACCGGGATCTTCATCCGCTCGCGCAGCTTGCGCTCGACGTAGAAGCAGTCCGGCGCCTTGATGTCCTCGAGGTTGATGCCGCCGAAGGTCGGCTCGAGCGCGGCGATCACGTCGACCAGCTTGTCCAGGTTCTTCTCGTTCACCTCGAGGTCGAAGACGTCGATGCCGGCGAACTTCTTGAACAGCACCGCCTTGCCTTCCATCACCGGCTTGGCCGCGAGCGGCCCGATGTCGCCAAGACCGAGCACCGCGGTGCCGTTCGTCACCACCGCGACGAGGTTGCCGCGCGCGGTGTAGCGGAACGCGTTCGCCGGATCGGCGACGATCTCCTCGCAGGCCGCGGCGACGCCGGGCGAATAGGCCAGCGCCAGGTCGCGCTGGTTGATCATCTGCTTGGTCGCGCTGACGGACACCTTGCCGGGGGTCGGAAACTCGTGGTACTCGAGTGCGGCGCGGCGCAGTTCGGCGCTTCGGTCTTCGGGGGTCGGCATCGCACGGTCTCCTTCGGTGGCCCAGGGTCTGGGCGCGAAATTCTAGGCTTCGCAGTGTGCGCGATCGCCGGGCGGCCGGCGTTGCGCGAAAGCGCGCATCAGCCGTGACGCCGCTGGCGCCAATCGCACCGGTGGCTGCCGAGCGATGACAATGGCGCCGATGGGTGAATTCGAGCTGATCGATCGATTCTTCAACCGGCCGGCGCGCCGCGCCGCGATGGGCGTCGGCGACGACTGCGCGCTGCTGCAGCCGCAGCCGGGGATGCAGCTCGCGGTGTCCTGCGACATGCTCGTCGAGGGCCGCCACTTCCTGTCCACCGTCGCGCCCGAGCGGCTCGGCCACAAGGCGCTCGCGGTGAACCTGAGCGACCTCGCCGCCTGCGGTGCCGAGCCGCTGGCCTTCGTGCTCGCGCTGTCGCTGCCGCGCGCCGACGAGGCCTTCCTCGCGCCGTTCGCGGCCGGGCTGTTCGCGCTCGCCGACGAGCATGGCATCGAGCTCGTCGGCGGCGACACCACCGCCGGGCCGCTGAACGTCTGCATCACCGTCTTCGGCCAGCTGCCGGCCGGCCAGGCCCTGCTGCGCAGCGGTGCGCGCCCGGGCCACGACATCTGGGTCAGCGGCCGGCTCGGCGATGCGCGGCTCGCGCTCGAGGTCTTCCGCGGCCATGCGACGCTGCCCGGCAGTGCCTTCGAGGAGGTGCGCCGCGCGATGGAACGGCCGACGCCGCGCCTGGCGCTGGGGCTGGCGCTGCGCGGCGTGGCGACGAGCGCGATCGACCTCAGCGACGGCCTCGTCGGCGACCTCGGCCACGTGATGCGCCAGTCCGGTGTCGGCGCGACGATCGAGCTCGACGCGCTGCCGCGCAGCGCCGTGCTCGAGACGCAGAGCCAGGCGCTGCAGCGCGTGTGCCTGCTCGCCGGCGGCGACGACTACGAGCTGCTCTTCACCGCGCCGCCGTCGCGCCGCGACGCGGTGCTGTCGGCCGCGAGCGCGGCGCGCGTCGCCGTCACGCGCTGCGGCACCGTCGAAGCCGGCGACGAGCTGCGCGTCGTCGACGCCGACGGCCGGCTCGTCGAGCCCGGTCACGGCTTCGACCATTTCGCGTCATGAGCGCGCCGGGCCGCTCCCAAGCGCTCATCCCGGAGCGCGCAGCGCAAAGGGTCGTTCCGTTGACCGCGCCGGGCCGCTCCCAAGCGCTCATCCCAGAGCGCGCAGCGCAAAGGGTCGTTCCGTTGACCGCGCCGGGCCGCTCCCGAGCGCTCATCCCGGAGCGCACAGCGCGGAGGGTCGTCCAGTGAGCACGCAGCGCGTCAGCGCCGGCTTCATGCTGCGCCACCCGGCGCACTGGATCGCGCTCGGCTTCGGCAGCGGGCTGTCGCCGCGCGCGCCGGGCACGGTCGGCACGCTCTGGGCCTGGGTCGCCTTCCTCGCCATCGAGCGCGGGTCGGGCGGTGCCGACTGGGGCTGGGTCATCGTCGCCAGCCTGATCGTCGGTCTGTGGGCGTGCACGCGCAGCGCGCAGCACCTGGGCGTCGCCGACCCGAGCGCCGTCGTCTGGGACGAGGTGGTCGCGTTCTGGATCGTGCTCTGGCTGCTGATGCCGGCCGGCTTTGCGTTGCAGCTGCTCGCGTTCGGGCTCTTCCGGGTCTTCGACGCGGTCAAGCGCGGCCCGGTGGGCTGGGCCGACCGGCTGTTCAAGTTGCGGCCCGGGCAGCCGATCGGCTGGCGCCAGGGCTGGGGCATCCTGTTCGACGACCTCGTCGCCGCAGCCTGCACGCTGCTCGTCATCGCGCTCGGCATGCGCCTGGTGTCGGCATGGCCACGTTGAACGTCGAGCCGCTCGTGATCGCGCTCGCCGACGCGCTGCGCGCGCGCGGCTGGCGCATCGCGACGGCCGAGAGCTGCACCGGTGGCCTGATCGCCGCCGCCTGCACCGCGCTCGCCGGCTCGAGCGACTGGTTCGAGCGCGGCATCGTCAGCTACAGCAACGCCGCGAAGACCGAGCTGCTCGGCGTCGACGCCGGCCTGATCGAGGCCCAGGGCGCGGTCAGCGAGCCGGTCGCGCGCGCGATGGCCGAGGGCGCGCTGGCGCGCGCGCCGGTGCAGCTCGCGGTCGCGGTGACCGGCATCGCCGGCCCCGGCGGCGCGGTGCCCGGCAAGCCGGTCGGCACGGTGTGGCTCGCGCTCGCGCAGGCCGGCGCCGCGACGCGCTCCGAGCGGCTGCAGCTCGCTGGCGACCGCGCCGCGGTGCGCGCCGGTACCGTCGCGGTGGCCCTGCAGCGGCTGCTCGAGGCAGCGCGATGAAGGTGCTGCTCGCGGGCGAGATCGACGCCGAATGGCGGCGCGAGCTGGCCGCGGCGATGCCCGAGGCGACCTGGCTCGACGCCGGCGAGGCCGACGCGGCACTGGTCGCGAACCCGCCGCCGGGCGCGCTCGCCGGGCAGCCGCGGCTGCGCCTGATCCAGTCGCTGTGGGCCGGCGTCGACCGGCTGCTCGCCGACCCGACGCTGCCGGCCGGCGTGCCGATCGCGCGCATGGTCGACCCCGCGATGAGCGCCGCGATGGCCGAGACCGCGCTCTGGGCCACGCTGTCGCTGCACCGCGGCTTCTTCGCCTACGCGCAGGCGCAGCGCGAGGCCGTCTGGCGCGTCCACGCACAGCGGCGTGCCGACGAGGTCGGCGTGCTCGTGCTCGGCCAGGGCGAGATGGGCCGGGCGGCGGCCGAGCGCATCGCGCAGCAGGGCTACCCGGTGCGCGGCTGGCGGCGCAGCCGGCGGCATGACGACACGCCGCTGCCGGCGCTGCTCGCCGACGCGGCGATCGTGATCAACCTGCTGCCGCTCACCGCCGAGACGCGCGGCCTGCTCGACGCCGGCTTCTTCGCGCGCATGGCACCGGGTTCGGCGATCGTCAACCTCGGCCGCGGCGCGCACCTGGTCGAGGCCGACCTGCTCGATGCGCTCGACCGCGGCCATCTGCGCCATGCGGTGCTCGACGTCTTCCAGACCGAGCCGCTGCCCGCGGTGCACGCCTTCTGGCGCCACCCGTCGGTCACCGTGCTGCCGCACGCCGCGGCGCTGACCGACGCGCGCAGCGCGAGCGCGGGGGCTGCGGCCAACCTGCGCGCCGCGCGCGACGGGCGGCCGCTCGCGCACCGGGTCGATCGCGCGCGCGGTTACTGAGCGACCGCGCGCCTGGAGCCGTCGCGGTGAGGCCCGACTTCATGGAAGCGGGCCGCGAGGTCCGGTCTTTCGCTGGCGGGTCGCGGCTGCGCGCCCCGCGCCGACCTCACCGGCCCCAGGCTTCGCGCAGCTCGCGCTTGAGCACCTTGCCGATGGCGCTGCGCGGCAGCTCGTCGGTGTAGCGCAGCCC
This sequence comes from Rubrivivax sp. SCN 70-15, assembly GCA_001725505.1. Lineage (GTDB taxonomy): Bacteria > Pseudomonadota > Gammaproteobacteria > Burkholderiales > Burkholderiaceae_C > Rubrivivax. Next base: position 11,022 of record MEGM01000104.1, on the reverse strand, counting down.
CGCCAGGCGCTGGGTGCGGCCGAGCTGCGCATTCGCCCACTCGCGCAGCGCCTCGGGCGCGATGGCCGCCCCGGGCGCGCACACGACCCAGGCCACCGGCGTCTCGCCCCATTCGGCGGAGGCGATGCCGACCACCGCGCAGTCGGCCACCGCCGGGTGGCGGCGCAGCACCGCCTCCAGGTCGCTGGGGTAGATGTTGAAGCCGCCGCTGATGACCATGTCCTTGCGCCGGTCCAGCAGCACGAGGAAGCCGTCCTCGTCGAAGCGGCCGACATCCCCGGTGCGGATGTAGCGCCGCCCCTCGCCGTCGCGCCATTCGGCAGCCGCGGTCAGCGCCGGCTGGCCGTGGTAGCCGCTCATCATCGCGGGCGAGCGGCCGACGACCTCGCCCACCTCGCCGCGCGCGACCTCGCGGCCCTGCTCGTCGACGAGGCGCACGTCGTGCCCCTCGGCCGGCTGCCCCACCGTGTGCAGCTTGTGCGGGAACAGGTGCGCCTGCAGGATGCAGGTGCCGCCGCCTTCGGTCATGCCGTAGTACTCGACGAGCGCGCCCGGCCAGCGCGCGAGAACGTCGGCCTTGAGCGCGGCGCTGAACGGCGCGCTGGTGCAGAACTTGAAGCGGAACGACGACAGGTCGTGCGCGCCGAAGTCGGGCCGTGCCATCAGGCGCTGGTACTGCACCGGCACCAGCATCGTGTGCGTCGCGCGCACGCGCGCGGCCAGGCTCAGGTAGGTGGCGGCGTCGAACCTGGGCATCAGCACCAGGTGGCCGCCGAAGGCCAGCGTGGGCACGACGACGACGAGCGTCGTGTTCGAGTACAGCGGGGTCGCGATCAGCGTCACCGTGTCGCTGCCGTAGCCCGAGACCGCAGCGCGGCGCACGTGCGCCCAGCGCATCGAGTGCGGCTGCACGATGCCCTTGGGTGCCCCCGTCGTCCCCGACGAGTAGATGATGTTGAAGGGCGCATCGGGCGCGATCGCTACTGGCCGCGGCCGCGTGCCGGCGCGCGCCAGCCAGGCGCGGAAGCCGGCGTCGTCCAGGCGCCGCAGCGGCGCCGCCAGCACTTGCCCCTGCAGCGCCGCCGCCACCGCGGCGTCGACGAAGACGAGGCGCGCGTCGCAGTCGGCCGCCATTGCGGCGATCTGCGCCGGCGTCGCGCTCGGCGCCAGCGGCGCCAGCGCGAGCCCGGCACGCAGCGCGCCGACGAACAGCGCCACGTATTCGATGCTCGAGGCCGCGCACACCGCCACCACCTCGCGTTCGGCCAGGCCCTCGCGCTGCAGTGCCGCGGCGACGCGGTCGGCGAGCGCGTCCAGCCCCGCGTAATCGAGCTCGCGCTCGCCGACCGTCAGCGCCGGCGCGCCCGGCCGGCGCCGCGCGTGTTCGGCGACGAGCGATGGCCAGTCGCGGAACTCGGCGCCCGGGTCGAGAACGGGGTACATGCTGCGCCGGCGCGGAATCACGCCGCCAGCGCGAGGCGCTGCCGGCCCAGCGCCTGCAGCAGCATCAGCACCAGACGGCGCAGGCCGTCCCAGGGTTCGGCCGGCCAGTCCGGGTGGCGCAGGCCCTTGACGAGGCCGTCGCAGACGCTGGCGGCCTCCACCAGGTGCTCGAGCTGGTGGTCGGCGAGCAGCGGCAGCGCGCGCTCGAACAGGCGCTCCTTCAGCCCCCAGACGCGCGCCTCGCGCAACGCCAGCGGCAGCGGCCGGCCCTCGGCCTGCGCGGCGCGCACGCGGTGCAGCGCGCGGATGTCCTCGGCCAGTGTCCAGTGCACCAGCACCGGTGACTCGCCCTCGGCGCGCAGCCCGTCGAGCATGCGCAGCGCGCGCGCGACCTGGCCCGCGAGCACCGCCTCGCCGAGCTTGAAGACGTCGTAGCGCGCGACGTCGAGCACCGCCGCCTCGACCTGCTCGAAGCTCAGCTCGCCCGCCGGGTAGAGCAGCGCCAGCTTCTGCAGCTCCTGGTGCGCGGCGAGCAGGTTGCCTTCGACGCGGTCGGCGAAGAAGGCCAGCGTGCGCTGGCCGGGCTCGCCGCTCGCGACACGCTGGTCCTGGCGTGCCAGGCGCTGCGCGATCCAGCCCGGCAGCGCCTTGCGCTCGACCGGCTCGACGCGCAGCGTGACGCCGGCGGCGTCGAGCGCGCCGAACCAGGCCGCCTTGGTCTGCTGGAAGTCCAGCCGCGGCAGCTGGACCATCGTCAGCACCTCGTCGCCGAGCTGCGCGCAATAGCGCTGCAGCGCGTCGGAGCCGTCCTTGCCGGGCTTGCCCGAAGGGATGCGGATCTCGATCAGCTGCCGGTCGGCGAACAGGCTCAGCGCCTGCGCCGCGCCGAGCACGCCGCTCCAGTCGAAATGCGAGCCGCCGACGCTGAAGACCTTGCGCTCGGCGTAGCCGGCCGCGCGCGCCGCCGCACGGATCGCGTCGCCGGCCTCCTGCGCGAGCAGCGGCTCGTCGCCATAGACCGTGTAGATCGGCTTCAGGCCGCGCGCCAGGTGCGCTTCGAGCTGGTCGGCGCGGATCTGCATCAGCGCTGGATCGACGCGAGCCGGCGCATCACCTGCATCACGGCGTCGGTCTGCATCTGGCGGAAGAGCTCGTCCTCTTCCTGCTGCTTGGCGAGCGCGAAGTTCTCGGCGTAGCTGAGGTCGTTCTGCAGCTGCAGCTCGACCGGCGCGATCAGCTCGTGGCCGGCCGGCGTCTCGACGCGGAAGCGGAAGCTCAGCCGGAGCTGGAACTCGCGCACCTGCGCCGCCGCGGTCGACGCGACGACGCTCTTCTCGCGCCGCTCGGCGAGGGCCTGCAGCACGACCTCGGCCTGTGCCGGCGCGTCGACCACGCGCACCGTCTTCTCGAGGTTGTCGCGCAGTTCGGCAGCGAAGGGCGAACGCGGTGCGAAGCCGGTCAGCGCGACGCTGCGGAACGGCAGCGCCGGGATGCGCCGCAGTTCGAAGCCGCAGCCGGCCAGCGCCAGCGGCAGCAGCGCGAGCAGCGCGCGCCGGTCAGACGACCACATTGACCAGCCGGCCGGGGACGATGACGATCTTCTTCGCCGCCCGGCCCTCGGCGAAGCGCGCGAAGTCGGGGCTCGCGAGCGCCGCCGCCTCGATGACGGCGCGGCTCGCGTCGGCCGGCACGCGGATCGCGCCGCGCGTCTTGCCGGCGACCTGGAGCACGAGCTCGATCTCGGTGCGCACCAGCGCCGCCTCGTCGACCTGCGGCCAGGCGGCGCACACCAAGTCACCGTCGGCCGCAGCGTAGCCGAGCTCGCTCCACAGCGCGTGCGTGATGTGCGGCGCGGCCGGGTAGAGCACGCGCAGCAGGATG
>MEGM01000104.1:0-7590 GCA_001725505.1 Rubrivivax sp. SCN 70-15 | reverse complement strand
GTCGGCGCCGCTGGCCGTGGCGGGGGCGGCGCGCACGCGCGCCGCCTGCCTGACGCCGAAGCTCCAGAGCCGGCGCAGGAAACGGAAGCTGCCCTCGGCGCCGGAGTCGGACCAGGCTGCGCTCTGGTCGGGCGGGCCGGCGAACATCGTGAACACGCGCGCGGTGTCGGCGCCGAACCTGGCGATGATGTCGCGCGGCTCGACGACATTGTTCTTGCTCTTGGACATCTTCTCGATGCCGCCGAGCATCACCGGCAGGCCGTCGCTCCTGGCCGTCGCGCCGACCGGGTGACCGCGCTCGTCGTGCCGGACTTCGACCTCGTTCGGGTAATACCAGCGCTTCTTGCCGTCGCCCTCGTCGCGGTAGTAGCACTCGTTGAGCAGCATGCCCTGCGTGAACAGGTTCTTGAACGGCTCGTCGAACGAGACCAGCCCGAGGTCGCGCATCGCCTTGGTCCAGAAGCGCGCATAGAGCAGGTGCAGCACCGCGTGCTCGATGCCGCCGATGTACTGGTCCATCGGCATCCAGTACTCGACGCGCTCGTCGATCATCGAGTGCTCGGCGTCCGGGCAGCAGTAGCGCATGTAGTACCAAGACGAATCGACGAAGGTGTCCATCGTGTCGGTCTCGCGCCGCGCCGGCTGGCCGCATTGCGGGCACGCGACGTTCAGGAACGAGGCGCACTTGTTCAGCGGGTTGCCGCTGCCGTCGGGCACCAGGTCCTCGGGCAGCAGCACCGGCAGGTCGGCTTCGGGCACCGGCACCGAGCCGCAGGCGGCGCAATGGATGATCGGGATCGGGGTCCCCCAGTAGCGCTGGCGGCTGATGCCCCAGTCGCGCAGCCGCCAGGTCGTCTTCTTCTCGCCCAGGCCCTTGGCCGCGAGCGCGGTGGCGATCGCGTCGACCGCCTGCTTGTGGTGCAGGCCGCTGTAGTTGCCCGAGTTGACGGTCAGGCCGCGCGTCTTGTCGGCGTACCAGTCCTGCCAGTGGTCGTAGCTGAAATGCTCGCCGTCGACGTGGATCACCTGCAGCATGTCCAGGCCGTACTTCTTCGCGAACGCGAAGTCGCGCTCGTCGTGCGCCGGCACGCCCATCACGGCGCCGTCGCCGTAGCTCATCAGCACGTAGTTGCCGACCCACACCGGCACCTGCGCCCCGGTGAGCGGGTGCGTGACGAACAGCCCGGTCGGCCGGCCTTCCTTCTCCTTCAGCGCGAGCTCGGCCTCGGTCGTGCCGCCCTTCTTGCAGTCTTCGATGAAGGCCGCGAGCTCGGGGTTCGTGCGCGCGGCATGCGCGGCGATCGGGTGCTCGGGCGCGACGGCGCAGAAGGTCACGCCCTTGATCGTGTCGGCACGCGTCGTGAAGACGTACAGGCGCCCGTCCTGGATCAAGGCACCCGACTCGTCGCGGATCTCGTGCGGGAACGCGAAGCGCACGCCTTCGCTCTTGCCGATCCAGTGCTCCTGCATCAGGCGCACGCGCTCGGGCCAGCCTTCGAGGTAATGCGGCACGGTGCTGTCGCTGACGCCGGAGAGCAGCTCGTCGGCGTATTTCGTGATCGCGAGGTAGTAGCCCGGGATCTCGCGCTTCTCGACGATCGCGCCGCTGCGCCAGCCGCGGCCGTCGACGACCTGCTCGTTCGCGAGCACGGTCTGGTCGACGGGGTCCCAGTTGACGACCTGCGTCTTCTTGTAGGCGATGCCCTTGTCGAGCATCTTCAGGAAGAACCACTGGTTCCACTTGTAGTAGCTCGGGTCGCAGGTCGCGACCTCGCGCGCCCAGTCGTAGGCCAGCCCGAGCGGCTGCATCTGCGCCTTCATCTCGGCGATGTTCGCGCGCGTCCACGCCGCCGGCGGCACGCCGTTGGCGATCGCGGCGTTCTCGGCCGGCAGCCCGAACGCGTCCCAGCCCATCGGCATCAGAACGTTCATGCCCTTCATGCGAAGGTGGCGCGCCATCATGTCGTTGATGGTGTAGTTGCGCACATGGCCCATGTGCAGCTTGCCGCTCGGGTAGGGCAGCATCGAGCAGGCATAGAACTTCGGGCGCTGCGGGTCCTCGGTCACGCGCAGCGCGCCGGTCGTCGTCCAATGCGCCTGGGCTGCGGCTTCGACCTCGGCGGGGACGTATTTCTCGTTCATGGGCCGGATTCTACGTAGCGGCCCGGCGCCGGCTATCGCGCTGGCGGCGGCGTGGCGGGCGTCTCGGTGACGAAGCCGATCCGCGTCAGCCCCGCGGCCTGGGCGAGGCTTATCAGCTCGGCGACGCGGCCGTAGGGCACGCGGCGGTCGGCGCGCAGGCGCACCTCGGTCTGCGGGTCGCGCAGTGCGGCGTCGCGCATGCGCGCGCCGAGCTGCCCGGCCGACAGCGGCTGCTCGCCCAGGAAGAACTGGCCATTCGCGTCGACGGACAGCGCGATGAAGGCCGGGGTGCCGTCGGCGCGTGCGGCGTCGACCTTCGGCAGGTCGAGCTTGAGGCCGCTCGCGATGAGCGGCGCGGTGACGATGAAGATCACCAGCAGCACCAGCATCACGTCGATCAGCGGCGTCATGTTGATGTCGCTCATCGGCTTCGCACCGGGGTTGCGCTCGAGGCGGCCGAACGCCATGCTCAGCCTCGGTTCCCGTGCCCGGCGATGCGCTCCGGATCCGCCTTCCCCGGTCCGGAGCGGGCCCCGAGCAGCATCCCGCGCAGGTCGTGCGCGAAGCCCTCGAGCTCGGCCTCGCAGGCCGCGACCCACTGGCCGAAGACGTTGAACGCGAGCACCGCCGGCACCGCGACGGCGATGCCCGCGGCCGTCATCACGAGCGCCTCGCCGACCGGGCCGGCCACCTTCTCGATCGAGAGGCTGCCCTCGGAGGTGATCGCGAGCAGCGCGTGGTAGATGCCCCAGACGGTGCCGAACAGGCCGACGAAGGGCGCGGTGCTGCCGATCGACGCGAGCAGCACCTGGCCGAACTGCAGGTGCGACAGCCCGCGGTGCAGCGCGTCGCGCAGTCGGCGCGTGAGCTGGGCGTCGAGGTCGGCCGAGGTCGCCAGCGTGCCGGCCGCCGGCGTCGCGGTGGCGGCGTCGAGCAGTGGCAGCAGCAGCCCTTCGCGGTCGATCGCGGCGAGCCGTCGGCGGCCATCGTCGAGCGCGCTCGCATCCCAGAACGCCGGCACCGCGCGTGCGATGTCACGCCGTGCGCGGCGCAGCAGCCAGCCCTTCCAGACGATCAAGGCCCACGCGCTGACCGACATCGCGAACAGCAGCAGCACGACGCTGCGCGCGACGAGGTCGCCCTGCTGCCAGAAGGTCGCGAGGCCTCGCACCGGCGGCGGCTCAGGCGCCGGGCGCGAGGCCGAGCACGTCGTCCATGCCGTACAGCCCGGGCGCGCGGCCGACAAGGAAGCGCGCGGCGCGCAGGCTGCCCTCGGCGTAGTTCGCGCGGCTGTTGCTGCGGTGGGTGATCTCGATGCGCTCGCCGGTGCCGGCGAAGAGCACGGTGTGGTCGCCGACGATGTCGCCGCCGCGCACCGTGGCGAAGCCGATCGTGCCGGCCTTGCGCTCGCCGGTGTGGCCTTCGCGCGCGAAGACGGCGTGGTCCTTCAGCTCCTGGCCCAGCGCCTTCGCGATCGTCTCGCCCATCGCCAGCGCGGTGCCGCTCGGTGCGTCGACCTTGTGCCGGTGGTGGGCCTCGATGATCTCGATGTCGTAGCCCCCGGACAGCGAGCGCGCGGCCAGGTCGAGCAGGCGCAGCACGACGTTGACGCCGACGCTCATGTTGGCCGCGAAGACGATCGGCAGCTCGCGCGCGAACGCCGCCAGATCGGCCTTCTGCGCCGGCGTGAAGCCGGTCGTGCCGATCACGGCGGCGACGCCGCGCGCGCGGCAGGCGGCCAGGTGGGCGAGGGTGCCTTCGGGGCGGGTGAAGTCGATCAGCACGTCGGCGCCGGCCAGGCCCTCGTCCAGCGACGCGGTGATCGCGACGCCGGTCGAGCGGCCGAGGAAGGCGCCCGCGTCCTGGCCGATCGAGGCGCTGCCGGGCAGGTCGAGCGCGCCGGCGAGCCGGCAGTCGGCGCTGGCGAGCACGGCCTCGATCAGCATCCGGCCCATGCGCCCGGAGCTGCCGGCGATCGCGACCCGAAGCGCCATCAGGAGGCTTCGAGCGGTGGGTAGTCGCGTGCCGGCGCCGACGCCGCCGGCGCCGGCGGTGCCGGCTTGGGCGGCACCGGCAGCGCGTCGATCTGCGCCTGCGTCAGCGCCAGCGTGCGCGGCTTGGCCTTGATCGGCGGGCTGATCGACGCGACGAATTCGCCCTCGGTCGGCAGCGCGGGGCTGTCGACCGACTTCATCCGGTCGCCGTCGAAGCGCACGATGACGTCGCGCCGCTGGACCTCGGTGCCGGGGCGGCGGATCGTGAACAGGTAGTCCCAGCGGTCGGCATGGAAGGGGTCGGTGAGCAGCGGGGTGCCGAGAATGTCGCGCACCTGGCTGCGCGTCAGCCCGGGCTTGAGCAGCGCGAGCTGCTCCTGCGTCACGACGTTGCCCTGCACGATGTCGATCTTGTACGGCGTGATCAGGCCGAACAGGCTGTCGGTCGTCCGGACCGAAGAACAGCCGCCGAGCAGCAGCGTGCCGAGCAGGAAAATCGGGGTGCGGCGCATGGGCACAGGGCTGGCTATGATCCCCGGATTCTAGCGGGGCTGGCCCGCCGACCGCGTGCGAGGGCGCCCGATGACGAACGTCGATGAACTGAAGAGCAGCGGCCTGAAGGCGACGCTGCCGCGCATCAAGATCCTGGAGATCTTCCACCGCACCGAGCGGCGGCACATGACGGCCGAGGACGTCTACAAGGCCTTGCTCGGCGAGGGCGCCGACATCGGGCTGGCCACCGTCTACCGGGTGCTGATGCAGTTCGAGCAGGCCGGTCTGCTGACGCGCAGCAACTTCGAGTCCGGCAAGTCGATCTTCGAGCTCAACGAGGGCCAGCATCACGACCACCTCGTGTGCCTGAGTTGCGGCCGGGTCGAGGAGTTCTTCGACCCCGAGATCGAGCAGCGCCAGCACGCGATCGCGCTCGCGCGCGGCTTCGAGCTGCACGACCACGCGCTCGCGCTCTACGCGCGCTGCACCAAGCCCGACTGCGAGCACCGCCACGAGTGACGCGGCGCGCAGGCACCGAGGGTCGGATCTACTCGCGCTCCATCGCGCGCTGGTGGCGCGCGATGAACTCCTGGTAGGTATCGATGCCGCGCAGCTGCAGGATCGTGTTGCGCACCGCGGCCTCGACGAGCACCGCGAGGTTGCGGCCGGCGTCGACGGCGATCACGACCTTGCGCACCGGCAGGCCGAGGATGTCCTCGTACAGCGGCTCGTAGGGCAGACGCTCGAACTCGCGTTCCATCGTCTCCTTGCGCACCAGGTGGACGATGAGCTTGAGCCGCATCTTGCGGCGCACCGCGGTCTCGCCGAAGATTGCCTTGATGTCGAGCAGGCCGATGCCGCGCACCTCGAGCAGGTTCATCAGCAGCTCGGGGCAGCGGCCCTCGATCCCGGTCTGCGAGATCCGGTAGAGATCCACCGCGTCGTCGGCGACCAGGCCGTGGCCGCGCGAGATCAGCTCGAGCCCGAGCTCGCTCTTGCCCAGCCCCGATTCACCCGTCAGCAGCACGCCCAGGCCGAGGATGTCCATGAACACGCCGTGGCGCGTGGTCCGCTCGGCGAACAGCTGGCCGAGGTAGTCGCGCACGACGTCGATCACGTGGCCGGCCGATTCGGCGGTGACGAAGAGCGGGATCTCGGCGCGCTCGCACATCGCGACCAGCCGGTTCGGCGGTGTCTGCGCATCGGCGACGATCAGCACCGGCGGCTCGAGCGTGACGATGCGCGAGATGCGGCGCTCCTGATCCTCGGGCGAGCTCGCCTGCAGGTAGGCGCTCTCGCGGCTGCCGACGATCTGGACGCGGTACGGGTGGATGTAGTTCAGGTAGCCGATCAGGTCGGCCGACGAGCGCGCGTCGCGCACCGCGGTGTCGTCGAAGCGGCGCTCCGGGTGTGCGTGGCCGGCGATCCATTCCCAGCGCAAGGCTTCGCGGTGCGCCTCGAACAGCGCCTCCGCGCTCATCGAGCTGGGTTTCATGCCGCCTCCACGCTCACGCCGGTCGCGGCTCCCCGAGGGGGCTCTTGCGACGGACCGGCAAGGCCGGATCCGAGCAAGCAACTTGGTCGCGGTTCGGCGGTGATGCTCACGCCACGGACTTCAGCGGTTCCCAGTCGTGGATCAGCTTGTGCACGGCGGCGGCGTCGGGCTCGGACTTGAGGCGCTCGCGCAGCTCGCGGTCGGAGAGCATCTCGGCGATCTCTGACAGGATCTCCAGGTGCCGCTGCGTCGCCGCCTCGGGCACGAGGAGGAAGATCAGCAGCGAGACCGGCTCGTCGTCGGGCGCGTCGAACGGGATCGGCTGCTGCACCCGCAGCACCGCCGCGAGCGGGTTCTTCAGGCCCTTGATGCGCCCGTGCGGGATCGCGACCGCGTGCCCCAGGCCGGTCGAGCCCAGGCGTTCGCGGGCAAACAGGTTGTCGGTGACGATGCCGCGCGCGATCGCGTGCTGGTTCTCGAACAACAGCCCGGCCTGCTCGAAAACGCGCTTCTTGCTGGTCGCTTCCACGTTCACCAGCACGTCGCTGGCGGGCAGGATGGCGGCGAGACGGTTCATGGGGCCATTTCCCCTCGCGGCCGGCGTGTCATCGGCGCTGCCGTCGAGTCTGTTGGTGAGCGAAGGATCATAGCAACCGAATCGTCACACTCGACGCTGCATCGCGGCCCGGACCGGACGGAATGCCCATGATTGCGGCATTGCAACAACAGCCGCCGACGCGGAGACGAAAAACGGCCCGCGAGGGCCGTTTCCATGGACGCCGCGAGGCGGCTCAGGCGGCGCCGGCGTCGATGCGCTTGGGCGATTCGTGGTGATGGTCCTGCAGCCGGTCCTTGTGGCGGCAGACCTGGCGGTCCAGCTTGTCCATCAGCTGGTCGATCGCCGCGTACAGGTCTTCGTGACTCTGCTCGACGTAGATGTCGCGCCCCTTCACGTGCAGCGTGACCTCGGCTTTCTGGCGTCGTTCCTTTTCCTTCAGCTTCTCCACCGTCAACAGCACGTTGACGTCCACGACCTGATCGAAATGGCGCGTCACGCGATCCAGCTTTGTGAGTACGTACTCTCTGAGAGCGGGCGTGACTTCGAGGTGGTGTCCGCTGATCGTCAGGTTCATCAGTGCCTCCTTTGCGAGGGGTGGGGGGAAAGGTCGGGCGCACGCCGGCGGCGGCGCCGAGGCTGGGAGGGAGGGCGGTGGAATCGAGGGGCGGTGGGCGCGAGGAGCCCGGCTTCGACCGGATGATCGGCCGGATGTCGGGACCAGTGTGCATCCGTCCGCCGCTCGCTGGCAAGCGGGTTCCCCGACCCGTGCCGGGGGCAGGTCGTGACACTTCGCACCGGCATCGCGGCTCTCATACGGAGTTGCGTTCAATAGATTAGATATGATGTCGATCCACGCAGCTTCAGGAGGCGTGGATGAAGAGTCTGATTGTTGGGGACAAGCCCACCGT
>MEGM01000103.1 GCA_001725505.1 Rubrivivax sp. SCN 70-15 | reverse complement strand
CGGGCCCGCCTCGAGCGCGAGCCGGAACTCGGTGACGCGCTCGACGCGGTGGATCGGCAGGCCGCAGTTGCGCGCGATGTCGCTCGCCTTGCTCGCCCAGGGCGAGACCGTGCCCAGGCGCGGCATCACGACGACGAGCGCGCCTTCGGTCGCTCCGGCATAGGGGTCGCCGTAGTCGAACAGCGCGGCGACGCGGTCGGCGATGGCGCGGTCCGGCGCATCGTCGAAGGCGGCCCAGTGGACATGGCGCGCGGCGACGCCGGCGATGCGCGGGACGGCCGAACGCAGCCGGGCGAGCAAGGCCTGGGCGCGGAAGTGCGAGAGGGCATTGCCGCCCTCGAAGTGCAGGAGGTGCGGGGCGGTGGAGGCCATGTCCGGCGATTTTACGGGCCCGGTGGGATAATTCCGGCCATGACGATTCCGATCAAGACCGGCGCCGAGATCGAGGGCATGCGCCTGGCCGGCCGTCTCGCGTCCGAGGTGCTGGACATGCTGACCCCGCACGTGAAGGCGGGCGTCACGACGAAGGAGATCGACCGCCTCGCGCACGAGCACATGGTGCGGGTGCAGGGCGGCATCCCGGCGACGCTGGGCTACCAGCCGCCCGGCTACCCGGCCTACCCGGCGTCGCTGTGCACCTCGCTGAACGAAGTCGTCTGCCACGGCATCCCGGACGACCGGCCGCTGAGGAACGGCGACGTCGTCAACATCGACGTCACCGTGATCAAGGACGGCTGGCACGGCGACAACAGCCGCATGTTCATCGTCGGCGATGCGTCGATCGCCGCGCGCCGGCTGTGCCACATCACCTTCGAGGCGATGTGGAAGGGCATCGTGAAGGTGAAGCCCGGCGCGCGCCTGGGCGACATCGGCCACGCGATCCAGACCTTCGCCGAGCATGCCGGCTATTCGGTCGTGCGCGAGTTCTGCGGCCACGGCGTCGGCCGGCGCTTCCACGAGGAGCCGCAGGTGCTGCACTACGGCCGCCCGGGCACGCTGGAAGAACTGGTGCCGGGGATGATCTTCACGATCGAGCCGATGATCAACGCCGGCCGGCGCGAGATCAAGGAAGACCGCAAGGGCAACCGCCCCTACGACGGCTGGACCATCGTCACGAAGGATCGCTCGCTGTCGGCGCAGTGGGAGCACACCGTGCTCGTCACCGAGACGGGCTACGAGGTGCTGACGGTCTCCGCCGGCAGCCCGCCGGCGCCGGCCTTCGCGAGCGCCGGCTACGGCGTCGCGCGCGCGCAGGCGGCCGCGCAGCCTGCGGTCACGACGCCTTAACGCGCGCGCATGTCCGCTCCACTGATCGCGCCGGCGAGCACGTCGGGCGGCGTCGCGGCGCTGCGGGCACGCTTTCGCGACGGCAAGCGTGCGCTGATCGAGCATTTCGGCGCCGCGCGGCCGACCGCCACCGCGGCGAGCCGTCTCCTCAAGGGCCTGGCGCGCCACGTCGACGCGACGCTGACCGAGCTCTGGGTCCATGCCGGCATGCCGGCGGGCGCTGCACTCGTCGCGGTCGGCGGCTACGGGCGTGCCGAGCTGTTCCCGTACTCCGACGTCGACGTGCTCGTGCTGCTGCCGGGCGCCGACGGCAGCGCCGAGGTGCAGCGCGCGGCGATCGAGGGCTTCATCACCGCATGCTGGGACATCGGGCTGGAGATCGGCTCGTCGGTGCGCAGCGTCGACGAATGCGTGGCCGAGGCCGCGCGCGACGTCACCGTGCAGACCGCGCTGCTCGAGTCGCGCCTGGTCTGCGGGTCGCGCCGGCTGTTCGCCGGCTTCCGCGACGCGAGCCAGCAGGCGCTCGACCCGGTGGCCTTCCTGCGCGCGAAGACGCTCGAGATGCAGCAGCGCCACGTCAAGTACGAAGGCACGCCGTATTCGCTCGAGCCCAACTGCAAGGAAAGCCCGGGCGGCCTGCGCGACCTGCAGGTCGTGGTCTGGGTCGCGCGCGCCGCCGGGCTCGGCCGCACCTGGAGCGAGCTCGCGGCGCGCGGCCTGGTCACCGCGTTCGAGGCGAGCCAGCTCGCGCGCCACGAGGGCACGCTCAAGCTGATCCGCGCCCGGCTGCACCTGGTCGCCGGCCGGCGCGAGGACCGGCTCGTGTTCGACCTGCAGACCGCGGTCGCCGAGAGCTTCGGCTACAAGGCCACCGGCGGACAGCGCAGCTCGGAAGTGCTGATGCACCGCTACTACTGGGCGGCGAAGGCGGTGACGCAGCTGAACCAGATCCTGATGCTCAACATCGAGGAGCGCATCAACGGCTCCGAGGCGGCGCCGATGCGGCCGATCAACGAGCGCTTCCTCGACCGCTCCGGCATGCTCGAGGTCGCGCGCGACGACCTCTACCTCGACGAGCCGCACGCCATCCTCGAGACCTTCCTCGTCTTCGAGCAGACGCCCGGCATCCAGGGCCTGTCGGCGCGCACGCTGCGCGCGCTCTACAACGCGCGCAACGTGATGGACGGGCGCTTCCGCCGCGACCCGGTGAACCACGCGCTGTTCATGGCGATCCTGCGCCAGCCCAAGGGGCTCACCCATGCGTTCCGGCTCCTCAACCAGACGTCGGTGCTGGGGCGCTACCTGTGGGTGTTCCGGCGCATCGTCGGCCGGATGCAGCACGACCTGTTCCACGTCTACACGGTCGACCAGCACATCCTGATGGTGCTGCGCAACGTGCGCCGCTTCTTCATCCCCGAGCACGCCCACGAGTACCCGTTCTGCAGCCAGCTCGCGTCGACCTGGGACGCGCCCGAACTGCTCTACGTCGCCGCCCTCTTCCACGACGTGGCCAAGGGCCGTGGCGGTGACCATTCCGAGCTCGGTGCGGTCGAGGTGCGGCGCTTCTGCCGCGAGCACGGGATCGCGCGCGACGACGCGCAGCTGATCGAGTTCCTCGTGCGCGAGCACCTGACGATGAGCCGGATCGCGCAGAAGGAGGATCTCTCCGACGCGAACGTGATCGCGGCATTCGCGCAGCGCGTCGGCAGCGAGCGGCGCCTGACCGCGCTGTACCTGCTGACGGTGGCCGACATCCGCGGCACGAGCCCGAAGGTCTGGAACGCATGGAAGGGCAAGCTGCTCGAGGACCTGTACCGCTTCACGCTGCGCGCGCTCGGCGGCGCCCGGCCCAACCTCGACGCCGAGATCGAGGCGCGCAAGCAGGAGGCGCGGCAGAACCTCGCGCTGCACTCGGCGCTGCCCGGCACCGAGGAGCCGCTGTGGCAGACGCTGGAGATCAGCTACTTCGCGCGCCACGACGCGGGCGACATCGCCTGGCACGCGCGCTCGCTGTGGCGCCACATCGAGACCACGGTACCGATCGTGCGCGCGCGGCTGTCCGCGGTCGGCGAGGGGCTGCAGGTGCTGGTCTATTCGCCCGACCGCCCGGATCTGTTCGCGCGCATCTGCGGCTACTTCGACAGCGCCGGCTTCAGCATCCAGGACGCCAAGATCCACACCACGCGCACCGGCTACGCGCTCGACACCTTCCAGGTCGTCAGCACGCTGATCGACGCGCACCACGCCGGCGGCGAGCGCGAGCTCAAGTACCGCGACCTGATCTCGCTCGTCGAGACCCAGGCGGCGGCGGCGCTGGCCTCGACCGGCCCGCTGCCCGAGCCCGGCCGCGGCCGGGTCTCGCGCCGGGTGCGCTCGTTCCCGGTCGTGCCGCGCGTGACGCTGAACCCCGACGAGCGCGCGCAGCGCTGGCTGCTCACCGTCTCGGCGAGCGACCGCTCGGGGCTGCTTTACGCGGTGGCGCGCGTGCTCGCACGCCACCAGATCAACCTGCAGCTCGCCAAGGTCAGCACCCTCGGCGAGCGCGTCGAGGACACCTTCCTCGTCGACGGCCCGGCGCTGCAGCAGCCCAAGGCGCAGCTGCGCATCGAGAGCGAACTGCTCGACGCGGTGGCGCCGCCGGCATGAGGTCGCGGTCCCGATGAGCCTGCGCCGCATCACCGCCACCGATGCGATCGCGCGGCTGGCCGAGTTCGACGCGATCGTCGATGCACGCAGCCAGAGCGAGCACGCCGAGGACCATCTGCCCGGCGCCCTCAACTGGCCGTCGCTCGACGACGAGCAGCGCCGCATCGTCGGCACCGAGTACAAGCAGGTCTCGCCGTTCGCGGCGCGCAAGCGCGGCGCGGCGCTGGTCGCGCGCAACATCGCCGACCACCTCGAGCGCCACGTGCAGGCGCTGCCGCGCGAATGGAGGCCGCTCGTCTACTGCTGGCGTGGCGGCCAGCGCTCGGGCGCACTCGCCACCGTGCTCGACCAGATCGGCTTCACGGTGCACGTGCTCGAGGGCGGCTACCGCGAGTTCCGCCGCGCAGTGATCCAGGAGCTCGAGACGCTGCCCGCGGCCGTCGATCTGCGCGCCGTCTGCGGCCGCACCGGCTCGGGCAAGAGCCGGCTGCTGCAGGCGCTGCGCGAGGTCGGCACGCAGGTGCTCGACCTCGAGGCGCTGGCCTGCCACCGCGGCTCGGTGCTGGGGCCGCTGCCCGGCGTGCCACAGCCGTCGCAGAAGGCCTTCGAGACCGCGCTGTGGCAGGCGCTGCGCGGCTTCGACCGCGCGCGGCCGGTCTATGCCGAGGGCGAAAGCCGCACGATAGGCCGGCTGCGCGTGCCCGAGGCGCTGCTGCAGCGGCTGCGCGCGGCGCCGGTGCTGCACCTGGAGATGCCGCTCGAGGCGCGCGTCGCGCTGCTGGTCGAGGACTACGCGCATTTCGTCACCGACACCGAGAGCTTCTGCGAACGGCTCGCGGCACTGCGCGAACTGCGCGGCGCCACCGTGGTCGAGCGCTGGCAGGCGGCCGCGCGCGCCGGTCGCAACGTCGAGGTCGTGCGCGAGCTCCTCGCCGAACACTACGACCCGATCTACCTGCGCTCGATGCAGCGCAACTTCGCGGGCTTCGCCAGCGCGCTGCCGCTGCAGGTGGCCGACGGCTCGCCCGCCGTGCTCACCGCGGCCGCGCGCCGGCTGCACGACGCCGGCTGAGGGCGGCGCATGACCTGGATCGAACCCGCGAACGTGAGCGCCCGAGGCGCGCGTCAGCCGGGCCGTCGCGTCGCGCGAACCCGCACTAGACTGCGATCGTGATCCGACGAACCGCCGCTCTCCAGGAATCGCGTCGCTTCGGCGTGCGCCAGATCCCCCTGCTGCGGCCGCTGGGCTGGCTCGCCCGCGGCGGGTCCGATCTGATGCGATGCCCGCTGCCCGGGTTGATGCATGGTGCCGCCACCGCGCTGTTCGGCGCCCTGCTGATCCTGCTGGGACGCGAGCATTTCTGGCTTCTCGCGGGCGCGTTCAGCGGCTTTCTGATCGTCGCGCCGCTGGTCGCCACCGGGCTGTACAACATCAGCCGCGCGCTCGAGCGCGGCCGGCCCGCGGGGCTCAAGTCGGCGCTCGCGGCCTGGCGGCCCGACGACAGGCGACTCATCGGCTTCGGCCTGCTGCTGGCGCTGGCCGGCACCGGCTGGGTGCTGACCTCGGCGGCGCTGATCACCGCCTTCGCGCCGGCGGCGGTGAACAAGCCCGCCGACTTCCTGCGCGTCGTCGTCCTCGCGCCCGAGGGCTGGCTGTTCGAGGCCTGGATGGTGCTCGGCGCCGTGCTCGCCGCGCCGGTGTTCGCGTCGAGCGTGGTCGCGATCCCGCTGCTGCTGGACCGGCAGGTCGGCGTGCTCGCCGCGGTGCTGACGAGCTGGCGCGTCGTGCTCGAGCACCCGGGGCCGATGGCGATCTGGGCCGCGCTGCTGATGCTGCTGACGCTGGCCGGCATGGCCACGCTGCTGCTCGGAATGATCGTCGTCGTGCCCTGGCTCGCGCACGCGAGCTGGCACGCTTACCGCGACCTCGTCGACACCACCGAACTTCCGCCGCAGCCGACGCGGGCCTGGCGCTGAGCGATGCATTTCACCGAGGAGCAGATCGCGCAGTTCGGGCTGACCTTCGGCGTCGGCGCGTTCATGCTGTACATGGTGTTCATCATCTTCCAGCTCGCGCGCGAATCGAAGGCCGGGCGCTTCGGCACCTTCGTGCTCTTCCTGACGCTGGGCTTCGGGCTGCTGGGCTTCGCCGCCAAGGGACTGATCAAGTACTTCCTGCGCGGCGTCGGGGAATGAGCAAGGCGCCCCTCGAGGCGCCTTGCCGCCGTGCCGCAACGGCTCAACCCATGTGCAGACCGCCATTGCACGAGAAGTCGGCGCCGGTCGTGAAGCCGGAGTCCTCGCCGGCGAGCCAGGCGACGATGGCGCCGATCTCCTCCGGCCGGCCCAGGCGCTTGACCGGGATCGTCGCGACGATCTTCTCGAGGATCTCGGGCTTGATCGCGCGGACCATGTCGGTGCCGATGTAGCCCGGGCTGACGGTGTTCACCGTCACGCCCTTGGACGCGACCTCCTGGGCCAGCGCCATCGTGAAGCCGTGCATCCCGGCCTTGGCCGCCGAGTAGTTGGTCTGTCCTGCCTGGCCCTTCTCGCCGTTGACCGAGCTGATCTGGATGATCCGGCCCCAGCCTTTCTCGACCATGTCGGGCACCACCTGCTTGGTGACGTTGAACATGCTGTTCAGGTTGGTGTCGATGACCGCGTGCCAGTCCTCGGGCGTCATCTTCAGGAACATCCGGTCGCGCGTGATGCCGGCGTTGTTGACGAGCACGTCGATCGGCACATGTTCCGCCTTCGCCTTGCCGAAGGCTTGGACGGTCGAATCCCAGTCCGCAACGTTGCCCACCGACGCATGGAAGGTGTAGCCGAGCGCCTTCTGCTCGTCGAGCCATTTCGTGAAATCGCGGCTCGGACCGCAACCCGCGATGACGGTGAAGCCTTCCTTGGCCAGCCGCTGGCAGATCGCGGTGCCGATGCCGCCCATGCCACCCGTCACGTAAGCCACCTTCTGTGCCATCACGCTTCTCCTTCGTTGTGTGTGTGAACCGACTTTAGCGCTCGACCGTCAGCGCGACACCCATGCCTCCCCCTATGCACAGCGACGCGATTCCGCGCTTGGCGTCGCGCTTGATCATCTCGTGCAGCAGGGTCACCAGGATGCGCGCGCCCGACGCACCGATCGGGTGTCCGATCGCGATCGCGCCGCCGTTGACGTTGACCTTGGCCTGGTCCCAGCCCATCTCCTGGTGCACCGCGCAGGCCTGGGCGGCAAAGGCCTCGTTGATCTCGAGCAGGTCCAGGTCGGCGGGCTTCCAGCCGGCGCGCTCGAGCGCCTTGCGCGCCGCAGGCACCGGGCCCATGCCCATGTAGGCCGGGTCGAGGCCGGCGCTGGCGTAGCTGGCGATGCGCGCAAGCGGCTTCAGGCCCAGCTGCTCGGCCTTCTTCGCCGTCATCACGACGACGCCGGCGGCGCCGTCGTTGAGCCCGGACGCGTTGCCGGCGGTCACGCTGCCGGCCTTGTCGAAGGCCGGGCGCAGGCCCGCCAGCGCCTCGGCGCTGGTCTTCCGGTTGATGAACTCGTCGGCGGAGAAGACGATCGGATCGCCCTTCTTCTGCGCGATCGTCACCGGCACGATCTCGTCGTTGAAGCGCCCCGCCTCCTGCGCCGCGGCGGCCTTCATCTGCGAGGCGAGCGCCAGCGCGTCCTGCGCCTCGCGGCTGATGCCGTACTTCTTGGCCACGTTCTCGGCCGTGATGCCCATGTGGACCTGGTTGTAGACGTCCCACAGGCCGTCGGTGATCATCGAGTCGACCATCTTCCAGTCGCCCATGCGCTGGCCGTCGCGCGAGCCGTTGAGCACGTGCGGCGACAGGCTCATGCTTTCCTGACCCCCGGCGATCACGATCTCGCTGTCGCCGGCGGAAACAGCCTGCGCGGCCAGCATCACCGCCTTCAATCCCGAGCCGCAGACCTTGTTGATCGTCATCGCCGGCACCGCCGACGGCAGGCCCGACTTGATGACCGCCTGGCGCGCCGGGTTCTGGCCCACGCCGGCGGTCAGCACCTGGCCGAGGATCACCTCGCCGATCTGCTCGCCGCTCAGGCGCGCGCGCTCGAGCAGCGCCTTGATGACGGTCGCGCCCAGCTCGGACGCCGGCGTCCTGGCCAGAGTGCCGCCGAACTTGCCGACGGCGGTGCGGGCGGCGGCGACGATGACGATGTCGGTCATGGGTATCTCCTCGGGATTGGGTCGACGATGCGGTCGATCGCTCAGGCCTTGACTTTCACGTAGCGGCCGGGCGCGGGTTCGATCGGCTTGAACTTCGCGCTGCCCAGGCTGCGTGGCGCGTTGACGAGCCTGCCCGACAGCGGCTCGAGCCAGGCCGACCACTCGGGCCACCAGCTGCCCGGATGCTCGGTCGCGCCGTCGAGCCAGGCCTGGGCATCGGCGGGCAGCTCGGCGTTCGTCCAGTGGCTGCGCTTGCTCGGCTTCGGCGGCTTCGCGGGCGGGTTGATGACGCCGGCAATGTGGCCGCTGGCGCCGAGCACGAACTTGCGCTTGCCCTTGAGCAACGGAATCGACGCATAGGCCGCCGTCCACGGCACGATGTGGTCCTCGCGCGATGCGTAGACGAACACCGGCGCCTTGATGCGGCCGAGGTCGACCTTCTCGCCGCAGACCGTCAGCGCGCCCGGCACCTTGAGCCGGTTCTCGAGGTAGGTGTTGCGCAGGTACCAGCAGTACATCGGCCCGGGCAGGTTGGTGCTGTCGCCGTTCCAGTACAGCAGGTCGAAGGGCGGCGGGGCCTCGCCCTTGAGGTAGTTGCCGACGACGTAGTTCCAGACCAGGTCGTTCGGGCGCAGGAAGCTGAAGGTGGTGGCGAGCTCCTTTCCCTTGAGCAACCCGGGGCCGTGCGGTGCCTGCGCGCCGATCGTCATCTCGCGCAGCCGCACCGAGGCCTCATCGACGAAGATGTCCAGGATGCCGGTGTCGGCGAAATCGAGCAAGGTGGTCAGCAGCGTCACCGACGCGGCGGGCTGGCTCTCGGCCACGCCGGCCTTGCCGCTGCGCCCGCCGCGCGCAGCGAGCACCGCGAGCGCGGTGGCCAGGATCGTCCCGCCGACACAGAAGCCCAGCGTGTTGATCGTCTCGCGCCCGCTGATCGCCTGCACGGTGCGGATCGCACGGATCGCGCCCTCCTCGATGTAGTCGTCCCAGGTCCTGCCGGCCATCGACGCGTCGGGGTTGCGCCAGCTGACGACGAAGGTCCGGTGGCCCTGCTCGACGGTCCAGCGGATGAGCGAGTTCGCGGGCTGCAGGTCGAGGATGTAGTACTTGTTGATGCACGGCGGCACGAACAGCATCGGCCGCTCGTGCACGCGAGCGGTCAGCGGCTTGTATTCGAGGAGCTGGAAGTATTCGTTCTCGAACACCACGCTGCCTTCGGTGGTCGCGACGTTGCGCCCGATCTCGAAGACGGTCTCGTCGGTCTGCGAGACATGGCCCTTTTGCAGGTCCGCCACCAGGTGCTGCAGCCCGGTCGCGATGCTCTCGCCCTTGGTCTCGAGCGCCTTATTCAGCGCCTCCGGGTTGAAGGCGAGGAAGTTGCTCGGGCTCGACGCGTCGATCCATTGCTGGACCGCGAAGCGGATCCGCGCGCGCGTCTTCGCGTCGCCCTGCACCGCGTCGGCCATCTGCATCAGCGTGCGCGCGTTCAGCAGGTACATCTGCGCGGCATAGGCGGCCGCCGGGTTCTGGGCCCATTCGCTCGCGGCGAAGCGGCGGTCACCAAGCGACGGCGCAGGGTCGCTCGCGCCCCCCAGCCGGTGCAGCGTCTGGTTCCAGACCTCGGCCGCGGTCTTCAGGTAGTCACCCTGTAGTTCGTGCACCTTCGGCACCGGCAGCCGCAGGTCGGAGACCGTCTTCCAGAACTCACCGACGGCGGCCCCGATCGCGGCAGCGTCGACCGGCAGCGGGTTCGAGGGGGGCAACGGGCTCTTCAATCGGATCTCCTGGTGCTCGTCGTGGCGATGCTCGGGTCGGCGTCGTTCGGCCCGATCATTGTGGACCGCGGCGGATGATCCTCGTGCGGGCTTACCACGAGTTGACGGCCGCGCCGGCGCAGTTCAAAACATACACCGGATTCGATGATGAACATGGTCGCGATCGCCTGGATTTACGTCGTGCTGATGATGTCGGCGGCCGAGGCGGTGTCGCCGCGCGGCAGCCTGCTCGGTGCGCTGCTGATCCTCGTCTTCTACGGCGTGCTGCCGCTGGCCATCGTCCTCTACGTGATGGGGGCCCCGGCGCGGCGGCGCGCGCGGCGGCGCGCCGAGGAACAGGCCTGGTCAGCGCGGCCGGCAGGCGACGGCGGCAGCCATGCGGCCGGTGACGCCGTCGCGCCGGAACGAGAAGAAGCGTGACGCGTCCTCGACCGTGCACCAGCCGCCACCGGCGACCCGCCGCGCCAGTGCCGGCAGATCGGCGAGCCAGCGCGCGGCGCCGTCGGGCCGCGGCCGGCTGACGAAGTGCTGCGGGCTGTCGGCGAACGCCGCGAGCACGTCGGCGCCGACCTCGAACCGGCGCGGCCCGATGCACGGACCGAGCCAGGCGAGCAGGTCCTGCGCATCGCAGCCGATGCCGGCGCAGAGGGCGCGCACGGTGTTCTCGAGCACGCCGCCAGCCAGGCCGCGCCAGCCGGCATGCGCCGCCGCCACCGCGCGCCCGTCGCGGTGCGCCAGCAGCACCGGCAGGCAGTCGGCGACCTGCACGCTGCAGGCCAGGCCGGGGCGGTCGGTCCAGGCGGCGTCGGCGGGGTGGTCGGGATCGTCGACGCCCAGGCGCAGCACCACCGTGCCATGCACCTGGCGCTGCCAGACCGGCTCGGCACCCAGCGCGACGGCGAAGCGGCGCCGGTTCTCGGCCACCGCGGCCGGGTCGTCGCCGACCGCGATGCCCAGGTTCAGGCTGGCCCAGGGCCCGACGCTGACGCCACCGGCGCGCGTGCTCATCAAGGCGTCGACCGGCGCGTCCCACGCGACCGGCAACGCGCCTTCAAGCCGCATCGGGACAGCGCTCGGGCCGCGTGTTCTCGAAGGCGGGCAGCGCCATGCAGGCGTCGAAGACACGCATCGCCTGCGGCACGTGGTCGAGCCGGCAGTCGAATCGCTTTGCGTTGAAGATCTGCGGCACGAGCACGCAGTCGGCCAGCGTGGGCGTGTCGCCGTGGCAGAAGCGCGCCGGCCGCGCGCCGAGCTGGCGCTCGACGACCTCGAGACCGGTCTCGACCCAGTGCCGGTACCAGCGGTTCTTGGCGTCCTCGCTCACCTTCAGGTCGTGCACCAGGTAGCGCAGCACGCGCAGGTTGTTCAGCGGATGGATCTCGCAGGCGATGTCGAGCGCCAGCGCACGCACGCGCGCGCGCCCGGCCGCGTCCGGCGGCAGCAGCGGCGGCTCGGGATGCGTTTCGTCGAGGTATTCGATGATCGCCAGCGACTGCGTCAGCACCGCGTCGCCGTCGCGCAGCAGCGGCACCAGGCGCGCCGCCGAAACGGCGGCGTAGGACTCGTTGAACTGCTCGTTCCTCGCCAGGTGCACCGCCCGGTAGTCGTAATCGAGGCCCTTCAGCGCGAGCGCGATCCGCACCCGGTACGAGGCCGACGAGCGGAAGTAGTTGTAGAGCTCCATCGCCTCAGAGCCTGTGAAGGTATGAGTCACACCCGCGCCGGGGCGGCCAAGGGCGCTGGGCAAGGCGCGGCGCGCGGCCGAGGCTGGTCGCCTGGGCAAGCGGCGCAACGCGGCCCAGCGCCCTTGGGTGCCCCGGCCCGCAGGGTGAGGCCCCGGAACAGGCCCACTCTTCGTTGCAAAGCCTCGCCGGGGGTGAGCCCGGACACGGGCAGTCCACACGGACTGTCCGTGCCTGGCGAACGCCAGCGCCTGTGGTGCTGGCCCTACCCCGGCTGCGCTCTGCGCCTAGATTGGGCCCATTCCGGGGCCTCACGCGGGTGCGATTCATATCTGCACAGGCTCTCGGCGCACCGCCACCTTCAGCGTGCCCAGGCCGGCGACCGCGCCGGCCATCACGTCGCCGCGAACGACTGCGCCGACGCCGGCCGGCGTGCCGGTGAAGATCAGGTCGCCGGGGCGCAGCGTCCAGCCGGCGCTGAGCTGCTCGATCGTCTCGTTGACGGTCCAGATCAGGTCCGCCAGATCGCCATTCTGCTTCAGCACGCCGTTGACCTCGAGGGTGATCGGGCCCTTCAGCAGCTCGCCGGTCTTCGCCTTGGGCACGACCGGGCCGACCGGCGCCGACTGCTCGAAGGCCTTGCCGATCTCCCAGGGCCGGCCCTGCTTCTTCATCTCGTTCTGCAGGTCGCGCCGCGTCATGTCCAGGCCGATCGCGTAACCGTAGATATGCGCCGGCGCGTCGGCGGCCCGGATGTCGCGCCCGCCGGTGCCGATCGCGACGACGAGCTCGATCTCGTGGTGCAGGTTGGCGGTCAACGCCGGGTAGTCGATGACGCCGGTCTCGCCTTCGGCCACCGGCACCACCGCATCGGCCGGCTTCATGAAGAAGAACGGCGGCTCGCGGCCGGTGTGTCCCATCTCGACCGCGTGCTCGGCGTAGTTGCGGCCGACGCAGAAGACGCGCTGCACCGGGAACGATCCCCCGCCCGCGACGGGCAACGTGGTCGGGGCAACGGGTTCGATGACGAGGTTCATGGCAGACGGCATCCAAGGACGACCCATTGATGATGCCATGCATCGGCCGCCGCTAAACTGGCGCGATGTTCGAGCCGCGCCGCATCAAGCACTGCCGGGTCTGCGGCAGTCCGGCCGCCTACCGCGTGCCCACCGACGACACGCGCGAACGCGCGATCTGCACCGCCTGCGGCGAGATCCATTACGAGAACCCGCTCAACGTCGTCGGCACGGTCCCGGTCTGGCGCGACCAGGTGCTGCTGTGCCGGCGCAACATCGAACCGCGGCGCGGTCTGTGGACGCTGCCGGCGGGCTTCCTCGAGCTCGGCGAGAGCACCGCCGACGGCGCCGTGCGCGAAACCGTCGAGGAGGCCGGCGCGCGCATCGTCCTCGATGGCCTGTTCACCGTGCTCAACGTCGTGCGCGTCGGCCAGGTCCATTTCTTCTACCGCGCGACGCTGCAGGACACGCGCTTCGACCCCGGGCCGGAGACGATCGAGGCCCAGCTCTTCCGCGAGGACGAGATTCCCTGGGACGAGATCGCCTTCCGCACCGTGCGCGACACCTTGCGCCACTTCTTCGACGACCGCCGCAGCGGCCGCTTCGGCGTTCACGCCGGCGACATCGCCTAGGCGGCTGCCGGCGGGCCGGCCCAGGGGCCGCCGAACGCGACGACGCCGCAGTCGCGCAGCATGCTTGCATCGTCGTCGTCGGCGACGCCCTCGGCATGCACCTGCACCGACAGCGCCGCCAGCAACTGCACCGTGCTGCGCACGAAGGCCTGGGCCGCGGAGCTCGCCGCGACGCCGGTGCAGGCGGCGGCGTCCAGGGTCACGAAGTCCAGCGCCAGCGCGTACAGGCGCTCGATCCGATGCAGGCTCTGCCCCGCGTGGACGAGGCCGATGCGCACGCCGGCCGGGCGCAGCTGGCGCGCCAGTTCCTGCACCTGGCGCGGCCGTTCGACGGCGGCCGCCTCCGGCAAGGCGAGCCAGAGCGAATGCGCGGGCTGCGGCGCGGACTGCACCAGATCGCCCAGCTGGGCAGCGAACTCCGGGTCGGAGAGCGAGGCCGGCGTGAGGACCACGCCACGCGCGCGGCCGTCGGCGCCGATCGCCGCCAGCGCCAGCCGCACCGCCTCGCGGTCCAGCGCGGGCGTGAGCCGGCTGCGCACGGCCAGCGGCAGCCAGCGCGCCGCCACCACCGGCGGCTGGTCGGCGTCGAGGCGCAGGCGCAGCGAACAGGCCAGGTAGGCCAGGCGCCGATCGGCACCCAGCACCGGCGCCGCGACCAGCTCGGCGCGCGAACCGTCCAGCGCTGCGAGCAACTGTTCGCGCCAGACGCCCTCGCCGGGCGCCAGGACGGATTCGTCGGCGTGCACCTCGGGCACGATCGGGTCCCCGATCTCGGCATGCGCCAGCGCCAGGTCGGCATGCGCCATCAGCATCCCGGCGCCAACCCCGCGCCCGGCCTCGACGGCACCGACATGGACCGCGACCGCGTCGGCGCGCAGGCTTGAATTGAGCGCCGCCGCGAGCGACGCCGCGGTCTCGGCCGCGAGGCCGCGCGCCGGAACGAAGAGCGCGAAGTCGGCGCCGTTCAGGCGCCCGGCCAGGCAGTCGGGCACGCGGTCGGTGTAGGTCTGCAGCACAGCCGCGACCGAGCGCAGCGCGCCGTCGACCGCGGCGCGCCCGAGGCGCCGGTTCAAGCCTTCGAGGTCGGCCAGGCGCACCAGGACCAGGCCGCCGCCGTCGGCGCCGTCCTCGCGCTGCAACAGGCTCGCCATGCGGCCCAGGAACGGGGCGCGGTGCGCGAGCCCGGTGAGCGGGTCCAGCTGCGCCTGCCGGCGCCACTGCTCGGCCTGGGCGGCCTGACCTTCGAACAGGCCGCGCACGCGCTCGACCATCGCGTTGGTGGCCTGCGCGAGGTGCCGCAGTTCGGGCATCGCGGACGCGGCGGACGAGGGCGACGCGATCGGGCGCCCGTCGGCGAGCGCGCGCGCCTGCTCGGCGGTGGCACGCAGCGCCGACTGCAGCCGCCGGCAGGCAAGCCAGACGCCGGCCCCCGCAGCCAGCGCGAGCATCAGCGTCCAGAGCGTCGCCTGGAGCCACTGGCCCCACAGCGTCCGGTACGCGGCATCGGCCGTGCCGGCCAGCCAGAGGCGTCCGAGCACCTCGCTGCCGTCGGTGACGAGCGCACTGCCCGGTGCAGGTTCGATCGGCATCAGGGTTCGAAACCAGCCCGGCACGCCCGAGCTCGCAGCGGGCCGGCGCTGCTCGATCGGCGGCGCGCCATCGGCCGGCTCGAATCGCAGGATCCGGTAGTTGCCGGTGGCCGCCTGGGCCTCGAGCAATCGGGCAATGCGTTCGGGATCGCGCTGCAGCGGCGCGATCTGGACCGCCATTGCCCGCGCCCCGTCGGCCAGGCTCTGGCGCAGCTGCGACTGGAGCAGGTCGCGCGCCCAGAGCAGGTCGATGCACAGCGCGCCGGCGAGCACCAGCACCAGCACCGAGGTCAGCGACAAGCCCAACTGGCGGATCAGCGACATGCTCCTTCTCCCGCGATGGTGCATGGTGGCACAGCCCGCGCCAGCCACGGCTGCGGCTTTCGTCAGGCCTTCACGCCTGCGGACGATCCGATGAACTTGACAGGAATGCTTCTCATTGCCGAGCTTCT
Organism: Rubrivivax sp. SCN 70-15; assembly: GCA_001725505.1. Classification (GTDB taxonomy): domain Bacteria; phylum Pseudomonadota; class Gammaproteobacteria; order Burkholderiales; family Burkholderiaceae_C; genus Rubrivivax. The sequence continues at coordinate 4,789 of MEGM01000103.1, read as the reverse complement.
CGCAGCGAAAGGGTCCACTTTCCCGTGAACTGCCAGCGCGTGACTCCCTGTTGTCGGCGAAAATGCCGCACGCTGCGTTAGCGTGGCAGCCTGTACCGGGCCATACCGTCCGGTGCCGCGCGCTCCCCCTCTACTGGAGAACCGACAATGACCTCCCGCCGTCAATTCATTCAAATCGTCCCCCTCGCCGGCGCTGCCGCGCTGATGGCCGGACGCAGTGCGCAGGCCGCGCTGCCGCTGGTCACCGAGAAGGACCCGCAGGCCGTCGCGCTGGGCTACGTCCACGACGCCGCGATGGCCGACAAGGCCAAGTACAAGAACTGGGCTGCCGGCGAGCATTGCGGCAATTGCGCGCTGTTCCAGGGCAAGCCGACCGATGCCGACGGGCCCTGCCCGCTCTTCCCCGGCAAGCATGTCTCCACCAAGGGCTGGTGCAGCGCCTACGCGAAGAAGGCCTGAGCGCCGCCGGCGTTTCGCTGATGCATGGGGCCCCACGAGGGGCCCCTTTTTCATGCCGCTGCCGCTACCGCCGCACCGGCGGCAGATCGGTGCAGCTGCCGTGCGCCGCCTCGGCGGCCAGGCCGATGCTTTCGCCCAGCGTCGGGTGCGGATGGATGGTCTTGCCGATGTCGACCTCGTCGGCGCCCATCTCGATCGCGAGCGCGACCTCGCCGATCATGTCGCCGGCATGGGTGCCGACGATGCCGCCGCCGAGGATGCGGTGGCCGCCATCGGGCCGGGCGTCGAACAGCAGCTTGGTGAAGCCCTCGTCGCGGCCGTTCGCGATCGCGCGGCCCGAAGCCGTCCACGGGAACAGGCCCTTCCTGACCGCGATGCCCTGGGCCCGGGCCTCGTCCTCGGTGAGTCCAACCCAGGCGACCTCGGGGTCGGTGTAGGCCACGCTCGGGATCACGCGCGCGTCGAATTCGGCCCGACGCAGGCTTGCGTCACCGAGTTGTTCGCCCGCGGCGACCTCGGCCGCGACATGGGCCTCGTGCACCGCCTTGTGCGCGAGCATCGGCTGGCCGACGATGTCGCCGATCGCGAAGACGTGCGCCACGTTGGTGCGCATCTGCCGGTCCACCGGGATGAAGCCGCGCTCGCTGACCGCGACGCCGGCCTTGTCGGCGCCGATGCGCCGGCCGTTGGGCACCCGGCCGACGGCCTGCAGCACGAGGTCGTAGACCCCTTCGCTCTTCGCCCCATCCAGGCCTTCGAACCGGACGCGGATGCCGTCGGCACCGGCCTCGGCGGCGACCGTCTTCGTCTTCAGCATCAGGCGGTCGAAGCGGTGCGCGTTCATCTTCTGCCAGACCTTGACGAGGTCGCGATCGGCGCCCTGCATCAGGCCGTCGAGCATCTCGACGACGTCCAGCCGCGCGCCCAGCGTCGAGTACACCGTGCCCATCTCCAGGCCGATGATGCCGCCGCCGATGACGAGCATGCGCTCGGGCCTTTGCCGCAGTTCCAGCGCGCCGGTGCTGGTGACGATGCGCGGGTCGTCCTTGGGCAGGAAGGGCAGCTTCACGGCCTCGGAGCCGGCCGCGATGATGGCCTGCCCGAAGCGGATCGTCTGGGTCCTGCCATCGGCCATCGCAACCGCCAGGTGATGCGGATCGGTGAACTCTCCCTTACCCTGCACCACCGTGACCTTGCGCATCCTGGCCATCGCGGCCAGGCCGCCGGTGAGCTTGCCCACGACCTTGTTCTTGTGCGCGAGCAGCTTGCCCAGGTCGACCGTCGGCGCGCCGAAGTCGACACCGAGCGCGGCGAAATGCTTGGCTTCGTCCATCACCGCGGCCACGTGCAGCAGCGCCTTGCTCGGGATGCAGCCGACGTTGAGGCAGACGCCGCCGAGCGTCGCGTAACGTTCCACGAGCACCGTCTTCAGCCCCAGGTCGGCAGCGCGGAATGCGGCGGAGTAGCCGCCCGGGCCGGCGCCGAGCACGAGCAGATCGCATTCGAGGTCGACGCTGCCCGTGGGGGTGGCGGGCACGGGCGCGTCCGCCGGGCCGACGATCGGCGCAGCCGTCGTGGGCGCGGGCGCGGCGGCGTCCGGAGCAGGCGCCGCGGAGACCTCGCCTTCGGCTTCGAGCAGCAGCAGCACCGAGCCCTCGCTGACCTTGTCGCCGACCGCGACCCTGAGCTCGCTGACGACGCCGGCGGCCGACGACGGGATCTCCATCGACGCCTTGTCGCTCTCGACCGTGACCAGGCTTTGCTCGGCCTTCACCGGGTCGCCCGGCTTGACCAGCAGTTCGATCACCGCGACGTCCTTGAAGTCGCCGATGTCGGGAACCTTGATTTCGACGTTGGCCATGCCGCGCCCCTTACAGCAAGACGCGGCGGAAGTCCGCCAGCACCGACGAGAGATAGGCGTTGAAGCGCGCCGCCGAGGCGCCGTCGATCACGCGGTGGTCGTACGACAGCGACAGCGGCAGCGTCAGCCGCGGCACGAAGGCCTGGCCGTCCCAGACCGGCTTCATGTAGCCCTTCGACAGCCCGAGGATCGCGACCTCGGGCGCGTTGATGATGGGCGTGAAGTGGGTGCCGCCGATGCCGCCCAGCGAGCTGATCGAGAAGCAGCCGCCGGTCATGTCCGCGGGGCCCATCTTGCCATCGCGCGCCTTCTTCGCCAGCTCGCTCATCTCCTGGCTGATCTGCAGCAGCCCCTTCTTGTCGGCGTCCTTGAGCACCGGAACGACCAGGCCGTTCGGCGTGTCGGCGGCGAAGCCGATATGGAAGTAATGCTTGTAGACGAGCTGAGCCTGGTCACCCTGGCCGTCCAGGCTGGCGTTGAAGTCGGGGAACTTCTTCAGCGCCGCGACCACTGCCTTGATCACGAAGGCGAGCATCGTGACCTTGATGCCGGCCTTCTCGTTCTCCTTGTTGAGCTGGACGCGGAAAGCCTCGAGCTCGGTGATGTCGGCCTCGTCGTTGTTCGTGACGTGCGGGATCATCACCCAGTTGCGGTGCAGGTTCGCGCCACTGATCTTCCTGATGCGGCTCAGTTCCTTGCGCTCGACCGGGCCGAACTTCGCGAAGTCGACCTGCGGCCAGGGCAGCAGGCCCGGGATGCCACCGCCGACGGCCGCCGCGGGTGCCGGCGCGCTGGCGCGCTGTGCCGCCGTCTGCAGGCTGCCCGACATCACGCCCTTGACGAAGCCCTGCAGGTCCTGCGCCGTGATGCGGCCCTTGGGGCCACTGCCCCGGACCTCGGCCAGAGGCACGCCGAGTTCGCGCGCGAGGCGGCGGATGCTCGGCGATGCATGCGGCAGCGCGGCCGACGGGGACTGCGGCGACGGCGCAGCCTGCGGCACGGGCGCGGCGACGGGCGCGGCGGCGATGACCGGAGCGGCGACGGCGGGCGCCGGAATCGCGGCGGCCAGTGCCGGCGCAGCCCCCGCGCTCGCCTGCAGCAACGCCACCAGCGACCCCTTGCCGACCTTGTCGCCGACCTTGACCTTGACCTCGGTGACGACGCCGGCCTGCGACGACGGGATCTCCATCGACGCCTTGTCGCTCTCGACGGTGATCAGGCTCTGCTCGAGCTTGACGCTGTCGCCGGGCCGGACGAAGACCTCGATCACCGAGACCTCGGCGAAGTCGCCGATGTCGGGCACGCGGACCTCGACCGGCCCTGTCGCCGGCGCGGCCTGCGGCGCCGGTGCGGCCATGGCCGGTGCCGGCGCAACGGCCGGAGGCGGCGGCTCGGCAGCGGCCGGCGGCGCGGCAGTTGCCTGCTCGGCCGCGGTCTCGAGCACCAGCACCGGCCGGCCTTCGCTGACCTTGTCGCCGAGCACGACCTTCAGCTCCTTCACCACGCCCGCATGCGACGACGGGATCTCCATCGACGCCTTGTCCGATTCGACCGTCAGCAGCGACTGGTCGACCGCGACCGTGTCGCCCGGCTTGACCAGCACCTCGATGACTTCCACGTCCTTGAAGTCGCCGATGTCGGGCACCTTCACTTCGACCAACGCCATGTCTCGTCTCCGGTTGTCGTCCGTCATGCGTACAGCGGGTTGGCCTTCGCGGCGGCGATGCCGTACTTCGCGATCGCCTCGGCGACCTTGCCCGCCGGCACCGTGCCCTCGTCGGCGAGCGCCTTCAGCGCCGCGACGGCGATGTAGTGGCGGTCGACCTCGAAATGCTCGCGCAGCTTGCTGCGGAAGTCGCTGCGGCCGAATCCGTCGGTGCCGAGCACCTTGTACGCACGGCCCTTGGGGATGTAGGCGCGGATCTGCTCGGCGTAGTTCTTCATGTAGTCGGTGGACGCGACCACCGGCCCGGCGTACGCGCCCAGCTGCTGGGTCACGAAAGGCAGCATCGGCTCGGAGGTCGGGTTGAGCAGGTTGTGGCGCTCGCAGGCCTGGCCGTCGCGCGCCAGCTCGTTGAAGCTCGGGCAGCTCCAGACGTTGGCCGAGACGCCCCAGTCGGCGTCGAGCAGGTCGCGCGCGGCCAGCGCCTCGCGCAGGATGCTGCCGCTGCCGAGCAGGTTCACGCGCGGCGTCTTCTTCGGACCTTCCTCGAGCAGGTACATGCCCTTGATGATCTGCTCCTCGGTGCCGGGCCTGAGCCCGGGCATCGGGTAGTTCTCGTTCAGCAGCGTGATGTAGTAGTAGACGTTCTCCTGCTGCTCGACCATGCGCTTCAGGCCATGGTGCAGGATCACGCCGACCTCGTGCGCGAACGTCGGGTCGTAGCTGACGCAGTTCGGAATGGTGCCGGCGAGGATGTGGCTGTGGCCGTCCTCGTGCTGCAGGCCCTCGCCGTTCAGCGTCGTGCG
>MEGM01000102.1 GCA_001725505.1 Rubrivivax sp. SCN 70-15 | reverse complement strand
TCCGCACAGGATGGCCGTTGTCTTCGCGTCGAAGGTGCAGCCGGTCATCAACAAGAGGCAGCGGCCCTCGGTGCGGAGAAGGAGATCGGCGCGCTCCTCCGACGGTGCGGTCTGCCACTTCTTGCGTATGTATCCCCGGCATTTGATCCGCGTCAGGTCGGGCACGTCGCGGTCGACCGCGACCTTGTACGTCGGGAGCAGGCGCTTCGCCATGGACTTCAGGGAGTGCCAGCGTGGATAGTCAAGATTCCAGCATCGAAGAAAAACTCGTTCCTTTTGTGGAGGGTGCGCTAGCCGAAGCCGACCGCCGCGAAGTCTTCCAGCAGATCGTCGAAGACACGTTGGCCGCGGCCAGGAAGCTCGGCGCCAGCGATGCCGGCGTCGAGATCTCCGAAGGCGTGGGGCTCTCGGTCTCGGTCCGCAAGGGCGAGCTCGAGAACGTCGAGCGCAACCGCGACAAGTCACTCGCGGTCGGGGTCTACATCGGCCAGCGGCGTGGCAACGCGAGCACCTCGGACTTCTCGCCGGCGGCGATTGCGCAGACGGTTCGGGCGGCCTACGACATCGCCCGCTTCACCGCGGAGGATCCGGCCGCCGGCCTGCCCGACGCGGCCGACCTGGCGACCACCGCCGAGGCCGAACGCGACCTCGACCTCTTCCACCCCTGGGACATCGACGCTGCGCAGGCCGCCGAGCTGGCGCGCCGTTGCGAAGCGGCGGCGCTGGCGGTGGACTGCCGGATCACGAATTCCGAGGGCGCCGGAGTCTCGGCACAGCAGGCGCATTTCTGGGCCGGCAACACGCGCGGCTTCCGCGGCGGCTATGCGAGCTCGCGCCACTACCTGTCGGTGTCGCCGATCGCGTCGCTGCCGGGCCGCGGGCGCGAGATGCAGCGCGACGCCTGGTATTCGTCGATGCGCGACGCGGCCGAGCTCGCGTCGCCCGAGGCCGTGGGCCGCTACGCCGCCGAGCGTGCACTGTCCAGGCTGAAGTCGCGCCGCGTGCGCACGGGCGAGGTGCCGGTGCTGTTCGAGTCGACGGTCGCGGCCGGGCTGCTCGGCGCCTATGTCCAGGCCACTTCGGGCGGCGCGCTGTACCGTAAGGCGAGCTTCCTGCACGGCAGCCTGGGCCAGGAGGTGCTGGCGCCGCATCTCGACATCGTCGAGGACCCGCACCAGCCCAAGGGCAAGGGCAGCGCGCCGTTCGACGACGAAGGCGTGCGCACGACGCCGCGGCGCGTCGTCGCCGGCGGCGTCGTGCAGAGCTACTTCCTGTCGAGCTACTCGGCGCGCAAGCTCGGCTTGCGCACCACCGGTCACGCCGGCGGCTCGCAGAACCTGGCGATGACGAGCCGGCTCACCGCACCCGGCGACGACCTCGAAGCGATGCTGCGCAAGCTGCACCGCGGCCTGTTCGTCACCGAGCTGATGGGGCAGGGCGTCAACTACGTGACCGGTGACTACTCGCGCGGCGCAGCGGGCTTCTGGGTCGAGGACGGGCGCATCGTCCACCCGGTGCACGAGGTCACGATCGCCGGCAACCTGCGCGAGATGTTCAAGGCCATCGCAGCGATCGGCGCCGACGTCTACCAGCAGGGCAGCAAGTCCGTCGGCTCGGTGCTCGTCGAGCGCATGAAGCTGGCCGGCGCCTGACATCCCTCCGGAATCGGGGGTGGCCGACGACGGCCGCGGCGAGTCCGGACGCGAGCGGGAAAACCCGCCCGAAGGCGCGCCGATGCGCTTCCTAAAATTCGGCGTTCGTCATTTCTTTCCATACAACCCCGAGGAGATATCACCATGGAACGTCGTTCATTCGTTCAAGGCACCGGCCTCGCCGGCGTTCTTGCCGCCGGCATCGCACCGGCCATCGTCCACGCGCAGGCCACCATCCGCTGGCGCCTGGCGTCGAGCTTTCCGCGTTCGCTGGACACCATCTTCGGCGCCGCCGAGGTGTTCGCGAAGAAGGTCGGCGAGATGACCGGCGGCAAGTTCGAGATCTCCACCCATGCCGGCGGCGAGTTGATGCCCCCGTTCGGCGTCGTCGACGGCGTGCAGAGCGGCACGGTCGAGATCTGCCATACCGCGCCGTACTACTTCTTCGGCAAGGACCCGACCTTCGCGATCGGCTGCGCGATCCCGTTCGGCCTGAACTCGCGCCAGATGACGGCGTGGATGTACGAGGGCAACGGCCTCAAGCTGATGCGCGAGTTCTACGCCAACTACAACATCATCAGCTTCCCGGGCGGCAACACCGGTGCGCAGATGGGCGGCTTCTTCCGCAAGCCGATCAAGTCGCTGGCCGACATGAAGGGGCTGAAGTTCCGCATCGGCGGCTTCGGCGGCAAGATCATCGAACGCATCGGCGGCGTGCCGCAGAACATCCCCGGCGGCGAGATCTACCAGGCGCTGGAGAAGGGCACGATCGACGCCGCCGAGTGGGTCGGCCCGTACGACGACGAGAAGCTCGGTCTGAACAAGGTCGCGCCGAACTACGCCTACCCGGGCTGGTGGGAAGGCGGCCCGCAGCTGGACTTCTTCATCAACACCAAGGCCTACGGCGCGCTGTCGGCCGAGTACAAGGCCATCGTCGAGTGCGCGGCGTCGCACGCCCACGTCGACATGCAGGCCAAGTACGACGCGCTGAACCCGGCGGCCCTCAAGCGCCTGGTCGGCACCGGTACCAAGCTGTTCGCGTTCCCGCGCGACATGATGGATGCCTCGTTCAAGGCCGCGATGCAGGTCTACAGCGAACTCAACGCGAGCAACCCGGCGTGGAAGAAGGTCTATACCGACTACGCGAACTTCCGCCGCGACGAGAACCTGTGGTTCCGCTTCGCCGAGGCGGGCTTCGACCAGTACATGCAGTCGCAGCAGAAGAACCTCTGATCCGGTGCCGGAGCCGGCACTGCCGGCGCCCGCCGCGATTCGAAGCCGAAGGGCCCCCTCGGGGGCCCTTCGGCATTTCGGCGCGGCCTGCGCGGGCGCAGCGCAGCACCACGACGGACCGCACGGAGTGGTCCGGTGCGGCCGGGAAGGGGCTAAGGCTTGCTGTCGCCCTGTGCGCCGGCCGAGGCCGCGGCGCCAGGCTCCGCGGCCTGGTCCTTCTGCGCGTCGAGCTTGAACAGCGACGACATGTCGTCGCTGGCGCCCGGCGCCGAAGCGTCGCCTCCGGCTGCTGGCGCCGCTGCAGGCTCGCCCGGCTGCAGCATCTGGTCGACCTCGCGCTGCAACTCGTTGATGTGCACCTTTTCGCCGCCGGTGTCGCGGTTGACGATGCCCGGGAAACCGATGATCAGCGAGACCATCACGATCTGGATCACGACGAAGGGCACCGCGCCCCAGTAGATCTGGCCGGTGGTGATGCGGGCGATCCGCTTGTTCGTGACGCGGTCCTGGTAGTCCTCGTTCGGGGCCACGCTGCGCAGGTAGAACAGCGCGAAGCCGAACGGCGGGTGCATGAACGAGGTCTGCATGTTCACCGCCAGCAGCACGCCGAACCAGACCGGATCGATGCCGAGCTTGATCGCGACCGGCCCGATCAGCGGGATGACGATGAACGAGAGCTCGAAGAAGTCGAGGAAGAACGCCAGCACGAAGACCAGCAGGTTGACGACGATCAGGAAGCCGAGCTGGCCGCCCGGCAGCGCGGTGAGCAGGTGCTCGACCCAGATCGGACCGTCGACGCCCTGGAAGACGAGGCTGAAGACGGTGGAGCCCATCAGGATGAACACGACGAAGCAGGACAGCTTCATCGTCGAGTCCATCGCCTGCCTGAGCAGCCTGACGTCGATGCGCCGCCGCACCAGTGCCATCACCAGGGCGCCGACGGCACCCATCGCGCCGCCCTCGGTGGGCGTCGCGACGCCCAGGAAGATGGTGCCCAGCACGAGGAAGATCAGCGCCAGCGGCGGGATCAGCACGAAGGTCACGCGCTCGGCCATGCGCGACAGCAGCCCGAGCCTGAACAGCTTGTTGACGAGGGCGAGCGCGAACGCGGCGCCGACGCCGACGCACATCGACACCACGATCTTCTCGTCGGTCGGGGTGCCGGCCGGACGCGACTTGGCGTACAGCACCGCGAGCGCGACCGATGCGATGAACAGCAGCGTCAGCGAGCGCAGGCCGGAGGTGCCGTCGTCCTCGCGGATCGTGCGTGCCTCCGCCGGCAGCGCGGGCACCCAGGCCGGTCGCACCAGGCTGACCATCACGACATAGCCGACGTACAGGCCGGTGAGCACGAAGCCGGGGACGAAGGCGCCCTTGTAGAGCTCGCCGACGCTCTGGCCGAGCTGGTCGGCCAGCACGATCAGCACCAGCGAGGGCGGGATGATCTGCGCCAGCGTGCCGGATGCCGCGATCACGCCGGTCGCGATGCGCCGGTCGTAGCCGTAGCGCAGCATGATCGGCAGCGAGATCAGGCCCATCGAGATCACCGACGCGGCGACGACGCCGGTGGTCGCGGCGAGCATCGCGCCGACCAGGATCACCGCGTAGGCCAGGCCGCCGCGGATCGGGCCGAAGAGCTGGCCGATCGTGTCGAGCAGGTCCTCGGCCATCCCCGAGCGCTCGAGGATCAGACCCATGAAGGTGAAGAACGGGATCGCGAGCAGCGTCTCGTTCTGCTGGATGCCGAAGATGCGCAGCGGCAGCGCCTGCATCAGCGCTTCGGGCAGCAGCCCGAGCTTGATGCCGACGAAGCCGAAGAACAGGCCGCAGGCGGCGAGCGAAAACGAGACCGAGAACCCGATGAGCAGGAAGCAAATCAGGCCCGCGAACATGATCGGGGCCATGTTGGCCGAGACGAATTCGATCACTTGGCGGCTCCCTCGGCCTTGGCGCGCACGAACTCGGCGAGCTCTTCCTCGGCCGTCTTGGCCTGCTTCTTCTTCGTCGGGTCGTCGCACAGGCCCATCAGGAAGCCGATGCGCTTGATCAGCTCGGACACGCCCTGCAGCAGCAGCAGCGCGAAGCCGACCGGCACCATCGCGTAGACCGGCCAGCGGATCAGGCCGCCGGCGTTCTGCGACATCTCGCCGCTGAGGTAGGCACGCACGACCAGTGGCCAGACGAGGTGGATCACCGTCAGGCCGAACGGGAACAGGAAGAGGACGATGCAGACCGCCTCGATCGCGATCTGGGTGCGCTTGGAGAAGCGGCTGATCACGACGTCGATGCGAACGTGCTCCTGGCGCAGCAGCGTGTAGCCCGCGGCGCCCAGGAACACGGCCGCGAACAGGTACCACTGCACCTCGAGGTAGGCGTTCGAGCTCATGTCGAAGACCTTGCGCACGATGGCATTGACGGCGCTGATCAGCACCGCGGCCAGGATGAGCCAGGACAGCGCATGGCCGAGGCGTTCGGTGAACGCGTCGATCAGCGCCGACAGACGTAGCAATGCTTTCATTCGATGGTCCCTCGGAGCGGCCGCGCACGAGCCCGTGGCGCCGGTCATGTCACATGGGCAGCGACTGTAGGGGAATGTCACTGACGCGCCGCTGAAACGGCGGCCAGAAACGCCTCGGGCTTACCCGGAGTCGACCCGTCCTCAGATCGCGCTGGCCGCGGCGAACAGCCGCGCCGAACGTGCGCCGGAGCGGCAGAACGCCAGGATCGGCCGCGGCAGCTCGCCGAGCAGCGCCGCGAACGCGGCGATCTCCTGCGGCGACTGGTAGCCGCCGCTGACCGGCAGGAAGCGGTACTCGAGCCCGGCCGCGCGCGCCGCGGCTTCGATCGCCGCGTTCGTCGGCTGGTCCGGCCCATGCTCGAAGTCGGGCCGGTTGTTGATCACGCTGCGGAAACCGGCGCGGGCCAGTTCGGCCATCGCGTCCGGGGTGAGTTGCGCCGCGACGCAGACATCGGGCGACACGGCGCGGATCGGCAGCTCGCTCATGGTGCTACTTCGCCAGAGCCTGCTTGACCGCGGTCGAGACCAGGCCCATCTCGGCCTGGCCGGCGAAGCGCGACTTCGCGGCCGACATCACGCGCCCCATGTCGCCCGGGCCGCTCGCGCCGAGCTCGTCGACCAGCGCCGCGACCGCGGCCGTGATCTGCTCGGCCGACAGCCGCTGCGGCAGGTAGGCCTCGAGCACCGCGATCTCGGCGGTCTCCTTCTCGACGAGGTCGCTGCGCCCGCCCTGCGCGAACGCGGCGACCGAGTCGCGGCGCTGCTTGACGAGCTTGTCGACGATGCCGACCAGCGCCGCGTCGTCGAGCACGACGCGCTCGTCGACCTCGCGCTGCTTGATTGCCGCCAGCAGCATGCGGATCGTCGAGAGCCGGTCGGCCTCGCGTGCGCGCATCGCGGCCTTCATGTCTTCGGTGATGCGGTCTTTCAGGCTCATGGTCGGTGCAGGGGGCTGAAACGACAAAGCCCGCAGCGGCATCCGGCGCGGGCTCGTTCGGTCGGGCGGCTGGCCGCCCGGGGGCAGGGGATCAGTAGAGCTTCTTCGGCAGCTGCATGCTGCGCACGCGCTTGAAGTGGCGCTTGACCGCGGCCGCCTTCTTGCGCTTGCGCTCGGCGGTCGGCTTCTCGTAGAACTCGCGCGCGCGCAATTCGGTCAGCAGGCCGATCTTTTCGATGGTGCGCTTGAAGCGGCGCAGGGCGACATCGAACGGTTCGTTTTCCTTGACGCGGATCGTGGTCATGAAGCGGGGAGTTCCTAGGTTTCTTGCGCTCGGTGTCCTGGCGTGTCGAGGGCGACGGGGCCCAGCACAGGATCGATGCGCCGGTTTGGCCAGCAAAGCGCTGGATTCTATCCTGGAACTTTGGCCTCTGCCAAGGCGCTGGCACAGGCCGCGGCCGAAGCCCAGGCCCACTGAAAGTTGTAACCGCCGAGCCAGCCGGTGACGTCGACGACTTCGCCGATGAAGTGCAGCCCGGGCACGCGGCGGCTCTCGAGACCCTGCGACGCCAGATCGCGCGTGTCGACGCCGCCGGCCATGACCTCGGCCTTGCGCCAGCCCTCGGTGCCGGTGGGCACGACCCGCCAGTCTGCCAGGCTGTCGGCGAGCCGGGCCAGGTCCTTGTCGCGCACCTCGGGCAGGGCGCGCTCGGGGGGCAGGTCCAGCCGCTGCAGCCAGGTCTGGGCCAGTCTCGCGGGCAGGTGCTGTGCGAGTTCGTTGCCGAGCTGGCGCCGCGAGCTCGCCTTCGCATGCAGCAGCCGGTCCTTCAGTCCAGCGTCGGCGAGCGCGATGCGCAGCTCGGTGCCGCCGTGCCAGTAGCTCGAGATCTGCAGCACGGCCGGCCCGCTGAGCCCACGGTGGGTGAACAGCAGGTCCTCGACGAAGCGGCCGCGCAGGCGGCCGGCGCCGGTCTCGATCGCGACTTCGAGCGACAGCCCGGCGAGCGCCGCGAACGGCGCCCATTGCGCGCTGTCGAAGGTCAGCGGCACCAGCGCGGGGCGCGGATCGACGATGCGGTGTCCGAACTGGCGCGCCAGGCGCAGGCCCCAGTCACTGGCGCCGATCTGCGGGATCGACAGACCGCCGGTCGCAACCACCAGCCGGGACGCCAACACCGGCCCGCGCGCGGTGTCGAGCTCGAACCCCGCGCTGCCCTGGCGCACCGCGTTCACGCTGCAGGGCTGCCAACGTTCGACGCCGCCGGCCGCGCACTCGGCCAGCAGCATCTCGATGATCTGCTCGGCCGAGCCGTCGCAGAAAAGCTGGCCGCGGTGCTTCTCGTGGAACGCGATGCCGTGCCGGCGCACCAGTGCGACGAAGGCCTCGCTCGGGTAGCGGGCCAGCGCCGAACGGCAGAAGTCCGGGTTCGCGGAGAGGAAGTTCGCCGGGCCGACGTCGCGATTGGTGAAATTGCAGCGGCCGCCGCCCGAGATGCGGATCTTCTCGGCGAGCCGGGCCGCGTGGTCGACGAGCAGCACCCGGAGCCCGCGCTGGCCCGCGATGCCGGCGCAGAACAGACCGGCAGCGCCGGCACCGACGACGACGACATCGAAGCGCTGCATGCGGCGGCATTATCCGCAGCGTGTCGCGCCCGGCCGGGTCAGGCGCGCCGGTCGAGCGGCCGGGCCGGTGCGCCCAGCGCGGACAGCGCGCCCAGCACCAGTTGCACCTGGCGCGCCAGCGGCGCCGGGGCGGGCTTCTCGCCGCTCAGCACGGCCTGGATGTAGAGCGCCGTCCTCGACGCGTCGATCTCGCGCGGCAGCAGCGGCAGTTCGGCGACCACGCCGTCCTGCGCCGCGACCGACCATTCCGGGCGCGCGACGCCGGCGATGTAGGTGTCGATGCGCGGCTGTCGGCGCGGGTCGGCCACCGCCTCGCCCTCGGTGCCGCGCAGCAGCATCGCGTCGACGCCGTCACGCTCGGCCCAGGCATGCATCAGCTTGCCGAATTCGGGATGCGTGAAGCTGACCAGGCGCAGCGAGCGGCTGCCGGTGCAGGGATCGAGCATCTTCGCCACCGTGTGGCCGGAGTTGCGCAGCCCGACCGCGCGCCGCACGTCGAGCAGCCGCTGCAGTCGCGGATCGAGCAAGGCGGTGTCGACATAGGCCGGCTCGTGCCGCGCCCAGGCGCTGACGATGTCGGCCTCGCCCTGCGTGGCGGGCAGCCCGAGGTCGTGGAAGATCTGCGCGCTCGTCACCCGTCCGGGGTCCTGCGGCTGTCCATGGACGAGCACGCGCGCGCCTTCGCGGGCCAGCCACATCGCCAGCAGCGGCGTCAGGTTCGGCAGCCGGCGCGCGCCGTTGTACGAGGGGATCACGACCACCGGGCGGTCACTCGCGATGCGCAGGCAGCGCTCCTGGGCCGCTTGCAGGAAGCCGGCCAGTTCGTCCAGCGTCTCGCCCTTCATGCGCATCGCGAGCGCGAAGGCGCCGACTTCCAGATCGCTGGCGCCGCCGTCGAGCACCGTGGCCATCAGCTCCTGAGCCTGCGCTCGCGTGAGCGACCTGGCGCCTGCGGCGCCGCGGCCGATCTCCTTGATGAAGGGGGCGATGCTCATGCGGGCTTCCTGGGTGGGCCCTCCGCAAGTTCCGGACCTGCGATCGGTGCCCCGACTGATTCTCGCAAGCGGCGCTCGATCCGCGTCAGCGTGGAAACGCGCGTCGTCGCGCTGCGGCGGCGCGTTCGTCGACGCGCGCGCCTCGCGCATGCACCGGAGCGGTACATTGCCGCGCCGCGCGTGGTGCGCAGCCCTTAACATCGAGCGGTGCTTGCAATCTAGGGGCGATCACGACCTTCTCGCTTGATATGGCCTTGCCCGTCTCCCAAGATGAAGCCTCGGCAGGCCGCCGTTCCATTGGTTGCGCCGACCCGGCCCGACCCACCCCTCCTGCCATGACCCCGTCCCCCGAATCGATCCCCGAGGCCGCGCTCGAAGTGCTGCTGGCCGGGCTGCTGCAAGCCCGCCTGGCCCAGGACGGTGACCTGCTCGCGGTGAAGGACGCACGCAGCGGACGCTACGTGCACGCGAACGACGCGATGACGCGTCGTTTCGGCCCTGCCGGCGCCGGGGTCGTCGGCAGCACCGATGCCGAACTGTTCGACGCCCCGGTGGTCACTGCGCTGCGCGCCGCCGAGCAGACTGCGCTCGGACACCCTCGGCCGCTGGTCAGCGAACATCGCTTCGAGCATGGCGGCGAGCGGCTCGAGTTCCACGTGATGCGGCTGGCCGGCGCGCCCGACGCCAACGGGCGGCGCTGGCTTTGCAGCCTGTGGTCCGACCAGCGCGATGCGCGCCGCCGCGAGGGCCAGTTGCAGGCGGCGCTGGCCCAGCTCGAGCAGCAGCAGCGCGCGAACGAGGCGCTGCGCCGCGAGCTTGCCGACCAGGCCCTGCGCGACCCGGCCTCGGGCCTGTACACGCGCGCGCGTTTCGACGATCAGCTCCGGCGCGAGCTCGACCTCTCGACGCGTGAGCACCGCGAATTCGCGATCGTCTTCATCGAGATCGATCCGCTCGGCGAGAAGGCGCTCGCGCTCGGCGACGCGGCGCGCGAGCGCGTGCTCGAGGCCATGGGCCGGCTGCTGCGCGGGGGCACGCGCGCGATGGACGCATCGTGCCGCCTCGACGACCGCCGCTTCACGGTGCTGCTGTCGGGCGTCGGACTGGCGACCGCGCATTCGCGCATGGAAGGGCTGCGCCGCCAATGTGCGACGCAGATCGTCGTGCTCGACGGGCAGGAGCTCGGCTTCACGGTCTCGATGGGCGTGGCCAGCTTCCCGCACACGGCGCAGACCCAGGACGAGCTCGTCGAGGCCGGCCGGGCCGCGCTCGCCGAAGCGCGGCGCCGCGGCGGCAACCAGGTCACGCTGGCGGCGATCCGCTTCGAGGCGTCGTAGTCCCTAGGAGCCTGTCGGACTTGAGCTGCGCGGCCCTGCGTGAGTTGGAGCAGGGCGTCGTGCGCGGCGGCGCGGGCCGAATTCGGTCGCGGTGAGGCGCCTGAGCTCGCTA
>MEGM01000101.1 GCA_001725505.1 Rubrivivax sp. SCN 70-15 | reverse complement strand
GTCGCGGCGCTGCCGGCCGGGCAGCGGCCGCAGGTCACGCACGAGACCGGCGCTGCCGAGCTCGACGCGGTGCGCGCCGCCTATGCCGAGGCCGGCATCGGCGCCGAGGTGCTGGCGTTCATCGACGACATGCCGCACCGGCTCGCCGAATGCGACCTGATGGTCTGCCGCGCCGGCGCGATCACCGTCAGCGAGCTGTGCGCGGCCGGCGTGCCGGCGCTGCTGGTGCCGCTGGTCGTCAGCACCACCGCGCACCAGCGCGACAACGCCGAGTTCATGGCCGACCATGGCGCCGCGCTGCACCTGCCGCAGCGCGACCTGACGCCGGCGCGGCTGACCGCGCTGCTGCGCGGGCTGAGCCGCGACGAGCTGCTCGCGATGGCCGAGAAGGCGCGCGCGCTGGCGCGTCCGCACGCGGCGGCGCGCGTGGCCGACGAGATCGAAAGACTGGTGGCCCGCTCATGAAACACGCTGCCGAGCCGATCCACTTCGTCGCCGGGCCGCGAGTGCCGACGAATGGCGTGCGCTGGGGCACGGGAGACTGCGCATGAAGCACGCCGTCAAGCAGATTCACTTCGTCGGCGTGGGCGGCGCGGGCATGAGCGGCATCGCCGAGATCCTGCACAACCTGGGCTACCGCGTGACGGGATCGGACCAGGTGGCCAGCGCTGCGACCGACCGGCTCGCCACGCTCGGGCTGCGCATCCTGATCGGCCACGACGCGGCGAACATCGGCCGCGCCGACGCGGTCGTGATCTCGAGCGCGGTGAAGGGCGACAACCCGGAGCTGATCGCCGCGCGCGCGCAGCGCATCCCGGTCGTGCCGCGCGCGGTGATGCTGGCCGAGCTGATGCGGCTGAGGCAGGGCATCGCGATCGCCGGCACGCACGGCAAGACGACGACGACCTCGCTCGTCGCCAGCGTGCTCGCCGAGGCCGGGCTGGACCCGACCTTCGTCATCGGCGGCAAGCTGCTCTCGGCGGGAGCGAACTCGCGCCTCGGTGCGGGCGAGTACATCGTCGTCGAGGCCGACGAGAGCGACGCGTCGTTCCTGAACCTGATGCCGGTGCTCGCGGTGGTCACGAACATCGACGCCGACCACATGGAGACCTACGGCCACGACCTGAGCCGGCTGCGTGCGGCCTTCGTCGACTTCCTGCACCGGATGCCGTTCTACGGCGCGGCGATCGTCTGCGTCGACGACCCCGGCGTGCGCGCGGTGATGCCGATGCTGTCGCGCCCGATCGTCGGCTACGGCCTGGGCGAGGACGCCTCGGTGCGCGCAGTCGACGTGCAGGCGCTCGCCGGCGGCCAGATGCGATTCGTCGTCCAGCGCCGCAACGGCACGCGGCTGCCCGACCTGGCGATCACGCTCAACCTGCCCGGGGTGCACAACGTGCGCAACGCGCTCGCGGCGATCGCGGTCGCGACCGAGCTCGAACTGCCCGACGCGCCGATCGTCAAGGCGCTGGCCGGCTTCACCGGCGTCGGCCGGCGCTTCCAGCGCTGGGGCGATCTGCCGGTGGCCGCCGCGCACGGGGGCGGCCGCTTCACGCTGATCGACGACTACGGCCACCACCCGGCCGAGATGGCGGCGGTGCTGGCCGCGGCGCGCGGCGCGTTTCCCGGCCGGCGCATCGTGCTCGCGTTCCAGCCGCACCGCTACACGCGCACGCGCGACTGCTTCGAGGACTTCGTCAAGGTCATGGGCAGCGCCGACGCGGTGCTGCTGACCGAGGTCTATCCGGCCGGCGAGGCGCCGATCGTCGCCGCCGACGGCCGCGCGCTGGCGCGCGCGCTGCGCGTCGCGGGCAAGGTCGACCCGGTCTTCGTCGACGACGTGGCCGCGCTGCCGGGCGCGATCGCCGACCTCGCGCGCGACGGCGACGTCGTCATCGCGATGGGGGCCGGCTCGATGGGCGGCGTGCCGCAGAAGGTGGTCGATCTGGTGGAGGTGGCGGCATGAACCTGGGCAAGGTCGCGGTCCTGATGGGCGGCACGAGTGCCGAGCGCGAGGTCTCGCTGATGTCGGGCCGCGGCGTGCTCGCCGCGCTGCAAGCGCAGGGCGTCGCGGCCGAGGCCTTCGACCCCGCCGAGCGCAGCCTGTGGGAGCTGCAGCGCGACGGCTTCGAGCGCGTCTTCATCGCGCTGCACGGCCGTCACGGCGAGGACGGCACGGTGCAGGGCGCGCTCGAGCTGATGCGCATCCCCTACACCGGCTCGGGCGTGATGGCGAGCGCGATCGCGATGGACAAGGTGATGACGAAGCGGATCTGGGCCGCCGAGGGGCTGCCGACGCCGCGCTGGGTCTGGCTCGCGCCCGAACGGCAGGCGCGCGCGGACGTCGTCGCGGTGCCGGACGCGCTCGGCCTGCCGCTGATCGTGAAGCCGCCGCGCGAGGGCTCGTCGATCGGCATCACCAAGGTCGCCGGCTACTCGCAGATGCAGGACGCGGTGACGCTGGCCGCGCGCTACGACGCCGACGTGCTGTGCGAGGAGTTCGTCGAGGGCATCGAGATCACCTGCGCCGTGCTCGGCAGTGGCGCGAGCGCGCGCGCGCTGCCGGTGATCCGGATCGACGCGCCCGAGGGCAACTACGACTACGAGCACAAGTACTTCTCCGAGGACACCGGCTACCGCTGCCCGAGCGGGCTGCCGCCCGCCGAGGAAGCCGAGGCGCAGCGCCTGACGCTGGCCGCCTATCGCGCGCTGGGCTGCCGCGGCTGGGGCCGCGCCGACCTGATGCTGCGCAGCGGTGGCGCGAACCCGGACCGCAAGCTCTTCCTGCTCGAGATGAACACCAGCCCCGGCATGACCGGCCATTCGCTGGTGCCGATGGCCGCGCGCGCCGCGGGCATGAGCTACGAGCGCCTGTGCGTCGAACTGCTCGCGCAGGCCGCGTTGGACACGCCCTGATGGCCGGCGCGCGCACGCTCACCCGTTCCCGGCCGCCGGCCGCGCCGGCCGTGCTGCCGGCCGACGTGCGGCTGATGAATGCGGTCGCCGGCGCGATCTTCGTGCTCGCCGGCGCGGCGCTGCTCGCGGTCGGCGTGCTGTGGCTGACGCGCGCGCCGCTGTTCACGATCCGCTCGATCCGCCTCGACGGCGACCTGGCGCGCAACAACGTCACGACCCCTGGGTGCGCCGCGCGGTGGTACGCCGGGTCTGGCCGGACCGGCTCGCGGTGCGGCTCGAGGAGCAGCGGCCGGCCGCGATCTGGCAGGGCGACGAGGGCAGCGACCGCCTCGTCAACAGCTTGGGCGAGGTCTTCGATGCGAACGTCGGCGACGTCGAGGACGAAGGCCTGCCCAATTTCAGCGGCCCCGAAGGCAGCTCGGCCGCGATGCTCGCGATGTACGCGCGGCTGCAGCCGGTGTTCGAGACGCTCGACGCGTCGATCGACACGCTGCACCTGTCGCGGCGCGGCTCGTGGAGCGTCGCGCTCGACAGCGGCGCGACGGTGCAGCTCGGCCGCGGCAGCGACGACGAGGTCGTCGCGCGCAGCGCGCGCTTCGCGCGCACGCTGCCGCAGGTGACCGGGCGCTTCAACGAGCCGCTCGAATCGGCCGACCTGCGCCACACCGACGGCTATGCGGTGCGCTTGCGCGGCGTGACGACGAATGCGAGCCACTGAGGGACGGGAGAACATGGCCAAAGACTACAAAGACATGGTTTTCGGGCTGGACATCGGCACCGCCAAGGTGATGGTCGTCGCCGCCGAGGTGCTGAGCGACGGCGAACTGCGCGTCGCCGGCCTCGGCGTTGCCGGCACGCACGGGCTCAAGCGCGGCGTGGTCGTCAACATCGACGCCACGGTGCAGAGCATTCAGCAGGCGCTGAAGGAGGCCGAGATGATGGCCGCCTGCAAGATCGACCGCGTCTACACCGGCATCACCGGCAGCCACATCCGCGGCCAGAACAGCACCGGCATGGTGATCGTGCGCGACAACCGCGAGGTCACGCCGGTGGACGTGGCGCGCGTCGTCGAGACCGCCAAGGCGATCAACATCCCGAACGACCAGCGCCTGCTGCTCGTCGAGCCGCAGGAGTTCGTGATCGACGGCCACGAGGTCAAGGAACCGATCGGCATGAGCGGCAGCCGGCTCGAGGTGAAGGTGCACATCGTCACCGGCGCACAGAGCGCGGCCGAGAACATCCTGAAGTGCGTGCGCCGCTGCGGGCTGGAGGTGGAGCGCCTGGTGCTGAACCCGAGCGCCAGCGCCGCCGCGGTGCTGACCGACGACGAGAAGAGCCTGGGCGTGTGCGTCGTCGACATCGGTGCCGGCACCACCGACGTGCAGATCTACACCGACGGCTCGGTGCGCCACACCGCGGTGATCCCGATCGCCGGCGACCTGATCACCAGCGACATCGCGATGGCGCTGCGCACGCCGACGAAGGACGCCGAGGAGATCAAGGTCGACTACGGCGTGGCCAAGCAGCTGCTGGCCGACCCGAGCGAGCAGGTCGAGGTGCCGGGGCTCGGCGACCGCGCGCCGCGCATGCTCAGCCGCCAGGCGCTGGCCGGCGTGATCGAGCCGCGCGTCGAGGAGATCTACTCGCTCGTGCACCAGGTCATCCGCGAAAGCGGCTACGAGGAGCTGCTGTCCAGCGGCATCGTCATCACCGGCGGCAGCTCGGTGATTCCGGGCATGGTCGAACTCGGCGAGGACATCTTCCTCAAGCCGGTGCGCAAGGGTCTGCCCACCTACCACGGCCCGCTCGGCGACATGGTCGCCAACCCGCGCTCGGCCACGGTGATGGGATTGTTGGAGGAAGCCCGGCTGGCACGCCAGCGCGGGCACAAGGCGGCGGCGCAGGCGGGGTCGGTGACGACGCTGCTCGGCCGCGCGAAGGACTGGTTTCTTGGCAACTTTTGAATTTGAAAGAGGCCCGCCCGAGGCCTCGCCCGCAGCGACGGTGTTTTTACTTTTGGCAACTGCATCTCACGACAGGAGGCTCACATGCCCATCGAAATGATCGAAGAATTTGACCAAGGCACGCAGATCAAGGTGATCGGCGTCGGTGGCGGCGGCGGCAACGCGGTCGAGCACATGATCGCGCAGGGCGTGCAGGGCGTGGACTTCGTCTGCGCGAACACCGACGCGCAGGCGCTCAACCGCAGCGGCGCGCGCACGCTGGTGCAGCTCGGCGCGAGCGGCCTGGGCGCGGGCAGCAAGCCCGAGGTCGGCCGCAACGCGGCCGAGGAGGCGGTGGACCGCATCCGCGACGCGATCAGCGGCTCGCACATGCTGTTCATCACCGCCGGCATGGGCGGCGGCACCGGCACCGGCGCGGCGCCGGTGATCGCGCGCGTGGCCAAGGAGATGGGCATCCTGACGGTGGGCGTCGTGACCAAGCCGTTCGAGTTCGAAGGGCGCAAGCGCGGCAAGCAGGCCGAGGACGGCGTCAGCGAGCTCGAGGCCAACGTCGACAGCCTGATCGTCGTGCTCAACGAGAAGCTGCTCGAGGTGATGGGCGACGACGTGACGCAGGAGCAGGCCTTCGCGCACGCCAACGACGTGCTGAAGAACGCCGTCGGCGGCATCAGCGACATCATCCACATCCCCGGCCTCGTCAACGTCGACTTCGAGGACGTGAAGACGGTGATGAGCGAGCCGGGCAAGGCGATGATGGGCACCGCGACCGCGAGCGGCCCGGACCGCGCGACCAAGGCCGCCGACCTGGCGGTGGCCTGCCCGCTGCTCGAAGGCATCGACCTCAGCGGCGCGCGCGGCGTGCTGGTGCTGATCGCGGCGAGCAAGCAGACCTTCAAGCTCGCCGAGAGCCGCAACGCGATGAACACGATCCGCCGCTACGCGGCCGACGACGCGCACGTGATCTACGGCACCGCGTACGACGAGGGCCTGGGCGACCAGCTGCGCGTGACCGTCATCGCGACCGGGCTGAGCTCGGTCGCGCGGAGGTCGGAAAGCCGCATCGCGCCGCCGCTGAGCGTGGTCCAGCCGCATGCGCAGCAGGCCCAACCGGCGCTGCGCACCGGCACCGACAACCTGCCCATCCTGACCCAGCCCGCGATGGCCGGCGCGAGCCAGCCGCCGGCGCACGACTACACCGGGCTGAACACGCCGAGCGTCTGGCGCAGCGCACGCACCCAGGCCGCGGCCAAGGTCGACGCGCTGGCCAGCAACGGCATGGACGAGATCGAGATCCCGGCGTTCCTGCGCAAGCAAGCGGACTGAGCCAGGACGTGCGACCGTCCCTGCGGACGGTCGCTCGCCTGGCGAAGGCCAACCGGCCTGCGGCCCGGGTCGTGACGCCGCCTTGCCCGGGCAGCGCAGGCGCGCGGCAGGGCGTAGACTCGTTCGCCGGGCATCACGGAGGTAGCAGATGCACACGATCGACGAAACGAGGGGCATTCAGACGTCCTGCGCATGCGACGTGAGCCTGGATCGCGACCAGTTCCTTCGATCCTTGCTCGGCGAGCTTGCGGGCACGCTGCAGGATGTCGTCGGGCTCGAAGAGGCGTCGGGTTTCATCAGCGTTGTCGGCCAGCGCATCGGCGACCAGATCGACGCCGAATACCGACGCGCCATGGGACGCACCGAGCTCGACCGGTTCGAGGTCGCCACCGTGCTGGTGGACCTGAAGCGCCGCATCCAGGGCGACTTCAGCGTCGTGGAGCAGAACGACGAGCGCATCGTGCTCGCCAACACACGCTGCCCGTTCGGCGACAAGGTCATCGGACGGCCGTCGCTGTGCATGATGACGTCGAACGTGTTCGGCGTGATCGCGGCCGAGAACCTGGGGCAGGCCAAGGTCGTGCTCGAGCAGACCATCGCCAACGGCGCGTCGGGGTGCCGCATCGTCGTCCATCTGAAGCAGACGGCCGCCGCCGAGGCGTCCGATGGCCGCGAGTACTTCAAGCGCTGATGGGTCCGGCCCGCCATGCACCCGACCCGGAGCGTCGCGTTGCGGCCGCTGCTTGACGTCCTGCCCGAGCCGCTGCTCCTGGTGCAGCGCGACGGTGTGCTCCTGCACGTCAATCACGCAGCGTCGCAGTGGCTCGGCCGGGAGCCGGGCGTGCTCGCCGGTGCGACCCTGCAGTCGCTGCTCGACGAGCCTGCCGACAAGGTGACGGCGCTGCTCGGCCAGGGCTGGCGCAGCGGACGCTTCAGTCCCGCCCGCGTGCGCTGGCGGCGCGCGGGGTCCGCGGTCGAGGCCTGCCGCATCGAGCTGGCGCGTGTGGCCGAGACGGAGCAGCATCCCGCGGCCCTGCTGCTCCGGATGAAGCCGGGGGCGGCAGGTTCCGGCCGTTTCCTGGCCGTGAACGAGCGCGTCGAGGCGCTGACGCGCGAAGTGAATCGGCGTCGCGCCGCCGAACTGGCGCTCGAGGAGCAGCGCGAGTGGCTGCAGGTGGTGCTGCGCAGCATCGGCGACGCCGTCATCGCCACCGACGTCGCTGCGCGCGTCGTGTTCATGAACCCTGTCGCCGAACATCTTTGCGGCTGGCTGGCCGACGATGCGCGGGGGCGGGCGGTGGAAACGGTGATGCGCTTGACGACCGCTGATGGTGCGCCGCTGCCCGCGCACCCAGTGGGCCGGGCGCTGGCCCTGGGCCGGATCGTGGGTGTGGACCAGGGATGCCTGCTCCAGGCGCGCGACGACAGCCGATGGCCGGTGGACGACGCTGCCGGCCCGATCGTCGACACGAGCGGCCGCTTGATCGGTGCCGTGATCGTCTTCCGCGAGATCAGTGAGCGCGTTCAGGCCGAGGCCGAGCGGCGCGAACTCGAACGGCGCTTGCGCGCGGCGCAGAAGATGGAGGCCATCGGCACGCTGGCGGGCGGCATCGCGCACGATTTCAACAACGTACTCGGTGCCATCCTCGGCAATGCCGGCCTGGCACAGGACGAGATCGAGCCGGACCACCCGGTCGCGTCACGGCTGATGCAGATCGACCGCGCCGGCCGCCGCGCACGCGAGCTGGTACGCCAGATCTTGGCCTTCAGCCGGCGCCAGCCGCAGAGGCTGGAATGGGTGGACCTGGCCGCGCTGGCGCGCGATTGCGTGTCGTTGCTGCGCAGCACGCTGCCGTCGAGCGTCGAGATCGGCATCGTCGGTGACGCCGGTGCGCCGCTCGTCGTGCAGGGCGATGCCTCGCAACTCGACCAGGTTCTGATGAACCTGTGTACCAATGCCTGGCAGGCCCTGGTGGACGGCAGCGGCCGAATCGAGGTGTCCTGGGGTCTGATCGAAGGCGAGGCGCCGGCGGGACTGATGCCGGGGCTGACACCGTGGCGCGGCGAGATGCGCGCGCGGCTCAGCGTCGAGGACACCGGTGCGGGCATGGACGGCGCGACCTTGCAGCGTATCTTCGAGCCCTTCTTCACCACGCGTACGCAGGACGGCGGCACCGGGCTCGGCCTGGCTGTGGTCCATGGCATCGTGGCCGAACACCGCGGACAGATCGCCGTGCGCAGCTCTCCGGGGAGGGGCACCGGCTTCGACATCTTCCTGCCCTGGGCCGGCACCCGCCCCCGGCCGGTCGCGGTGCCCGATGCCGACCGCGCGTCGCGCGTGCGCGGCCGGGGCCGCCGCGTGCTCGTGGTCGATGACGACGAACTGATCCGCATGACCGTGGAGGCCATGCTGCAGCGCGACGGGTTCCACGTGCGCACCTGCCCCGGCGGGCAGGTGGCCTTGAGCATGCTGTCCGCCGCGCCGGCCGAGGTGGATCTGGTCGTGACCGATCACAACATGCCGGGGATGACGGGCCTGACCCTGGCCGCGGCGATCCGCCAACGCGATGCCACGCTGCCCATCGTGCTCGCGTCCGGCTACCTGTCCGAGGACCTCAGGCGCGGTGCCGCCGCGATCGGCGATGTCACGCTGATGAACAAGGAAGACAGCTTCGATCGCCTGGCGTTGCTGATCGGCGAGATTCTCGCTGCGCGTTAACCCGGGCGGTCAATCGGGTCCGACGGATTCACCGGCAAGGTGTACTCGGTCTCAGTGTGCCGCGCGAGATTGCGACTCGCGGCCATTTCCCTCGGCGCCCTGACGATGCGGTGCACGCCCGACCTGGTTGACCGGGAACTCGCTTCGTCTGCGATTTGCACCTGGAATTGCAATTGGCTGTCCGGTGCCCGGTTGGGGTCGAAAGCGGCCAGTCGCTGGCCGTCGCGCATTCGGCCGAATAGAAGGTCTCGAAGACGGTCATTGCCCGGGGCGGTGTCGGACGGTGCGACCGCACCCTTCGGTGACAAAGGCGCGAATGGCCGTCGACCCAACGATGCCCCTCAGCCCACGGCCTCCGGCTCGACGCGCAGGATGGTCGCCACCGGCCCGCCCCCGGGTGGACCCTGGTGTTCGGCGCCACCCGAGACGTACAACGCGGTCTGGCCCACCGCCGACGCGAGCACGCCGCCGACGACGACGCGTGCGTGCCGCGTGGCGTTGATGTCCGAGTCGTTGAGCATCGTGTGGCGCTGGCCGCGTACGCGGCCGTCGGGGCCGGCCTCGGCCTTGGCGAGCAGGCTGACGAGCCTGGCCGCCAGTGCCTCGGCGTCGCGGTCGGGGTCCAGGCCGAAGCGCTCGCGCAGCAGCGTGCGCACCGCCGCGGCGTCGACGGCGTCGCGCATCACCGTGTGCGCGATGACGAAGGGCGACGCCGCCCCGGCCGCCTCGCCGAGCACGATGACGACGTTGCCCTGCAGCTCGATCCCGGCCGACGCCGACGCGCGCGACGAGAACAGCGTGGGGTCGGCGAGCACGGTGGCATCGTCGACCGCGTCGCGCGCCAGTTCGCCGAGCGCCAGCGCGACGCCCAGCGCCGAGGCGCCGCGCGAACAGCCCATCGACTCGTAGCTGTCGCGCGTCACCGGGGATGCGCCGCGTCGCAGCGCCTCGTTCACCTTCACTGCGGTCAGCAGTGGGCACTTGACCTGGACGAAGTGCACGTCGGCCGTGTCCGCGATGCCGGCATCGGCCATCGCCGCGTGCACCGCTTGCGCAGTCGCGTCGATCTGCGCCGTGCGGCCGATCTCCTCGGGTGCGAAGTCGCGTGTCGACGCGATGCCGATCGCCAGACGCTTCATCCGGTGCACCGGCGCGCCGTCCACCCAGCGCCGCGCGAACACCGTGAAGTGCGGCGACAGCACGCCCTCGGTGCCGCCCGACATCACGAGCGCGACGCGCTGCTCCACCTCGGCCGGCGCACAGCCCAGGTGCGGTGCGAGCAGCTGGCACCAGGCCTGCGCCGCGTACTCGCGCGTGTAGTCGTTGACGCAGCCGTTGCCCTCGGTCTTGCCCATCACCGCGACGATGTCCCGCGGCGCCAGCTCGCCGGCGTCGATCAGCGAGCGCGCGGCGCTCAGGTCGCCCGGGCCGCTGCAGCCGATTCGGAAGACGTCCACCCTCTGGTGCCGGGTCGGGTTCATGCTGCGGGCCCCGGGGCGCGGGGCGAAGTGGTCGACGGCGGGGACGAATGCAAGGGGCGCGCCACCCCCCCGTCCGGCCGCGGCCGCGGCCAGGTCGAGTCGATCGCCGGCTGCGGCGCTGGGGCCTGACGGCAGCCATCTGAAGCCGCCGATGGGCGTGCCGTCCTACGTCCGGATGAGCGCCCAGGATCTGGACGCGATCGTCGCCTACCTGCGCAGCCTTCCGCCGAAGTGGCGGGCGCGCATCCGTTCGGGGCAGCCAGGCGCTCCACGGGGCCGGCCCCGGAAGCCGTCGCGCGTTCGGGCATCGCCCGCCGTGCCTTGACCGATGCCCTGCTGCCGGCTGCCAAGGCGCTTCTCGCGGCGGGCTTCGGCCCGTGGCCGCGAGATCGACGAAAATCCCCGTCATCGGACCCAGACGCCGCCACCCCGCGTCGCCCACCCGCTGCCGCGGGACCCGGCGGCGCCATCGCGATCGAACCATGACACTGACAGACCTCCTGCAAGCCGGCGCCGACGACGCCATCGCCATCGCGGCCCCGGGCCGCCCGGCGCTCGACTACCGCGGGCTGCGCGCCCAGGTCGCGGCCACCACCGCGGCGCTGAATGCGGCCGGCATCGGCCGCAACGACCGGGTCGCGATCGTGCTGCCCAACGGCCCCGAGATGGCCACCTGCTTTCTCGCCTGCGCCAGTGCGGTGACGAGCGCGCCGCTGAATCCGGCCTACCGCGCAGACGAATTCGAGTTCTACCTGGACGACCTGCAGGCCAAGGCGCTGATCGTCGAGCGCGCCAGCACGTCGCCGGCAGTGGAGGCGGCACGCAAGCTGGGGGTGAAGCTGATCGAGCTGACGGTGGCCGAAGGCGCCGCGGCGGGCCGGTTCAGCCTCGACGCCGGCCCCGCCGCGCCCTGCGCCAGCGCCGGCCCGTCACGGGCCGAAGACCTGGCGATGGTGCTGCACACCTCGGGCACGACCTCGCGGCCCAAGCGGGTGCCGCTGTCGGTGGCCAACCTGTGTGCGTCGGCCGGGCACATCGCGACGACGCTGCAGTTCACGACACGGGATGTCGGCCTGAACATCATGCCGCTGTTCCACATCCACGGCCTGATTGCCGGCTTGCTGGCGCCGGTGTCGGCGGGCTCGCAAGTGTTCTGCACGCCGGGCTTCAACGCGCTGCGCTTCTTCAAGTGGATGGACGAGGCGAACCCGACCTGGTACACGGCCGTGCCGACGATGCACCTGGCGATCGCCAGCCGCGGCCGGCACAACGCCGAGGTGCTGGCGCGCCATCCGTTGCGCTTCGTGCGCTCGTCGTCGGCGGCGATGCCGCCGCAGCTGATCCAGCAGCTCGAGGAGATGTTCAAGGCGCCGCTGATCGAGTCCTACGGCATGACCGAGGCGGCGCACCAGATGGCGTCGAATCCGCTGCCGCCGCTGGCGCGCAAGCCCGGCGCGGTCGGGCGCGCCGCCGGCCCCGAGATCCGCATCCGCGGCGAGGGCGGTGAATGGCTGGGTCCGGGCGAGGTCGGTGAAGTCGTGATCCGCGGGCCCAACGTCACCGCCGGCTACGAGAACAACCCGAAGGCCAACGCCGAGGCCTTCGTCGACGGCTGGTTCCGCACCGGCGACCAGGGCGTGATGGACGCCGACGGCTACCTCAGCATCACCGGCCGGCTCAAGGAGATCATCAACCGCGGCGGCGAGAAGGTCAGTCCGCGCGAGATCGACGAGATCCTGCTCGACCATGTCTCGGTCGCGCAGGTGGTCGTGTTCGGCGCGCCGCACAAGCGCCTGGGCGAAGAGGTGGCTGCGATGGTGGTGCTGCACGAAGGCCACGAATGCAGTGAACGCGAGCTGCAGCAGTTCGTCGCGCAGCGCGTGGCCGGCTACAAGGTGCCGAAGAAGATCGTGTTCGTAGACGAACTGCCCAAGGGTGCCACCGGCAAGCTGCAGCGCATCGGCCTGGCGCAGCGCATCGGCCTGGGCTTCGGCTCCCACGTGGCGGGGGAGTTCTAGGCCATGAGGATCGCGATCGTCGGCGCCGGCGCCATCGGCGGCTACCTGGGCGCCAAGCTGGCACTGGCCGGCGAGGAGGTCACGTTCATCGCGCGCAACCGCAACCTCGCCGCGATCAACGCGCAGGGCTTCCGGCTGCTGCTGCCCGACGGCAGCAGCCAGCTCGCGCGCAGCGTGCGCGCGGTGCAGGATCCGGCCGAGGCCGGCGCGCAGGACGTGGTGCTGCTCACGACCAAGGCGCACCAGGTGCGCGAGCTGCTGCCGGGGCTGCGCGCGCTGTTCGGGCCCGAGACGATGGTCGTGACGATGATCAACGGCCTGCCCTGGTGGTACTTCCAGCGCCTGGGCGGGGCCTTCGACGGGCGCACGCTGGCGAGCGTCGACCCCGACGGCGCGCTGGCCGCAGGCATCGAGGTGGAGCGCCTCATCGGCAGCATCGTCTACCCGGCAGCCGAGCTGGTGGAGCCGGGCGTCGTCAGGCTCATCGAGGGCAACCGCTTCACGCTCGGCGAGCTCGACGGCCAGCGCACGCCGCGCATCGAGGCGCTGAGCAAGGCGATGATGGCCGCCGGCTTCAAGGCACCGATCGCGCGCGACATCCGCAGCGAGCTGTGGGTCAAGCTGTGGGGCAACGTGAGCTTCAACCCGATCAGCGCGCTCACGCACGCGACGCTCGAGGAGATCTGCCGCTTCCCCCCGAGCCGCGACCTGGCCGCGCGCATGATGACCGAAGCCAGGGCGGTGGCCGAGAAGCTCGGCGTCGAGTTCAAAGTCTCGCTCGAGCAGCGCATCGCCGGCGCCGAGGCCGTCGGGGCGCACAAGACCTCGATGCTGATGGACGTTGAGAACGGCCGCGCGCTCGAGCTGCAGGCGCTGGTGGGCAGCGTCGTCGAGCTGGCGCGCATCACCGAGACGCCGACGCCGACGATCGACGCGATCCATGCGGTGACCGCGCTGCTGGCCAAGACCCTGGCCGACCGGCACGGCCGGCTCCAGGTGCAGCCGGCCTGACGCCGAATTGCGTTTGAACGACTAGGAAGGAACAGCCGCTCTCGGCCCGGAGCGGCCGTTGGCCGCTTCGGGCCAGGGCCGTAGCGCACTGCTCCCCCCAGCCCCCTCCGAGAGGGGGCGCCAGCATGACTGTCGGGCCGGCCTTCCGGCCGGAGCGTCCTTCAAGG
>MEGM01000100.1 GCA_001725505.1 Rubrivivax sp. SCN 70-15 | reverse complement strand
CTTCAAGGTAGCGGTCAACGTCCAATGGTGGATTCCTGAGCTGGGCGCGCTGGCGCTGAGCTGCGGCAACGACTGCCGCCTGATCGAGATCGAACAGGTTGTCGACGGAGAGGTCGGGGTGCTGTGCCTCGATGCCATAGGGCGCGAGGGAAGTCGCCGGGAAGTCCTTCTCATTGAAGGTGACGATCACGCTGGCGTTGCATCGGATCGCGGCGGCCAGCACATGACGATCATCGAGGTCCGGCAGGGTCAGGCCGGCGATGAGCGACTCATGGCCCGTGACCAGCCCGTCCGGGATGGCCAGGTCCATCAAGCCGGAGGTGCGGTCGAGCTGGTCGCGGGTGAGATCGGGCCGGTTGGCCAGCAGGTTGCGTTTCCACTCGTCATGGATCTGCGGGCTCCAACGCGCACGAAAGCGACCCGAGAGCCCGAGCCACATCAGGAAGTCCCGAAGCGGCGCGGGATACAGGACACAGGCGTCGTAGACGGCCGTGAACTGCGACTGCCTCATTCGTAGCCCATGCCCAGCTCCTGGGCCTGCTTGGCCAACTGCGCCATCGCGTCCTCGCTGGCCTGTTCGCGGTGCGCCTTGAACTGCATCAGGTCGGCGAAACGCACGCGGCGATGCTTTCCAGTCTTGTGGAAGGGCAGCCCGCCCTCCTCAAGGAGCTTGACCAGGTGAGGCCGGGAGACGTTGAGCATGTCCGCTGCCTCCTGCGTCGTCAGCTCGGCGTGCACAGGCACCACCTTGACGGCGTTGCCTTCGGCCAGTTCGGCCAGGATGTCGAGGAGCAAGCGAAGCGCGGACGTCGGCAACTCGACCTGATGAGCCTGGTTCCTGTCGTCGAAGATCTGGATGTGCTGGGTCTCAAGCCGGGTGGCCAGCACAGCGGCCAAGGCTCGCTGGCCCTGGACGGCAGCCTGCACTTCCCGTTCTACGGGAAGCGTCATCTTGGTCTGGGCGGTGGTGGTCATGTCAGGCTCCGGTGGATCCATGAGGATGCGCCGACACTATAAACGAAACAAACGAAAATCGCAACAAACGAAACGATTGCGCTCGCACCTGCGGCTCCCGGCACGCGACCGGCCTGGGCCAAGACGGTACTCAGGCCTTGGTCGACCTCGGCACGGAGGCGATGCCATAGGTGGCAAAGTCCGGCACGCCGATGGGCCGCTGGTCTGCCGCTGGCGGCAAAGGAGTCAGCGGCCTGACGACAGGAGCGTCAGGCACCGCATCGCCACCACCTTCCCGCCATGCCCTGGGATCGGCGAAGACAACGCTGCAACCGGAGCACTGATAGAGCTCGGTGGCCCGCATGGCACCGCCCTCGTCCCGCGCGAGGACCCGACGGTAGCTGGTGGCGCCGCACATCCGGCAGCAGTGGGTCGGGCTGGTGGTCATGGCAAGGTGGTATGGTTATTTATACAGTAGTCTTCTCCTGCCCGCCTCGACATCGCCGAGAACACGCGGACAAGCTGCGAAGGATGAACCGCGAGACGGCGGCGTCTGGCGCTGGCTAGACGTCCGCTCGCCACGTGACCACTGAAGGCTGCGCGCCTGCCTTGCCACGACCACTCTGCCCGTGACTCCCGCCCGCATCGCAGACCGTTTGGCGTTCCACCGTGCCACCCCCCAGGTGACGGTCGAGCAGCATGTCCGGCGCCGGGTCACCGAACTCGGTGAATGGGTGACCGCGCGCGAGCGGGTCTACCTCGATAAATGCTTCTGGATCCACCTTCGGACAGCGCGAATGAATGAGCCGAGCCCGACGGGTGCATCGGCCTTGATGGCCTCCCTCGCCGCAGGAGTTTCCGCGGGGCGGCTGGTCTGCCCCATCAGCGATGTGCTGTTCCTCGAGTTGATGAAGCAGACGGACCCGGTCACCCGGATCGCCACGGCCGAGTTGATCGACGAACTGAGTTGCGGTGTCTCGCTCAGCCCGGAGCCGACTCGTGTGGCGACCGAGGTGGCGCACTTCCTCCACGCAAACGCCGGTCACAGCGTGTATCCGCTGGAGCAGTTGGTGTGGACCAAGGTCGCGTTCGTCCTGGGTGTTCAACACCCGGTTCCGCAGGCATTTGCGCCAGAAGAACGGCTCGTGATCCAGAAGGCGTTCTTCGATCACCTCTGGGAAATCCCGTTGTCGATGATGGTCGAGACCATCGGGAACGCCTGGCCGCCGGAGTCATCCTTCGGCGATCTGGCCATCCGACTCAATCGCGACAACGCGGTGCACGCCGCCTCGATGAAGAGCTTCGCTCAGGTCTATCGGGACGAGATCAACGGTGTCCTGGAAGTCGCCGCACCGATTGCGGCAGACGTGCTGCACGACATGGCCAGGAAAGCACTGGGCCCGGACATCGAGCCTTCAGCGGAACAGCGGGAGATCATCTTCCGCCAGTGCCTCGGCCTGCTTCGCGCCGCCGTGCGCAAGCCCATCGGCAAGCGCGCTCTGCGCACGCTGCACGCAGGCGCATTGACGCATGCGGCGGTGCGGTGGAATCGCACGCAGAAGGTCGATGCCAACGACCTGTTCGATTTTCATCATGCCGAGGCGGCACTGGGCTACTGCGACGTACTCCTGACGGATGGCCCCATGCACACGCTGCTGAAGCAGCGGCACCTCGCGATCGAGCGCGAGTTTCCGTGCCGGGTGATGTCCTCGGTCGGAGACGCCGCCGAGTGGGCTCAGGACCGCTTCGGCCGACGCGTCGACGAGGCTGATGTGAAGTGACCAGGGGCCGGCATGGCGCGGTCGCCGCGCCATGCCGGCGACGCCGTCGATTCGAGGCACTGGTCGGTGGCGTGCGTGGTTGGGCTTGCCGTGACGACCCACGCTACCACGCCGTTCTCGCCGTCAAGGTCTGCGCGCTCGCGGGGCGAGCGCTTGCGGCCTGCGGCCGTCTTCGAACCCTGACAGCTGCGCTGCGCCGTGGTGCTCCGGTCTCGGGCAATCCCGCCCGACACAGACCGGAGTTCGCCATGTCGATGACTTCCCCTTCTACTGCTGATGCCGCGCTGCTGGTGCGTGATGTCGACGGGCAGTACCGTCCTGCGCGCGCCGAGGAGGTGCTGTCCCAGGCGCGACGCGTGCTGTCGCAGCGGGTTCGGCGTGGCGCCACGATGTCGTCGCCGCAGGCGGTGAAGGACCATCTCCGCCTGGAGATCGGTGTGCTGGAGCACGAGGTGTTCTGCGTGCTGTTCCTGGATGCGCAGCACCGCATCATCGCGCTGAAGCAGATGTTCCGCGGCACGGTGACGCAGACCTCGGTGTACCCGCGCGAGGTGGTCAAGGAGGCGCTGGCGGTGAACGCCGCGGCGGTGATCCTTGCGCACAACCATCCTTCAGGCGCGGCCGAGCCGAGTCGTGCCGACGAGTTCCTGACGCAGACCCTGAAGACGGCGCTGGCGCTGGTGGACGTCCGGGTGCTCGATCACCTGGTGGTGGCGGGCGCCGATGTGCGTTCGTTCGCCGAGCTTGGGCTGCTGTGAGGCTTGTGCGGGGCGTCTCGCCGCGCCCCGACTTGCTTCGTTGCTTTCGCATGCGCATCAGTCGAGGCTGATCCGCCTGATGTCGAGCGCGAAGGGGCCGGCCTGCCGCGCGGCGATCATCAGGCCGACTTGGCGGATGCGTGCAGGGTCGAGCGGCGGTGCATCGGGTACCTCTCGTCCGCGGAAGGTGGCGCGGAACCCAGCCAGCGGCAGTTGGAGGGTGCGCCAGGTGCCGGCCGTGGGGTTGAAGCTTGCCTGGAAGTTGACACTGTCGAAGCCGTCGTCGGTGAGGAGGCTGAGCTTGAACTGCTTGGGGTCGCCGCGCACCTCGATCAGGCAGGTCTCGGCGCCGGGGAGGCCACGATCGCCTGGGCTGGATCGCACGGAGGCGAAGCCGCCGTTGCGTTCCAGCAAGACTTCGCCTTCAAACACGGCGTGCCCGGCTGGGTCTCTGCGCAGAGTGCTGCGCGAGACGCCGCCCATCACTCGGTCGTCGATGGCGTACCACTCGTCCGTCGATTTCGTGTCGGTGAAGTCGAAAAGCACCTTGGGCATGCCCGCCGCTTTCAGCCTGGACCGTGGATCCGAAGTCGGGGAGGCAGCCGCGTTGCCCGCAGGTGAGTGGGCCACACAGCCGTGTTCAGCGTACGCGGAGCATGTGGTCGGTCTCGCCCTTCTTGATCTCGACGACGGCGTCCATGGCCTTGACCATCTCGGCGAAGTTGGCGTGGCCGTGGTCCTTGGGGTCGAAGGTAGGGTCGAGGCGCTTGATCATGTGCCACACGGATCCCTTGTTGACCCAGGCCTCGCCCTTGGTCTCGGCGAGGAGGCGAACGGCACGCTTGAGCATCTCGGCGGCCGGGTCGGCCGGCGGCGGCGGTGGGGTGTCCCTGGCTTCGCTGGGCTTGGGTGCTTCTTCCGTGCTGGGGGCTTCGACCAGGCTGTCGTAGTAGCGGAACTCGTGGCAGCTCTTGGCCCAGTGCTTGTTGGTGTTGCGGCGGTTGCCGATGCCGATCAGGGTGCGTCCTGCCGCCTTGATCTTCTGGGCCACGGGCATGAAGTCGCTGTCGCCGCCGACGATGATGACGGTGCCGATGTGGGCGAAGCGGCTGATGTCCTCGGTCGCGTCGAGGCAGAGCTTGATGTCGGCGCCATTCTTGGCGGATGCACCTGGCGGGAAAAGCTGGATGAGCTCGACGGCGCTCTGCAGGAGGGCGTCGCGGTAGCGGCCGAAGTATTGCCAGTTGCCGTAGGCGCGGTTGATGGCGACAGGGCCGAAGGAGGCGCCGAGTTCGACCAGGGCCTGGACGTCGATCAGCGGTTCCTGGACCTTGAAGCGGTTGTCCTGCTTGGCGTAGGCGCCTTCGCCGTACTTGGCCTCCATCAGGCCGGCGTGCAGGTTCTCGAAGTCCCAGTAGAGGGCGACGGATCGGCTGTCGTCGTTGTCGTTCGGGTTCATGGTGTTCTCCCTCCCGGTCTTGTTGGAGTCATCGTAGTGCCTCCGGGCGAGGTCACCGGGGTTGGGCGCTTGCCATCAGGTCGTCGACGGACGCCAGCTTCACGATGCCGCTGACGGCACGC
Source organism: Rubrivivax sp. SCN 70-15 (assembly GCA_001725505.1). Taxonomy (GTDB): domain Bacteria; phylum Pseudomonadota; class Gammaproteobacteria; order Burkholderiales; family Burkholderiaceae_C; genus Rubrivivax. The sequence continues at coordinate 5,392 of MEGM01000100.1, read as the reverse complement.
GCCAGTGCCGCGTCCATGCAGACGAAGGCGTCGGCCTGGAGCTGGGTCAGGGCGATGTACTCGGCCATGAAGGTGTCCGGCCAGCGGAGTTGGTCGGCGATCTTCCACGCAAGGCCTTGCAGGACGCGGTCGCCGAGCAACCGCAGGCGGAGGGCCCGCAGGTGGTCGAGCTGGCGCTCGGCGGTCTTCCGGTCGAGTTCGCCGCGTTGAACGCGGGCATAGAGCTCGGCCAGCACCTGCGAGCGGATCAGCGTGGGGGCCAGTAGCTGGTGCATGGTCGGCACCACGGCTTTTGTCTGGGCCAGGTGAAGTGCGACATCAGCGCCGATGACGAATCTGGTCATTGAGTCCCTTCACTGCGGTTGGGTGCCGGTTCGGCCGAAGCCTGGCCTTGGCGGATGGGTGGTCGTGTATCGGAGTCTAGAAGCGCGAGTCAGGTGTCGTCGACGGTGGCGTTGCAGCGAGCAAGGTTTGGAGGGGCGCAGAGGCCGCGTGCGCTGCGGGCGGCGCGTGCGGCGGATGCGATGGCGCCGGTGCTTCCAGGTCCCGGTGGGCCTGGGCGCCTCCCCGCTGCGCGGGGCCGGGCTGTCGCGCTGCGCGTCGAGCCACCGGGGTACCGGCGTCTCGCCCCTGACGGGCTTCCATCCCTGACGCAACACGGTCAGGCCGGCAGAGCCGGCTGAGGCACGCGGCGGCCCTTTCCCGTGCCCGGGGACAAGCGGGCTTCTTCGTCCGTCATGCTGCGCATGACCGACGCCCGCTTGGCGATCGGGCCGGCTCGCAGTTCGCTGCGCTGCGCTCCGCTCGGTGCTCGCGCGTCCCGAACGCCACCCCGGTCACCCGCCAAGCCCGGAGCCGGGCCGCTGAAGGCCGAATGCGTGGAAGTGCTCGCAGCGGCTCGACCGCCGCGCCATTCGCTTCGCTCGGTGGCACGTCGGCCGCAGAGGCGCCGCTGCTCGTGAGTATTCGGCCGGCTGCGCTGCAACCGCTGCGCCAGGCAAGCTGGCACATCGGCCGCGACGCTGCGCCGACCGCGGGGAAGGGGCAGCCCGTGCGCCAGTCGTCCCACCGCGCTCCCCCCACGCGCCCCCGTCGAATTGCGAGGGGGACTTGTGGGGGGATCTTCAAGCGGTGGGCCGGGAAACCGGCTCACTGCTTCGGCTGCTTAAGAACACCACCCATCCCCAACCCCTTCCCGTGAGGGAAGGGGCCATGCCCACCCCCCGCCCGCCCGTGGGCGGGAGCAAGGGAGTCCGAGCGAGAGGATCAGTTTTCAGGGAACCCGGACCGGGACCCGGCTGGTTGCTCTCGATTGGAGTTCACCATGGCAAACGTTTCTGTCATCCAGCGTCACGCGCACCTGGCCGGGGCCGTCAAGCTCGAATTCGTCAACGGCCGCGAAGGCAAGATCGCCAAGGCCGTGCTGACCGCGATCAGCAACACGCGGCGCGGTTCGGGTGAAGCCCGCGAGGAGGAATCCACCGCGATCCAGTGGACGCTGTGGGGCAAGCAGGCCGAGAACGCCGCCGAGTACCTGAGCAAGGGCTCGCACGTCAACATCGTCGGCCGGCTGCGCAACAACAACTACGAGAAGGACGGCGAGACCGTCTACGGGATGGCGTTCACGGCCGAGGAGATCGACTACCTCGACAGCCGTGCCGAGTCCGAAGCCCGCCGCAACGGTGGCACCGGTGCCGAAGGCGGCACCACCAGCGCCGAGCGCCCCAGCACCCCGGCCGCGAGCCGCAAGCCCCGCAGCGCACGCCAGCCGGCGCACGCCGACGCCTGAACTCTCACCGGGTGGGCGTGAAGCCAACGAGCCGCGCCCGCCCTTCGACCCTCATTCAACGACCGAAGGAAACCATCATGTACTCGACCCCGACCCTTGCGACCCGCTTTGCCCGCAACACCCGCGTGATGCGTGGCGACCAGCCCCTGAGCGAAGACCAGATGCGCGCCGCGGCGCCGTCCATCTTCGCAGAGGGCAAGCACGCGAGCCGCTCCGAGCGCTACACCTACATCCCCACCATCGATGTCCTGCGCGGCCTGCGCAAGGAGGGTTTCGAGCCCTTCATGGTCGCCCAGGGCCAGAGCCGCGTCGAAGGCAAGGCGGAGTTCACCAAGCACATGATCCGCATGCGCCACGCCGGGCAGGTGCAGACCCGGCCCGAGGCGAACGAGATCATCCTGATCAACAGCCACGACGGCGCCAGTTCGTACCAGATGCTCGCCGGAATGTTCCGCTTCGTCTGCTGCAACGGCCTGGTGGTGGGCGAGGTGGTGGATGACATCCGCATCCCGCACAAAGGCAACATCCAGGGCGAGGTGATCGAAGGCGCGTTCCGCGTGCTCGACGAGTTCGAGGCGGTGGGCGAGCACACCGAGGCGATGAAGGCGCTGCAGCTCGAGCCGCCCGAAGAGATCGCCTTCGCGACGGCCGCCCTGGCGCTGCGATTCGGTGAGCGCGGCGTGGAGGACACCGGCGGGCACCGTCCGGCCCCCGTCACCGCCGAGCAGCTGATCGAGGCGCGCCGGCCCGAGGACATCGGGCACAGCCTGTGGACGACGTTCCAGCGCGTGCAGGAGAACGTGATCCGCGGTGGGCAGCCCGGCCGCAGCGCCCAGGGTCGCCGGCTGCAGACCCGGCCCGTGGGCAGCATCGACCGCGGCGTGAGCCTGAACCGTGCGCTGTGGATGCTGGCCGAGGAGATGCGCAAGCTGAAGGGCTGAGCGAACGGCGATGACTTTCCGATGAAAGTCATCGCCTCCGGCGCCGCCGGCCGGCCCGACCATCGGGCCGGCCTTCCCACAAGCACCCGCGGAGCCTCCTGTGGGCCACGACAACATCGATGCCGAGATCGCCGCCTGCGATGCGCTGTCGCTCCAGGCGACCCAGGCCGGCGCCCAGGCCTTCGCGCGGCTGTTGAAGCTGGCCGAGACGCGCGACTCCGGCCAAATTTCGCGCATCGTGCGCTTCCTGGCCGCGACGTACAACGGCCAGGCCTTCCAGCTCGACCTGTTCGAGCTTCGCGCCGTCGATATCGCCATCAGCAACGACATGCTGTGCTGCATGGATGCGCTGCGCTGGGGCCGTGCCGACCTGCACACGCTCATCCCCGACGGTGACGCCCGCGTGCGGGCCGTCATCGAGCGCTGGGGCTTGCGCTGGCCTGAAGGCGACTGATCCGGCGCCACCATGACACCGATGATTCTTCGCTGAGATTCATCGCTGCCGCCGCCCTGTATCGGCCTGACCATGCGCTTGGCGCGTTCGCGTCGGTGCGTGACTCCGGATACGCGCGCTCGCCGGCCTGCACTTCGTTTCGGCCGGCTCGCGCGGCCCGGCATCGGCCCATCGAGGGGCCGGCTGCCGGGCAGATCAAACACCACCGGCCGCAGCCGCGCGCCCACCTCGCGGGCCGGTGCCTCGTGCCCGCACCCTTGAACGCATGGGCAGGAGGTATTCCGATGAAGACACTGGTGCTGTGCAACCAGAAAGGCGGTGTCGGCAAGAGTGCCGTCGCCACGCTGCTCGCCCACCACCTGGCCCACCGTGGCCAGCGGGTGCTGGCCATCGACCTGGACCACCAGGGCAACTTCACCAAGCCGCTGCGCCTGTCCGGCCGCGCCGCGCCTGCGGCCTTCGGCGCCGATGCGCTGATGACCGGCACCGCGCACGCGTTGCCGGCCCAGCCCTTCGTGCTGGTGCCAGGCGACCGGATGCTGCTCGGGCTGGAGCGGCAGCCCACCCAGCACACGCCGTTCGCCCGCAACTTCCGCAGCTTCCTCGCCGTCGTGAATGGCGATTTCAATGTGTGCGTGATCGACACCAACCCGAACCCCGACATCCGAGTGATCGCAGCGCTCGCGTCGGCGGACTTCGTGCTGTCGCCGATCCAGCTCAACCAGGAGGCGATGGACGGCGTCAGCGGGCTGCTCAATCACGAGCGTGTCGGCCTCCGCAAGATCAAGGCGGTGCTGAACTCGAAGCTGGTGCTGATCGGCCTTCTGCCGACGCTGGTCGAGCCGACACCGTTCCAGAAGGCGAACTTCCTGCAGGTTGTCCAGCAGTACCACCCGCTGATGATCCGCATTGGCGACGGACCGGGCGACTTCGCCTCGATGCCGCGCCGTTCGTGCATCGCCGAGGCTCAGGCCGAGGGTGCCGTGCTGTGGGAGATGAAGAAGACCGCAGCACGAGATGCCTGGCGCGAGATCGAGCCCAGCCTGCTGCGTATCGGCGACATCGTCATGGCGCCCGCCAAGACTGCGGAGGCGAACCATGCCGCTGCAGCTTGACGACCTGGCGGCGCTGGACGCGCCGACCCTGGAGAACACAGGCCAGCCGCTGATGCTGCCCGTCGCGTCGATTGACGAGGATCCGGATCAACCGCGCCGTGAGTTCGAAGACAACCGCCTCGAAGACCTGGCCGAGACGATCCGCAGCCGTGGAGTGCGACAGCCCATCTCCGTGCGACCGAACTTGCAGGCGCCTGGCCGCTGGATGCTCAACTTCGGCGCCCGCAGACTGCGCGCGTCGAAGATGGCCGATATGGCCGAGATCCCTGCCTTCATCGACACCACGGCGGACAGCTACGACCAGGTGATCGAGAACGAGCAGCGCGAAGGCCTCAGGCCGCTCGAGTTGGCGCTGTTCGTGCAGAAGCGGATCGCGTTGGGCGACAACCAGGCCGAGATCGCCAAGCGGCTTGGCAAGAGCCGGCAGTGGGTGACTCTGGCCACCGCGTTGATCGAGCCGCCGGACTGGCTGCTCCAGGCCTACCGAGAGGGCCGGTGCCGAGGAACCAACGAGCTCTACGACCTTCGGCGCCTGCATGGCGAGCATGGCGATGCGGTGGAGGTTTGGGCCGCTCAGCAACCCACGATCACCCGAGACCGACTGGCAGAGTTTCGTGCAACGCTGGAACGCCGCATGGCACCCGTGCCTGCGCCTGCGGGCGCCGCCGCGCAGCCGACCGGCGCCGCCGACGCGGCCGACGACGATCCAGGGGCAGATGCAGCCACGCAGGCACCGCCGAGGGGCCATGCATCACCGGCTGACCCTCGCGGCGTCTCTACCCGCCCGGTATCCCCCGATGCTCCCATCAGGTCCGATCAACGCGTCCACGTGGAGTTCGAGGGCCATGACTACCAGCTGGTGGTGTCGGTGGTCCCCGACCACGCTGGCTGCATGTACGTGCGCCCGTTGACGGGCGGCCCCCGGCGGCTAGCTCCCGTGGCCTCGCTGAAGCTGCTGGGGTTCGTGGGCGGCTAAGGCCTGGGCGATAGGCTTGTCAATCGGATTGACAAGGTCAGCATGAAGAGCCGCCCGCCATTGGTTGCGATGGCCCACTGAAAATGGCCGCTGCCGGCTTACAACGTAGCCAGCGTG